>JAKSIR010000047.1 GCA_024398695.1 Bacteroidaceae bacterium | reverse complement strand
ATTCCATTTCTGAATGTGCTGTATTCTTCATTTCGATAGAAGGAACCCTCAAATCCTGCGAACTGCTCTTCTGCCAGCAGCATATCCCCCCGATAGATACCGTGCATTATTCGCACTGCGTAAATATCGGGGGGATTTCTTTTGCTGTTTTTGTGCAGTATGTCATATAGAACCGGGTGTAATCGGGATCGGAATTTCAATTTCACATATCGGTATGATTTGGATAAAATATTATCGATAACTTTTGAAGCATTCCGAAAGGAGAACCAACTATGGCAACCAAAATTACCATCATCGGAGCAGGCAGTGTCGGCTCTACAATCGCCAACGATCTGATCGCAATGAACATCGCAACAGAGATTCTTTTGATTGATATCAACGAACAGAAAGCTTTCGGAGAAGCAATGGATATCTATCAGGGTACCGGCTTCACCTCCCCGGCAGTCGTCCGTTCTGGACATTATGAGGATGCAGTGGGTTCCTCCATCGTCATTATCACATCCGGTCTTGCCAGAAAGCCCGGCCAGACCCGTTTGGAGCTGGCCCAGACCAATGTGGATATTCTGAAACAGATCACCCCGCAGATTGTGGAGTATGCTCCTGATGCAATTTATATCATCGTTTCCAACCCTGTGGACGTGATGACTTATGCATTCCACCGGCTGTCCGGTATTCCGGAAAACCATATCATCGGTTCCGGTACGGTGCTGGATACCGTTCGTCTCCAGACGGAGCTTGCCAAGGAATTCGGCATCAGTCCCAAGAATGTCCATGCCCATGTTTACGGAGAGCATGGTGACAGTTCCTTTGTTCCCTGGTCGCTGGCTACCATTTCCAACAACCATATCAGCCGATATAAGTCCCATGCACCCCACCGGGAGTCCATCCGGTTTAATGGGGACTATGCTGATTTTGAAGAACGTGTCCGCAAGTCCGGTGCTGTGGTGATCCAGTCCAAGGGAGCCACCTTCTATGCGGTGGCATTTGCCGTCTGCCATATTGTCAAATGCATTCTCAACGGTTCCGGCACGGCGCTGACGGTTTCCACCATGATGAACGGTGAATATGGCATCTCTGATGTGTGCCTGAGTGTGCTGAGCATCGTGGACAGTGACGGCGTCCGTGGGAAGATTCAGAACGATTTGAACGATGATGAGCTTGCCAAGCTGCGCACCAGTGCAGAAAAGCTGAAAGAAACCATTGCAGCCATCAATATCTGAGGAGGAACAGATTATGGAATATCGGATTGAACATGATTCCATGGGTGAAATGCAGGTGCCTGCCGACCGCTACTGGGCAGCGCAGACCCAGAGAAGCCACGAGAATTTCCCCATTGGTGTAGGAATCGAAACCATGCCCAAGGAGATTATCCATGCCTTCGGCATTCTGAAGCTGGCAGCGGCCAGAGCCAACCATGTGCTGAAGCCTGAAAAGATGACGGCCGCCAAGCTGACAGCCATTGAGAAGGCGGCGGACGAGGTGATTTCCGGGCAGCTGAACGATCATTTCCCTCTGGTGGTCTGGCAGACCGGCTCCGGCACCCAATCCAATATGAACGCAAATGAAGTCATTGCCAATCGTGCGAACGAGGTTGCTGAGGAAAAACTGGTGCATCCCAATGATGATATCAACATGAGCCAGTCCTCCAACGATACCTTTCCCACAGCCATGCATATTGCGGCTGTCTGCGCCATTGAGGATCGCGTGCTTCCTGCGGTGCAGAATCTGATCGATACGTTCCTGCGTCTGGAATGGGATTTCGACGGAATTGTCAAGTCCGGCAGAACCCACTTGCAGGATGCAGTTCCCATTTCCTTTGCACAGGAGATTTCCGGCTGGCGCACCAGTCTGGAGCGGGACAAGCAGCTGCTGGAAATCGCACTGCCGCCCCTGCGGGAGCTGGCACTGGGCGGTACCGCAGTCGGTACCGGCCTGAATGCCCCCAAGGGCTTTGATAAAAAAGTTGCCGAAGAGGTTGCTCAGATTACCGGCAAAGAATTTATTACCGCAGGCAATAAATTCCATGCACTGACCTCCAAGGACGAGCTGGTATTTGCGCACGGTGCACTGAAAGCGCTGGCAGCCGACATGATGAAGATTGCAAACGATGTCCGCTGGCTGGCTTCCGGCCCCAGAGACGGTCTGGGCGAAATCTTCATTCCTGAAAATGAGCCCGGTTCCTCCATCATGCCCGGTAAGGTCAACCCCACCCAGTGCGAGGCGGTCACCATGGTTGCCGTACAGGTCATGGGCAACGATGCCACCATCGGTATTGCGGCCAGCCAGGGCAATTTCGAGCTGAATGTATTCATGCCGGTGATGGCCTACAATTTCCTGCAGTCTGCCCGGCTGCTGGCAGAATCCATCCAGTCCTTCAATGACCGCTGTGCTGTTGGTATCCGCCCCAACAAGGAGAAAATGCACCACAATCTGTATAACTCCCTGATGCTGGTCACAGCTCTGAATCCCTACATCGGCTATGAAAACGCGGCCAAGACCGCCAAGAAGGCCTACAAGGAAAATATCTCTCTGAAAGAAGCCTGCGTTGCTCTGGGCTTCCTGACGGAGGAACGGTTCGATGAAGTATTCCACCCCGAACAGATGATTTGATGCGGAGGAACTGACATGACATATCCTTATTTCCCCGGCTGCACCCTGAAAACCAAGGGAGCAGAGCTGGATGCCTGCGGTAGGAAAGCTGCCGAGGCTCTGGGATTCCCACTGGAAGAGATTCCTGATTGGCAGTGCTGCGGCGCTGTTTATCCCCTTGCGAAGGATGAAATTGCCACCCGGCTTTCTTCTGTCCGCGCACTGGCAGCGTCCCGGGAGCAGGGCGGAAAGCTGGTGACTCTGTGCTCTGCCTGCTACCATGTGCTGAAGCGTGTCAACGGCGATATGCGAAATGATGATGACATTCGCCGGAAGGTGAATAATTATCTGGAGCTGGAGCTTCCGTATTTCGGCGAGACCAAGGTGCTGCACTATCTGGAGGTTCTGCGGGATACCGTAGGCTGGGACGAACTGAAAAAGAAAGTCACAAAGCCCCTGACCGGCAGGAAGATTGGTGCTTACTACGGCTGCCTGCTGCTGCGGCCCAGCCGGGAGCTTGGCTTTGACGATCCCGAAAATCCCTCCATCATAGAGGATTTCATCCGAGCCATCGGTGCAGAGCCTGTGATTTACGCCATGCGTAACGAGTGCTGCGGCGGCTATACCACCATGGAAAACAATACTTACGCTGCCAAACAGGCCCAGAAAATCGTGGATAATGCCCGGAACTGCGGTGCAGAAATGCTGATTACCGCATGTCCGCTGTGCATGTATAACCTGACAAAGAACACGGACGGCAGCGTGCCGGTGAAGTATTTTACCGAGCTGCTGGCCGAGGCTCTGGGATTGGAGGAACAGAATGGCTGATCAGATGCTCATGGATACAATCGCCGCCATCTCCGGCGTGAATCCCAGAAAGTGTATGCGCTGCGGCAAATGCTCCGGCTCCTGCCCTGCTTATGACGAGATGGAGTACCATCCCCATCAGTTTGTATCCATGGTGGAAAGCGGACGGATTGAAGAACTGATGGCGTCCAAAGGCATCTATACCTGCCTGAGCTGCTTTGCCTGCATTGAACGCTGCCCCAGAAGCGTGGAGCCTGCCCGGCTCATTGAAGCAGTTCGTCTGGCGGTGATTCGTCAGCAGGGCAAGAATCATCTGACTCCGGAGCAAATTCCGCAGCTGCTGGATGAAGACCTTCCCCAGCAGGCGATTACCAGTGCCTTCCGCAAATACAAACGATAAGGAGAAACACAATGCAGAAAATCGGCGTTTTTGTCTGCTGGTGCGGCAGTAATATTGCAGCAACGGTGGATGTGGAGGCAGTTTCGCAGGCGCTCGCACAGGAGCCCGGTGTTGTTTTCTCCACGAATTATCAGTACATGTGTTCCCAGACCGGACAGGATCTGATTCGGGACAAGATTAAAGAATACGGCTTGACCGGTGTGGTGGTTTGCTCCTGCTCCCCCCGAATGCACGAGAACACCTTCCGCAAGACCTGCGAGAAGGCAGGACTGAACCCCTACATGGTGGAGATTGCCAATATCCGTGAGCAGTGCTCCTGGATTCACAAGGATAAGGCCGAAGCCACCGAAAAGGCGATTATTCTGGGCCGTGCCGCCATTGCCAAGGTGCAGCTGAATGCTCCCCTGCAGGCCGGAACCAGCCCGGTGAAAAAGCGTGCGCTGGTCATCGGCGGCGGTATCGCCGGAATTCAGACGGCGCTGGACATTGCGGATGCAGGCTTCCAGGTGGACATTGTGGAAAAAAAGCCCACTATCGGCGGTAAGATGACCCAGATCGATAAGACCTTCCCCACACTGGACTGCGCAGCCTGTATTCTGACCCCAAAGATGGTGGACTGTGCCCAGAATGAAAATATTCACATCTACGCCTATTCTGAAGTGGAAGCTGTCAAGGGCTTCGTAGGCAATTTTAAGGTAACCATCCGCAAGAAAGCCCGCTTCGTGGACACCACCAAATGTACCGGCTGCGGCCTGTGTACCGAGAAGTGCCCCCAGAAGAAGGTTCCCAACGAATTCAATCTGGGGCTTGACAACCGCAGAGCCATTTATATTCCCTTTGCCCAGGCGGTTCCCAAGGTAGCAACCATTGACCCGGACTACTGCAATATGCTGAAAAACGGGAAATGCGGTGTCTGTGCCAAGGTCTGCGGTGCCAATGCCATTGATTATAAGCAGCAGGATGAGCTGATTGAGGAAGAGTACGGCGCCATCGTGGCGGCTACCGGCTTCAATCCCATCGACCTTTCCAAATTCAATGAGTTTGGATATTCCCAGAGCCCGGATGTGGTGTCCAGTCTGGAATTTGAGCGGCTGATGAATGCCGCAGGCCCCACCGGCGGTACGCTGCTGCGGCCCTCCGACGGCAAGCATCCCCACACCATTGTCTTTGTTCAGTGTGTAGGCTCCCGCTGCGACGGCGGCGAGAAGGGCAAGCCCTACTGCTCCAAGATCTGCTGCATGTACACCGCCAAGCATGCCATGCTTTGCCGGGAGAAATATCCGGACACGGATGTGTATGTGTTCTACATCGATGTGCGTACACCCGGCAAGAACTTTGATGAGTTCTACCGCAGAGCGGTGGAGGAATACGGCGTTCACTATATCAAGGGTATGGTGGGCAAGGTGGTTCCCGAAAACGGCAAGCTGAAGGTACAGGCCTCCGACCTGCTGGACAACCGCCAGCTGCATATCGATGCGGACATGGTGGTTCTGGCCGCCGCCATCGAGCCGGACAAGAGCGCAAGACCGCTGGCAACCATGCTGACGGCCTCTATGGACACCAATGATTTCTTCACGGAAGCCCACCCCAAGCTGCGCCCGGTGGAGAGCCCCACGGCAGGTATTTTCCTGTCCGGTGCCTGTCAGGGCCCCAAGGACATTCCCGAAACCGTGGCACAGGCAGGAGCTGCCGCTTCCAAGGTCATCGGTCTGCTGAGTAAGGATCATCTGCTCTGCAACCCCTGCACAGCCCAGCCGGACGAGATGATGTGCAACGGCTGCAGCAGCTGCGAAAAGGTTTGTCCCTACGGTGCCATTACCTATATTGACAAAGAATTCCGTGGCCCCAACCGCACCACACTTCTGCGCCGGGTGGCACAGGTCAATCCGGCGGTCTGCCAGGGCTGCGGTGCCTGTACCGTTGCCTGCATGAGCGGTGCTATGGATTTGAAGGGCTTCTCCAACAGACAGATTATGGCGGAGGTAGATGCAATATGCAAGTAAATAAGGAATGGACACCTACCATCGTTGCCTTCTGCTGCAACTGGTGCAGCTATGCCGGTGCGGATCTCTCCGGCACCAACCGACTGCAGTATCCCGCCAACGTGAAAATCATCCGCATCCCGTGCTCCTGCCGCCTGAACCCCATGTTCATCCTGCGGGCATTCCAGCGGGGGGCCGACGGTGTGATTCTCTGCGGCTGTCATCCCGGTGACTGCCACTATACCACCGGCAATTACTATGCCCGCCGCCGCATGACCCTGCTGTTCTCCATGCTGGAATATCTGGGTATTGAGCGGGAACGCACCCGGGTGGAGTGGGTCTCCGCTGCCGAGGGTGCCAAGTTCGCCGCAACCATGAATGATTTTGTAAAGACCGTTACCGCACTGGGCGAGAACAAGAGGCTGGAGGATCTGCGATGCAAAGAGTAAAAGAGAAAGCCATCGAGCTGCTGCGCTCCGGGGAAGTCTCCCGGGTGCTGGGCTGGAAAACGGGCGAATTTTTCTATGATCTGACCCCGGCGGTATTTGAAAGCGTCGAGGAAGTGGAAAAAGGTTTTGTATTCAGCCTGTTCTCCGGTGCCAACCTCAGTAAGTACCTGATTGCCGAGAGCAAGAAGGAGGGCAAGATTGCCGTGTTTCTGAAGCCCTGTGACAGCTTCTCCTTTGTCCAGCTTCAGAAGGAGCACCGGATCAAGCGGGAGAACATCTACGCTGTGGGCATCCAGTGTGATGGCATGTGCGACGGCGAATCGCTGCGCAGTGCCGGCTGCGAGGGCATGACCGGTGTGGAGGATGGCGAAAGCCTGACGGTACATACCCTCTACGGCGATCAGGTGATTGAGAAAAAGGAAGCCCTTCTGGGCAAGTGCCAAACCTGCAAGAGTAAGCGGATTGTCGATTTTGACGAACTGATCGGGCAGCAGGGTGAGGACGTTCCTTCTGACCGGTTTGCAGAGGTTGCCAAGCTGGAAGCCATGACCCCCGAAGAGCGTTTCGCCTTCTGGCGCACCGAGCTGAGCCGCTGCATCCGCTGCAATGCCTGCCGGAATGTTTGTCCCGCCTGCAGCTGCGAAAAATGCGTGTTTGACAATCCTGTTTCCGGCGTGCAGAACAAGGCAGTTGCCGACAGCTTTGAGGAAAATATGTTCCATATTATCAGGGCTTTCCATGTCACTGCCCGCTGCACCGACTGTGGCGAATGCAGCCGTGTCTGCCCCCAGAATATCCCGCTGCATCTGCTGAACCGGAAGTTTATCAAGGATATCAACGAGCTGTACGGAGACTATCAGGCAGGTGCCGACTTTGACAGCAGACCGCCCCTGATGGATTTCCGCATGGACGATCCCGAACCCTCCGTGATTTACACAAGAGGAGGTGCCGCCAAATGAAGAAAATCGCAATTTCTGAACTGAACAGCCTGTTTGCCGCCATTGCAGCAGACAGAAAGCTGTACATCCCCACCGATGACAGCACCGGTCAGAGCCAGTTTACCATCTGGGAGGAGGGCAGCATCCTCTCCCG
The DNA here is from genome assembly GCA_024398695.1 of Bacteroidaceae bacterium. Lineage (GTDB taxonomy): Bacteria > Bacteroidota > Bacteroidia > Bacteroidales > Bacteroidaceae > Colenecus. Next base: position 6,797 of record JAKSIR010000047.1, on the reverse strand, counting down.
GAATGTCAATACCGTCCGGAGCGCCAAGGATTCCTTTTTCCCTCAGGTGGAAAACCTGATGGGCTTCAAGGTTACCGGTAAGCAGATCGAACTGATTGAAACCAGAGATCCGGCGGAAAGCTTTGCGGTGTTTGGCGTCCGTGCCTGTGATGTCCGCAGCTTTGACATTCTGGACAGAGTTTTCCTGACAGAGCCTGTGGATACCTATTATGCCCAGCGCAGAGAAAATGTCTGCATCATCTCCCTTGCCTGCGGCAAGCCGAGCGAGACCTGCTTCTGTACGGCTTTCGGCATCGACCCCGCCGAGCCCAAGGGCGATGTTACCTGCTGGATGACGGGAGAAGCTCTGTACTGGCAGCCCAATACCGAAAAGGGCGAAGCATTGACTGCTCAGCTTTCCGTGCTGGTTGATGCCGATGTGGCAGACATAGAACAGGAAAAAGCAGCCATCCGTGCTACCGCAGAAAAGCTGCCCTTCGGCAAGCTGGATCTGTCCGCTTTCGGTCAGGGAAAGACCAAGGAGCTGTTTAACCGCCCGGAGTGGAAAGCACTTTCCCAGAGCTGTCTGGGCTGCGGCACCTGTACCTTTATCTGCCCCACCTGCCAGTGCTATGACATTCAGGAATTTAATAATGGCAAGACTGTGAAGCGGTTCCGCTGCTGGGACAGCTGCATGTATTCCGACTTTACCAAAATGTCCGCCGGTCAGCCCCGCCCCACCCAGACGGAGCGGTTCCGCCAGCGTTTTATGCACAAGCTGGTGTACTATCCCGATAACAACGAGGGAATCTTTGCCTGTGTCGGCTGCGGTCGCTGTCTGCGTAAGTGCCCCATTCACATGAACATTGTCAAGGTTATCAAAACCATGGGGGAGGGAACAAAATGAGAGAACCTTTGATCCCGATGATCGGTGTTGTCACGAATATCCGCGTGGATACCCCCGATGTCAAGACCTTCCGGGTGGTTGGTCTGGACGGCAAAAAGCCTTTCTTGCACATTCCCGGTCAGTGTGCCATGCTGAGCATTCCCGGTGTGGGCGAAGCCCTGTTCTCCATTACCTCCAGCCCAACAGAGGAAGCTTTTCTGGAGTTCTCCATCAAGAAGTGCGGCTGCGTTACGGAGTGGCTGCATGCCATGGAGCCCGGCCAGCAGGTGACCATCCGCGGCCCCTACGGCAACGGCTTCCCGGTGAATACGGACTTCGCGGGCAAGGATCTGCTGTTCATTGCAGGCGGCATTGGTCTGGCTCCGCTGCATTCCGTCATCAATTACTGCCGTGCCCATCGGGCAAATTACGGCAACATCGATATTGTCTACGGTTCCCGCTCCAAGGCGGATCTGGTGGATTTTGAAGAAATCCTGAATGTATGGTGCAAGGAGGACGGTATCAATGTCCACCTGACCATCGACAATGCGCAGCCTGATTGGGACGGTCATGTGGGATTTGTTCCCAACTACGTCAAGGAACTGAACCCCGATACAAAAAAGACGGTTGTCATGTGCGGCCCGCCCATCATGATCAAGTTTACCCTGGCGGGGCTCATGGATCTGGGCTTTGACCGTACCAATATCTACACCACCATGGAGCTGAAAATGAAGTGCGCACTGGGTAAGTGCGGACGCTGCAACATCGGCAATAAATATGTCTGCAAGGACGGCCCGGTATTCCGCTTCGATCAGCTGGACGAGCTGCCGGATGAGTATTAAGGAGGAAGCTATGAAAGAAATGGTTCATGTATATCTCTTCGGCAAGAAATATGCCGTACCTGCCAGCCTGACCATTATGGAAGCAATGGAGTATTCGGGCTATCAGCTGGTTCGTGGCTGCGGCTGCCGCAACGGTTTCTGCGGGGCCTGTGCAACCGTCTACCGCATTGCCGGTGACCGGGAGCTGAAAGCGTGTCTGGCCTGCTCCACCAAGGTGGAAGACAATATGTATGTGGCAACGCTGCCCTTCTTCCCTCTGGTGAAAGAGGTCTATAACATTGAAGAAGTGAAACCCACCCAGCAGATCATGATGCAGCTGTACCCGGAAATCTATTCCTGTGTTGGCTGCAACGCCTGCACCAAGGCCTGCACTCAGGGACTGAACACCATGCAGTATATCGCTTATGCTCAGCGCGGCGAGTATGCCAAGTGTGCAGAGGCTTCCTTTGATTGCGTGATGTGCGGTGTCTGCTCCTCCCGCTGCCCTGCGGGAATCTCCCATCCGCAGGTTGCCATGCTGGCTCGCCGACTGAACGGCAAGTATCTGGCTCCTCACTGCGACCATCTGGACGAGCGCGTGCAGGAAATTCTGGACGGCAAATACGAAAAGCTGATTGAGGACCTGATGGGGAAACCTATTGAAGAAATCAAAGAGCTGTACAACACCCGCGATATCGAGAAGTAAGGAGGCAGCACGATGTATCTTGATTCGAAAATGAATGAATCCATCCGCAAGGTAGAAGCGGCCCGGGAAGCCAACATGAAGCTGGATCCTCGCCGTATGACTGCGGAGGAAAAGGAAAACCTGCTGAAAACCTTCCATCCTGATTACCGGGAGGATCAGTTCGTGTCCTTGCGCATCGGCCCCAACAAGGGCGAGAAGGTACCCACAGAGCTGGCAGCACTGCTGGAAGGCAAATCCCGGATGGACGGCCTGACCGTAGATCTGACAAAGCCCGACTATGAAGCGGACGTACTGATTATCGGCGGCGGCGGTGCAGGCTGCAGTGCAGCAATTGAAGCCAATGAAAACGGTGCCAGCGTGCTGGTGGTAACCAAACTCCGTGTGGGCGATGCCAACACCATGATGGCAGAGGGCGGCATTCAGGCCGCTGATAAGCCCAACGATTCTCCTGCCCAGCATTTTCTGGATGCCTTCGGCGGCGGTCATTTCGCAGCCCAGAAGGATCTGCTGTACAAGCTGGTCACAGAAGCTCCCGAGGCCATCCAGTGGCTGAGTAAGCTAGGCGTGGAATTTGACAAGGCTCCCGACGGTACTATGATTACTACCCATGGCGGCGGCACTTCCCGGAAGCGTATGCACGCTGCCAAGGATTACTCCGGTGCAGAAATCATGCGCACTCTGCGGGACGAAGTACTGAACCGGGGTATTCCCGTTGTGGATTTCACTTCGGCTATTGAGCTGATTAAGGACGAGAATGGCCGCTGTGCCGGTGCTGTTCTTATGAATATGGAAACCAAAGAGCTGATGGTCGCCAAGGCAAAGACCGTCATTCTCGCCACCGGCGGTGCCGGGCGGCTCCACTATCAGGGCTTCCCCACCTCCAACCATTACGGCGCCACCGCAGACGGTCTGGTACTGGCATACCGTGCAGGTGCACGGCTGCTGTACCCGGATACCCTGCAGTATCATCCCACCGGTGCGGCCTTCCCGGCACAGATTTACGGCGCACTGGTCACGGAAAAGGTTCGCAGTGTGGGTGCCATGCTGGTCAATGCCAACGGTGAAGTGTTTATGAATCCGCTGGAGACCCGTGATGTTTCCGCTGCCTCCATCATCCGGGAGTGCACAGAACGCGGAAACGGCGTTGCCACACCGGAAGGGTATGCAGTCTGGCTGGATACGCCAATGATTGAAGCGAAGCATGGTGCAGGCACCATTGAAAAGCGTATCCCCGCCATGATGCGGATGTTTGCCAAGCATGGCATCGATATCCGCAAGGAGCCCATTCTGGTCTACCCCACCCTGCATTACCAGAACGGCGGTCTGAAGATCAGTGCCAACGGTCAGACGGATATTGAAAATCTGTACGCAGCCGGTGAGGTCGTCGGCGGTATCCATGGCCGCAACCGCCTGATGGGCAACAGTCTGCTGGACATCATCGTCTTTGGCCGCAATGCCGGTAAGGAAGCCTCCGAAAAGGCGAAAACTGTTCAGGTCGGGGAGTTGACACTGAGCCATCTGAGCACTTATAATACGCTTCGTGCAGAAGCGGGCATTGATGACGATAAGATGTCGCCTCAGCTGCTGCCGGATTACGTCAGGAAAGAGAATAGAGGGAAATAATGGATACAGTATTGACTCTGGTCAAACAGACAGTCACCATGTTTCTGCTGGCGGGCGTTGGTTTTGCCATGTTCAAAAGCGGTAAAATCTCAAAAGAGGGCAGCAAATCCATCGGCAATATTCTGATTTACGGTTCGCTTCCCTGTGTGCTGATTTCTTCGTTCTTCATTGAGAAGACTCAGGAGCACATGGTCGGTCTGGCAATCAGTGCGGCTCTCGGCTTTCTGCTGGTGCTGCTGAGCATTCTTGTGGGAAAACTGTGCTTCCGGGAAGATCCAATTGCCAAATTCGCTGCCGCCTTTTCCAATCCCGGCTTCTTTGGAATCCCCTTGATTCTTGCCTCCCTGGGCAGCGGATGCGTGTTTTATGTAGCGGGATTCATTGCCTGCGTCAATCTGGGTCAGTGGACCTACGGTGTTGCGGTTATGACCGGGCAGAAGGGCGGTTTTTCCTTCAAGCGTCTTGTAACCGCCCCCTTCGCCATTGCGATTGCAATCGGTCTGGCGATCTTCCTCACCGGAATCGAACTCCCCGGCATTCTGAAAAACAGCATCACTGCCATCAAAGAACTCAATACGCCTCTGGCAATGTTTACGGTGGGAATCTACCTGGCACAGACGGATTTGAAAAATATGTTTTTCAAGAAATCGCTGTACAGCATTTCCCTGGTGCGTCTGTTGGTGATTCCTGCATTGGCCATTTTGCTCCTGTGGCCGCTGCCTGCATCGATGCTGGATATGAAAATCGCTCTGTTTATTGCTACGGCCTGCCCGGTAGGCTCCAATATCGCGGTCTATGCGCAGCTGCACAATCAGGACTATGCCTATTCTGTGGAGACCGTGATTATCTCCACAATCCTTGCCATTATCACCATGCCGGTCATGGTAAGCCTTGCGCAGATGGTTTGGGCACTTTGATATGGCAACTTAAATTTCGGAACGATGTGTCCGATTGAAATACCCTCCTATCGATAACTGTGAACAGCCAACCATCAAACTTCTGATGGTTGGCTGTTCGCTGTTAGCTGATCGTTTTGGAATAACGCCTATTCCAAAAACCATGTGCGAAAAACAACTGTTCCAAGAAATCAAAGTGTCGGATGGGTTTCCTGACATAAACATATGGAATTTCCTCTATTCCGTAGTTGAATTGACGATATGCATCCGGAATGATAAAATAATTCTGCAAACAGAATGAATGAAAACACACCGAAACTGCATAGGCTTTGACTGATCCGTCTTTGTGTGTCGGTGTGTTGACTGCACATCGTTTTCTCAGAGTGGATAATCCCCATTCTTTGAAATATCACCTTCTTATGGAAACACGCCGTATATCAGCAGTCAGATATGCGGCGCGTTTTCATAAGCGAGCATGAAAGGAACGCGATATTATGTCAACTGTTTTTATTTCTCCCTCCAAATATATTCAGGGTCCCGGTGAGATGGATAACATCGGTGCCTATACTGCCAAGATGGGCAAGAAGGCCCTGTGTGTTATTTCCAAGGGTGGATATGCCCGTCAGGGTTCCCAGATCGAAGCCAGCTTTGCACGTGTCGATGCCGACGTGATTTTTGACTATTTTCATGGCGAATGCTCCATGAATGAGATTAACCGCCTGGTTGACATTGCCAAAGAGAAGCAGTGTGATGTGGTGATCGGTGTCGGCGGCGGTAAGATTTTTGATACAGCAAAAGCGGTGGCACATTATGTGGGGACTCCGGTTGTTGTTTGCCCAACGATTGCTTCTACAGATGCCCCTTGCTCTGCATTGTCCGTCATTTATACCGACGAGGGAGTCTTTCAGGAATATCTGTTCCTGCCCAGAAATCCTGACCTTGTAATGATGGATACCCAGATTATTGCCGACAGTCCTGTCCGTCTGACAGTTTCCGGTATGGGGGATGCTATGGCGACCTATTTTGAGGCCAGAGCCTGCTATGCATCCGGTGCAACCACCTGCGCAGGCGGCAATGTCAGCGTTGCTGCCATGGGCATTGCAAAGCTCTGCTATGATACCCTGATGAACGACGGAATTCTGGCAAAGTTTGCGCTGGAGGGCCACTCCTGCACCCCCGCCGTGGAGCGCATCATCGAGGCAAACACCCTGCTGTCCGGCATTGGCTTTGAGTCCGGCGGTCTGGCGGGTGCCCATGCCATCCACAATGGTCTGACTGTTCTGGAGGAATGCCACCACATGCAGCACGGCGAGAAGGTCAACTTTGGCACACTGACCCAGCTCGTTCTGGAACAGGTACCCGAGGAGGAGCTGTGTGTTATGCTGAACTGGATGACTGCTGTCGGCTTGCCGGTTACGCTGAAGGAACTGGGAATCACCGATGACAGTCGGGAACACCTGATGCCTGTTGCCGAAGCCGCCTGCGCCGCAAACGACACGCTGCATAATCTGCCTTTCCCCGTGGATGCCGAGCGGGTTTACAACGCCATGCTGGTTGCGGATGCCTACGGAAGAGCAGCTTTGGCAATGTGATAGATTCCTTTTGGGAATAACCGCATTCCGAAAAGAATGATGTCAGTTATTCCGAAACGGAAAGGAAAGCATACCATATTTCAGTTTCCCTTTTGGGAAATCAATGTATATAATATTGTCACAGTGAAAATACCCTTTTTCATTTAGCTGATGCTTTCAGACTGCGGCGGCATTCTCCTTGTAGCCGGGTTGGAACGTAAGCCGAAAGCATCAGCTCTCCCTTTATTCATTACCGGAATGAACGCCCAATCATTCACGGAATTGAACTCCTAAGGAACACGCCGCACTCTTGGG
>JAKSIR010000046.1 GCA_024398695.1 Bacteroidaceae bacterium | reverse complement strand
TGCTGTATTTCTGCCTGCTGCCGTCATGGATCTGGGCTACAGCGGCACTGCTGCTTTCAATACCGTCACTGCGTTATCTGTACGGATACGGAGCGTTCTTCAGACGTTTATGCTCCGATATCCGCTGGTTCTGGAAGCGCGGAAAGGCACCTGAATGGCATAATGACACAGACGGACAGTGACAGAGCCGGCAGGGACGGCTCACGGCAGTATGACCGTATAATGAAAAACACCGGACTGTTCGGTGTTATTCAGGGTCTCATGCTTGTAATCAACATTGTCCGTAACAAGCTTGTTGCAAAGCTTCTCGGCACTACCGGTTTCGGAATCAGTGAATCATATAACCGCAGTCTCAATCTTGTAAAGAGCACAACGGACCTGGGCCTGCCTTTCAGCGCTGTAAAAAGCGTGTCTGAGTGCATGGAAGGCGGTAAAGACGGCCAGCTTGACGAAAGCATACTGATTACCAGGACATGGGCGTTCATTACGGCGGCAGCCGGCGCGCTGCTTTGTGCTGCGCTTTCCGGAGCCTTCAGTCTGTGGGCTTTTGAGGGTGACGACACCTATGCGCTGTCTTTCGTCCTGCTGTCTCCTGCTGTTTTCTTCAGCGCGATAGGCGGTGGCGAAATGGCCATACTGAAGGGAACGAGAATGCTGCGTCAGATTGCCGTAAGCCAGCTGATGGCGGTGATTCTCACGTTCTGCATTTCAATACCACTTTTCTTCCGTTTCGGTCTGGTGGGGCTTGTGCCGTCAATTGTTCTGGTTTCGCTGGCCTCGATGCTTGTCACATGCTTCTATTCCATACGCGCTTTTCCGTACAGGATACGTCCATTCTCGAAGGATGTGCTTGGAAAAGGATTCGGAATGATACGGATAGGGGTGTATTTCATGATTACGTCGTTTCTGGGCAGCGGTGCCTTTGCCATAGTTGCCAACTGGCTGATGAAAAACGGCAAAGCCGAGGTGACAGGTATTTATGGCGCCGGCTATCAGCTGGTAGCGTGGCTGGGAATGTTTGTATTTTCGGCCATGGAGACCGATTTCTTTCCGCGTCTGTCATCCATCAACCACGACAATGCAAAGGTTGCTGAGATGGTCAACAGCCAGGCCGAAGTGGCGCTGCTGCTTATGTCGCCTATGGTGGTGGGCTTTCTTGTGTTTCTGAGCCCTATTGTCAGCATATTCCTTTCATCGAAATTTGCCGATGCGGTCCCTATGGCCAGCCTTGCTGCGCTGAGCCTTGTTTTCAAATCAATGACGCAGCCCATGTCATTCATCGCTCTGGCCAAGGGCGACAGCCGCACTTTCCTCCTTCAGGAGGCGCTGTACGATGTCTTCTTTGTTGCAGCGGTAATCCTTGCATACAGGTGGGGCGGCCTGACAATGACCGGACTGGCATTGACGGTATCGGCCATATTTGACATATTGTCAGTGGGTGCAATCACCGGAAAAAGGTATGGGTTCCGTTTCTCCGGGCAGGTGCTTAAAATGCTTCTGCTGCAGCTGCCGGTAATCGTTCTGACGCTGCTGTCAGTCTTCTGTCTTGACGGTGCATACCGTTGGATTGCGGGCTGCGCAATGTTGGCCGTGTCGCTGTGGATCTCAATCTATCTGCTTGGCCGTTATTCCAATTACCTGTCGGTTCTGAAACTGAAAATCAAAAACAAGCTGAGACTATGAGCAGAGTGACAGTCCTCATGGCCGCATACAATGCCGGGAAGTACCTGAACGAAGCTCTTGATTCGCTCGTCAGTCAGACCATGACCGATTTCCAGGTGGTTATGATTGATGACGCATCGACAGATTCCACACGACAGATACTGTCTTCGTACGCGCAGCGTGACAGCCGTTTCGTGCTGCTTGTCAATAGTGTGAATACCGGCCAGGCTGTAGCCCGTAACCGCGGGCTTGAACTGGCCGATGGTGAATATGTCACCATGCTTGATGCCGATGACCGGCTGGCTCCTGATGCGCTGGAGAAGGCCATGTCAGTACTTGATGCCAATCCCGATGCCGGTGTGGCTCTGCTTGATCTGATTTATGTGACCGATGGGGTGGAGACGCCGTTCCGCATGCGCAGCGACAAGGAGTGGTGGACCGCTCAGGAGGCTTTCGAACTGAGTCTGGACATATCAATTCACGGTCTTTATGTGGCCCGTGCCGAACTGTACAGAAAGTGGCCTTTTGATGCCAGCTGCCGTCTGTACAGCGATGACAATACCACCAGAATCCATTACCTGCATTCCGGAAAAGTAGTACGCTGTCATGGAAAATACTTTTACAGGCAGTATCCCGAAAGTATGACGGGTAAGGTGTCGGCATTAAGACTGGAACTGCTGTCGGCTAATCAGAGTCTGGCTAATCAGCTTAGAATTGAAAATCAACCTGATAGGGTCAGGGCAATATTCGAGCGGGAGCGTTGGATAAATCTTACCGGCGTGTGCGGTTTCTGGCTGGAACATCGTGAAATAACCGATGCCGCATCGGCCAGGATGCTTTTCAAGAAGATTTTTCATGACATAGACAAAAGCCTGCTCTCACTCGGGCTTAAGCTTAAGCCGGGCTATTTTCCATTTTTAGGTTACCGTTTCTGGTTTTTCCAGACCAAAATTTATTTCAAACTCCGTCGGCTTTCGGGCAAATAGTGCTATATTTGCGGTTATAACAATATAATAACCGTATGCTATGGACGAACTGTTGAAGCAAGTGACCGCAAAGGCACAGGAATGGCTTGGTGCTTCATTCGATGACAAGACAAGGGCTGAAGTTCAGGCGCTCCTTGACAAGGAGGACAAATCCGATCTGATAGATGCCTTTTACCGTGATCTGGAATTCGGAACCGGTGGATTGCGCGGCATTATGGGTGCGGGAACCAACCGTATGAACATATACACAGTCGGTATGGCCACTCAGGGCCTTGCCAACTATCTGAACCGCAACTTCAAGGACAGAAAGCAGATTTCTGTGGTTGTAGGCCACGACTGCCGCAACAACGGGCGTCTGTTCGCCGAGACCGTTGCCAACATATTCAGCGCCAACGGCATCAAGGTATATCTGTTCGAAGACCTCAGACCCACTCCGGAGGTTTCGTTTGCCATCCGCCATCTGGGATGCCAGAGCGGCGTGAACGTCACCGCCAGCCACAACCCGCGTGAATACAACGGTTACAAGGCCTACTGGGAGGACGGCGCCCAGGTCCTGGCTCCGCACGATACCGGAATCATTGACGAGGTTGCAAAAGTCAAGGTTAAGGACATAAAGTTCAAGGGCAATCCCGAACTCATTCAGATAATCGGCGAGGACGTCGACAAACCGTATCTCGATGCCATTCAGGGCATCTGCATCGATCCTGATCTGGTTAAGCGCAACCACGACCTGTGCATTGTCTATACTCCTCTGCACGGCTGCGGACGCGTCATGATTCCGCGTTCACTGGCACAGTGGGGATTCACGAACGTGAACTGTGTGCCTGAGCAGATGATACCGGACGGCAATTTCCCGACAGTCGTTTCGCCCAACCCGGAATATCCCGAGGCTCTGACCATGGCCCTGAAACTGGCCCGTGAAAAGAATGCTGACGTCGTAATGGCATCGGACCCCGATGCTGACCGTCTTGGAGTGGCCTGCCGGGATGACAAGGGCGAACTGGTGCTGCTGAACGGCAACCAGACTGCTATGATATTCCTGTACTACATTATACGCCAGCTGAACAAGCTGGGCAAGATTACCGGCAGGGAGTACATTGTCAAGACCATTGTCACCACCGAGGTCATTGCACGCATAGCCGAAAAGAACAACATGGAGATGTTTGACTGCTATACCGGCTTCAAGTGGATTGCCAAGGTCATTGCCGATGAGAATGCAAAGGGCAAGAAATACGTCGGCGGCGGCGAGGAGAGCTTCGGCTTCCTGGCCGAGGATTTTGTACGTGACAAGGATGCCGTTTCGGCCTGCTCGCTTATGGCTGAAATTGCTGCATGGGCAAAGGAGAACGGCAAGACACTGTTCGACGTGTTGCTTGACGCATATCAGGAATACGGATTCTCGCAGGAGGGTGCCGTCAGCGTGGTGAAACCGGGCAAGAGCGGCGCCGAAGAGATAAAGGCCATGATGGAGCAGTTCCGTGCCAATCCGCCAAAGACACTGGCAGGCATTCCGGTAGTTACAGTCAAGGACTTCAAACTGCTCAAACAGTATAATGCCGACGGCAGTGTCACAGACTTGGATATGCCTGAACCGTCAAACGTACTTCAGTATTTCACCGAAAGCGGCGACAAGGTTTCAGTGCGTCCTTCGGGTACGGAACCCAAGATAAAGTTCTACATGGAGGCCAAGCTGCCAATGGCATCGAAGGCCGATTACCTGAAGGTCCAGGCAGAAGCCCTGAAGAAGATAGAACTGTTCAAGAAGGATCTTGGAATCTGAAAACCGATAATCCGGTCCGTCATATGAAGACTGCCAAACCGTTGCGTATCCTGTTTGCTGCGCTTGTCTGCGCTGCGGCTGTTTCGTGCAGCCGCCGTCAGGACACCGTCAGCGTCAGAATCGTGGCGACATCGGACGTACATGGCCGCATTTTCGACATCGATGCGGTGAACGGCGGGCACAGGGAAGGGTCTCTTGCCAAAGTGTCTACATTCCTGAAAGCCGAACGCAAGGCAGGCAACAATGTGATTTACGTTGATTGCGGCGATGTGCTTCAAGGCTCCATTGAAATGTACAGGGACATTACAGCCGAATTCTACAAGCCGTGCCTGGCTTCCGAAGCATACAATCTCCTGGATTGCAAGGCTGCAGCCATGGGCAATCACGACCTGATGGTCGGGACCGAAAGCTACTGCGACTATTTCACTGCGCTCGGATGCCCTGTACTGTGGGGAAATCTGGGCTTTACCCGGCCGGGCGATTATATGCCACCGTACAGGATAGTTGAAACCGACGGCATCAGAATCGCATTCCTTGGCCTGACCACTCCGAATGTCGAATATACCATACCGTCCGACATTATGGGCGAGCTGGAAGTCTGTACAATGGAGGACGCGGCCCGGAAATGGATTCCTGTCCTGAGGGAACAGGAGAAAGCCGATGTCATAGTGGGCCTGCTTCATGCCGGTTCGGAACTGCCGAAGGGCGACACGGTGTCATCTGACGATGTCTTCCTTCCAGGAAATCTGGTCGGACAGGTACCCGGATTCGATCTGATAATATACGGTCATGACCACAGACCGGGTATCATGAGAATGGCCGATGCCGACGGCGACTCGCTGTGGCTTGCAAACCCCGGACCGTATGCGATGGCTGCGGTGGTAGCCGATCTGCGTTTTGACTTTACGGATTCTGAAAGCCCGAAACCGGAAATCAGTGTCAGACTTGAGGACCTGACCGGTCTTAAGCCTGACCGCAAGTTCCTGAAGCGTCTGTCGGACAGATGGGACGATGTCTGCGCATATGCCGATTCCACTTTGGGAGTGCTGGATGAACCGATCGATGCGTCAGGCTTATTGTGGAGAACGACATCGGCAATGGATTACCTCCATTCGTTCCAGATGGGTTTCCAGGGCGCCGAAGTCTCCATCATTTCCTGCGTACAGGATACTTCCGTCATTGCAGCGGGACCGCTCACGATACGTGACATATTCCATATCTATCCGTATGACAACAGTATGGTTTCCCTCATGCTGAAGGGCAGCGAAATCTGCAGTATACTTGAATGTTCTGCCGACAGCTACTTCCTTGACGGCGGTCGGGATTCCGGGCTTCTCAAGCTCAAAAGTGAAAACGGATGCCGCAGTTTGACGGAACCGGCTGAAAGATATCTTACGGCCGCCGGAATCAGGTATCGGATCGATGTCACCAGACCTTTCGGGGAGCGCGTGTCGGTCGAATCCATGTCGGACGGAAAGCCCTTTGACAAGGACAGATATTACAGAACGACCATAACGTCTTTCCTGTACGGCGGTAAGGAATCGGTCCTTCCGTATGCTACCGGGCTTTCCGGTGAGGACCTTCAGAAACGGCTCCTCGTTTCATCAGGGACAGACCTGAAATATTACATGATATCACAGGCTTCGCTTTGCGGCGAAACACAGCATAGCATCAGCATCGGACGGCTTGCGGACTGGGAACTTGTTCCGCACGATGTCGTGTCGGCCGGTCTGGCGCAGGATACAGTAGGACTTAACTTATTCAAAAGATAATTATGAAAAAGTACATTTTCCTTTTTGCAGCAGCAGGAATGCTGAGTCTGGCAGGTTGCAAGTCATCGGCCAACGCTTATCAGCAGGCATACGAAAAAGCCATTCAGAACGATGAACCTGTTGCGCAGACTGCAGCAGAACCGCCCCGTTCAGTGCAGAAGATTGAAGAAGAACCCGCACAGGAAATTCCGGTACGTCAGGAGAAGGTGACTTTGGTTTCCGGCGATTCTGAAATCCAGACCTACGGAGTGGTTTGCGGAAGCTATTCCCTCAAGGCAAATGCGGAAGGTCTCATGAAGAGCCTTCAGAATGACGGCTTCTCGCCCGTCGTTGCCGTTAACGAAGCCGGAAAGACATATCGCGTGATTGTTGCCAGCTTCACGACAAGGGAGGACGCCGCCGCCATGCGTGACGAGTTCAAGAAGAAATATCCTGAGAATCAGGATTTCCAGAACTCATGGCTTCTCTATAACAAGTAACAGCCATATTGGGACGCATACTTTCCATTGATTACGGGACGAGGCGTACCGGCATCGCCGTTACAGATATTCTGCGTATAGTTCCAGGGGGCCTGACAACAGTGGCCACCTGCGGACTCATGCAGTTCCTGGCAGATTACTTTTCCAAAGAGCCGGTCGACATTGTCGTTGTGGGCTATCCTGTCAACATGAACGGTCAGGATTCCGCAAGCATGTCACAGATACGCCCTTTCGTTGCGAAACTGAAGAAACTGTATCCGGACAAATGCATTGAAATGTTCGATGAACGTTTCACATCGGTCCTGGCACATCAGGCCATGCTTGACAGCGGTATGGGACGGATGGCACGCCGCAACAAGGCTCTGGTGGATGAAATCAGCGCCACAATCATTCTGGAGTCGTATATGAGTTCCAAACAGTATAAAGAACTATGATTTTACCCATTTATACATACGGCCATACCGTATTGAGAAAGGAAACCGACGAGGTCGAGGAAGGCTACGAAGGCCTGCAGCAGCTCGTCGACGATATGTTTGAAACGCTGAGAAAGACCGAAGGAGTGGGGCTCGCAGCCCCTCAGATAGGACTTCCAATCAGGCTCATGGTCGTCGACCTTGACATTATGGCCGATGAACAGCCTGAATTCAAGGGATATCTGCGTTCTTATATCAATCCGTACATTGAAGAGACTGAAGGGCCGCTGGTCCCCTATGAGGAGGGCTGTCTGAGCTTCCCCGGCATTCATGAAAAAGTCATGCGTCCGTCGAAGGTACGCGTAAGCTGGCTTGACGCCGATTTCAATGAACATGACGAGTGGTTTGAGGGATTCCCGGCACGCGTCATGCAGCATGAGATAGACCATCTTGACGGCAAATGCTTCATTGACAGGATGTCTCCCTTGCGCAGGCAGATGCTTAAAAAGGATCTGAATGCCATTCAGGCTGGCAGATTCACCTGCGACTACAAGGTGAAAGTTCCAAAGAAATAATATGTCCCGAAGACTTGCAGCCCGTTTTCTGGGAGTGGCTGTCATGCTGCTCCCACTGACGCTGCATGCTCAAATCAATACCGACAGGATGATGACTGTCGGACGGAATGCCCTGTATTTTGACGACTACATTCTGTCCATCCAATATTTCAACCAGGTCATCAATGCCAAGCCTTATCTGTACGAGCCCTATTTCTACAGGGCAATCGCCAAACTGTCTCTTGAGGACTGGCGTGGAGCCGAACAGGACTGCAACAGTTCCATTGAGCGCAATCCGTTCGTGGTCAACAGCTATCAGGTAAGAGGACTGGCTCTTGCATACCAGCAGAAGTACGGACAGGCCTGTGCCGATTTCCGCAAGGGCCTCAGCCTGGATCCTGAGGACCGTTCCCTGCGGCACAATCTTATTCTCTGCCTGGCGCACGACGGACATCTTGACGAGGCGCTGGCCCAGACGGACACTCTTCTCCGCTCCTGGCCCAAATATACCGAAGGGATTGCCATGAGGTCAGATCTTCTTTGGGAAAAAGGTGACAGCTCAGCATCGGTGGAGTGTATAGACAAGGCTGTCAGCCTGGACCGCTTCAATCCGGACCTGCTGGTTCAACGTGCTGTCATCAAGGCACGTATGGATATGTTTGATGACGCTCTTCCGGACCTTGACCGGGCCATCTATCTGGACCCGTTCAATACATCGGCTTACATGAACCGTGCTGCTGTCCATTATCAGAGGGACAGCCTGCGGGCGGCCATGGACGATTATGACAAGGTCCTGCAGATGGAGCCGTCGAATGTCACCGGACATTATAACCGTGGCAATCTGAGGGCTCAGGTAGGCGATGACAACCGTGCCATAGAGGATTTCGACTGTGTCATTGAAGCGGAACCGGACAATATGTTCGCCGTTTTCTACCGTGGTGTCCTGCGCTATCAGACCGGCGACTGGACGGGTGCCGAAACCGACATCAGCCGTGTGCTTGACGAATATCCCGAATTTTACACAGGGTATCAGCTCCGCAGCGAAATCAGGGAAAAACTGGGCAAGACGAAACTTGCACAGGAGGATGCCATGATCGTGTTCAAGGAGCATAACCGCCGGTATAACCGGGCGCACGGGTATGCCGACGACGAAGACGACGCTCCGGACAGCAAGATTCGCTCGAGCAAGGACAAGAACCTGGCCGGCTACAGAAAAATAATAGTCGATGACGGTCTGGAGAACTCAACGGGTTTCTCCAGCGAATTCCGCGGCCGCGTCCAGAACAGGAACGTCCAGGTCACATACCTGGCGCCGTTGCGTCTGACATATTTCAGTGCCGGAAGTCTGATGTCGCGAAGGCCGTATACCAGCTACCTGCTCGACGGGCTGAATGCCCATGTCAGGAAGTTGCCCGAACTGAGGTTCGAAGATTCGGACATTCCGCTGAACGAGTCCCAGATCAGTGCTCTGTTCGCTGATATAGAAAGACTTAGTGCGGAAATTGCCGGCAGCCGGAAGAATGTCTCCGGCCTGTTGCTCAGAGCTGTGGATTTCTGCCTTCTGCAGGATTTCCAGTCCGCACTGGCCGATATGGAATCGGCTCAGGAGATTGATCCGGACAACTGGATACTGTGGTTCATCAAGGCTCAGGTCCTGTCAAGGATGGATGAAATGGAGGGCAAGGACAATTCCGTCAAGGTGCTGCCATGTATGAACCGTGTCATCGAACTGGAGCCGGATATGGCGTTTGCCCTGTATAACCGGGGCATTTTCCTGGCCGGAAACGATGAACTTGACGCTGCTCTGGCCGATTTTGACCGTGCCATTGAACTGGTGCCGGAAATGGCTCAGGCATGGTACAACCGGGCTGTGGTTCTTGTGCTGCTGGACAGGACGGACGAGGCCGTCATCAGTTTCAGCAAGGCAGGAGAACTTGGCATAGTCGGTGCCTATAATGTAATAAAGCGCTTTTCCAAGACTGAATAACTGCATAATGAAAACATTTTGGTAATTTTGCAGACTTTTATAAAGTGCATTAGCGGAATAATTCAAAACAAATATGATAAATATCACTTTTCCCGATGGATCCGTACGTCAGTATGAACAGGGCGTAACGGGTTATGAAATTGCCGAAAGCATCAGCCAGCGTCTTGCACAGGATGTCCTGGCATGCAGCGTCAATGACGAAATTACAGAACTGAACCGTCCCATCATGCAGGACGCATCGATCAAGCTCCACAAGTGGGACGATGACGAGGCAAAGCACGCGTTCTGGCATACCAGCGCACATCTGCTTGCCGAGGCTCTGCAGGAACTTTATCCCGGCATCCAGTTCGGATTCGGTCCGGCCATTGAGAACGGCTTCTTCTATGATGTCATGCTGCCTGACGGAGGCCAGATACGTGAAGGCGATTTCGACGCCATCGAGAACAAGATGCTTGAACTTGCACGCCTGAACGAACCTCTTGTCCGCAAGGAAGTGGGCAAGGCTGACTGTCTGGCTCAGTTCAAGGCCGCAGGCCAGAACTACAAGTGCGAACATATCGAGCAGGACCTTCAGGACGGCTCAATCACCACATACACCCAGGGCAGGTTCACAGACCTGTGCAAGGGTCCCCATCTGGTAAGTACAGGCGCAATCAAGGCCGTCAAGCTGATGAGCGTTGCAGGCGCATTCTGGCGCGGCGATGCCACACGCGACCAGATGCAGCGCATCTATGGCATCTCATACCCCAAGAAGAAAATGCTGGATGATTATCTGGTAATGATCGAGGAGGCCAAGAAGCGCGACCACCGCAAGATAGGCAAGGAAATGGAACTGTTCATGTTCTCCGAGCGCGTAGGCAAGGGACTGCCCATCTGGCTGCCCAAGGGAACCGACATGCGTCTGCGCCTGCAGGACCTGCTGCGCCGTATCCAGAAGAAGTACGGCTATCAGGAAGTCATCACTCCGAACATAGGAGGCAAGAACCTTTACGTCACATCGGGTCACTGGGACCACTACGGCAAGGACAGCTTCCAGCCCATACACACACCCGAAGAGGACGAGGAATACTTGCTCAAGCCGATGAACTGCCCTCACCACTGTGAGGTCTTTGCCAACCGTCCCCGCAGCTACAGGGAACTTCCTTTCCGCTGCGCCGAATTCGGTACGGTATACCGCTACGAGCAGAGCGGCGAGCTTCACGGACTTACCCGCGTGCGCTGCTTCACTCAGGACGATGCCCATATATTCTGCCGTCCGGACCAGGTCAAGGGTGAATTCATCAAAGTAATGGAAATCATCCAGACCGTATTCTCGATATTCAACTTCTCGGACGAGAACGTCGAGGTCCAGATTTCACTGCGTGACAAGAATGATACCGAAAAGTATATAGGTTCCGACGAGGACTGGGCAACAGCCGAGCAGGCCATTGTCGATGCATGCGCCGAGAAGGGCATGAAGGCCAAGGTGGAATACGGCGAGGCCGCCTTCTACGGACCGAAGCTTGACTTCATGGTCAAGGATGCCATAGGCCGCCGCTGGCAGCTTGGAACCATCCAGGTTGACTACCAGCTGCCGCAGCGTTTCCAGCTGGAATACATTGCCGAGGACAACAGCAAGAAGCGCCCGGTCATGATTCACCGTGCGCCGTTCGGTTCGATGGAACGTTTCGTGGCAGTTCTCATTGAACATACGGCCGGCAAGTTCCCGCTCTGGCTCACACCAGACCAGGTGGCCATTCTGCCCATATCGGAAAAAGCCTGTGACTATGCCTACAGCGTGAAACAGCAGCTCGAAAAGTACGACGTCCGCGCCTTTGTCGATGACCGTAACGAGAAGATAGGCCGCAAGATCCGTGACAACGAAGTCAAGCACGTTCCGTACATGCTCGTCGTCGGTGAAAAGGAGGCCGAGGCCGGCGAGGTGAACGTACGTAAACAGGGTGCGGAAAACCTTGGTAATATGAAAATTGACGACTTCGGTAAAAAAATTGCCGACGAAGTCGATTCTATGATAAATAAATGGTAATTTTGCGCCCGCTTGGAGAATTATCTACGAACAGACATACTGAATGAAGAAAGACAATTTGAGTGACCAGTACCAGGTAAACGAGCAGATACGAGCTCGCGAGGTACGTATAGTCGGCGAAGGTTTTGAACCTAAAGTTGTATCGCTCCGTGATGCATTGAAGATGGCCGATGACATGGAACTTGACTTGGTAATGATATCGCCCAATGCGGTTCCTCCGGTATGCAGAATAGTGGATTTTTCAAAGTTCCTGTACCAGCTCAAGAAGAAGCAGAAGGAAGCCAAGGCAAAGCAGGTCAAGATTGACGTCAAGGAAATCCGTTTCGGGCCCCAGACCGACGATCATGACTACAACTTCAAGCTGAAGCATGCCATGGAGTTCCTGAAAAGCGGCGACAAGGTCAAGGCATATGTGTTCTTCCGCGGCCGTTCAATCCTTTTCAAGGAGCAGGGTGAAAACCTTCTTGCAAGGTTCACCAAAGACCTTGAGGAATATGGTAAGCAGGAACAGGCTCCGATTCTTGAGGGCAAGCGCATGACAATCTTCATCTCACCGAAGAAGGGCGGCGCAGCAAAGAAGCAGGATGCCGTACAGGAAAACAAAGAAGAATAAAACAACAACCAAACCAAAATTTATAACAATGTTGAAATCAAAGACTAATTCCGGTTCCAAAAAAAGATTCGCTCTTACCGGATCGGGCAAAATCAAGAGAAAACACGCTTATCACAGTCACATTCTGACCAAGAAGTCGACTAAGCGTAAGAGAAATCTGGACAAGTTCACTTTGCTTGACCAGGCCAACGTAAAGCAGGTTAAGGATCTGCTCTGCATGCGTTAAACCCGAAAAAGTGATCAGTCAACAAGAAATTTAACCGATTTGTCAGCTTTAAGTCCTGTCTTGATGGGCGCTGGCATTCAAAAAACAGAAAACTATGCCGAGATCAGTAAATCACGTTGCTTCAAGAGCAAAGAGAAAGAAAATTTTAGGTTTGACCAGAGGTTACTTTGGTGCAAGAAAGAACGTCTGGACCGTTGCCAAGAACACTTGGGAAAAGGGTTTGACTTATGCATACCGTGACCGTAAGAACAAGAAGAGAGAGTTCCGCGCTCTGTGGATCCAGCGTATCAACGCTGCCGCACGTCTTGAGGGCATGAACTACTCGCAGCTTATGGGTGCCATTCACAAGGCAGGTATCGAAATCAACCGTAAGGTTCTTGCCGACCTGGCTATGAATAACCCTGAAGCATTCAAGGCTATCGTAAAGAAGGTAAAGTAACTTAAGAAACCTTTCAGATAAAAAATCGGGTGACCTGAAACGGCCGCCCAATTTTTTTTGTATCTTTGTCATAACCGTACCGGGCTAGATCGGGAGACTCATCAAACAATTCAGAATGCCGGGACTGCTTCGGTTTCCAATGGCGGGCCACGCCCCTTTCGGGGTAACCTTCGGTCGGTGGATTACAAAGGGAACCGGGCGCTCAAAACATTTTTTCTCGGAGTTCTCATCACATCACCGGTGCGGTTTTTTTCATTGCTCATGAAACTCGTAATTCTTGACGGCGGCGATGTGATTCCGGGTCTTCCCTGGAGACAGAAGGTTGAAGGCAGCCGGGTTACCGATATAGACTATTACGACAACACTCCGGCCGGGCTGGCTGTGGAGCGCATGCGGGGAGCGCAGCTTGTATTGACCAACAAGGTGGTCATATCGGCCGAAATGATGGACTCTCTGCCGGACCTGAAGTATATAGGTGTGATGGCTACCGGCTACAATGTGGTCGATGTCAAGGCAGCCGCCGGACACGGCATCGTGGTGTCCAACATCCCGGCATACAGTACCGACAGCGTTGCCCAGATGACTTGGGCGCATATTCTGAACATATATAACAGGGTCGATTATTATGCGCGCCAGAACCGTGACGGCCGATGGTGTCGCAGCAAGTCGTTCTGCTATTATGACAGCACTATCCATGAACTTGCAGGCAAGGTAATGGGTGTGGTCGGTCTTGGCAACATTGGCATGAAAGTGGCGCAGATAGCGCTTGCTTTCGGCATGAAAGTGCTGGCCGTAACTTCCAAACCGCAGGATAGCCTGCCCGAGGGCATTGCCGCGGTCCGGCTTGAGACGCTTCTTGCCCAGAGCGATGTGGTAAGCCTGCATCTGCCGCTTACAGCTTCCAGCCGTGAAATGATAAATTCCGGCAGTCTGGCCCTGATGAAACCTGACGCCGTGCTCATCAATACCGGCCGTGGCGGACTGGTCAATGAACGTGACCTTGCCGACGCATTGAATGAAGGGCGTCTTGCCGCCTTCGGTGCCGACGTGCTGTCATGTGAGCCGGCAAGTCCCGACAATCCGCTGACAGGTGCCAGAAACTGCTATCTTACACCGCACATAGCATGGGCAAGCCATGAGGCAAGGTCAAGGCTTGTCGATATCTGCAAACAGAACATACGCTCATTTCTTGACGGAAATCCGATAAATGTCGTAAGTTAGAAATAATTACTATCTTTACAACACGAGAAAACCGAATCTGCTGCTACTGAAAAAGTAGACACGGGAAGGTGGAAAAGTTTGAATGTCGTATCT
>JAKSIR010000045.1 GCA_024398695.1 Bacteroidaceae bacterium | reverse complement strand
GCAGGAATTGCACAAGAACTGATCAGTCAGTGTACCGGCTTGACAATGGAGCAGATAACTGAACTGTAACTGTAATGATAGCCTGACGTCCTTAGTGGGTACGGTAGAATTCCTCGAGCTTCTTGAAGCAGTGTGAATTGATTATTTCCTGCAATTCGCGGTCAAAGTTACCCCGGATTTCCGGAGTAGGGCCGAACATGAAGCATTCGCCGTTCTCGACGGTGTACGGATGCCACTCGGGCAGACCGTTGACATTCGGATTGCCGGTATGGGCGAAGTTGGCCCACGACTGTGCCATGCGGTCAGCAAGCAGCAGATCACTGTCGCTTGGGCTGGGCAGGTCACGCCCGGCAAGATGCAGAGTGTTGAAACAGAAGTTCAGTTCAGCGCCATGGGCCGATACGCCGTTCAGCGGCGATTTCCACGTAAACATGTAATTGTATAGCGGAGCACTGCGTCTTGCCGACTCGCTGTTTATGGTGACAAGGGTCTTTGCACGGAACATAGGGTCGATTGAGGGCAGGTCTTGAGGCACGAAATCAGGCCATGCGGCAGCCAGGGCATCAGCGTAGGCATCGGTCTCGGCGCCGAACGTGGCTCGGACGGCATCCTTGGCCTGTTCAAGAGTCATACTGCGTTGATACTGACCACGTTGCAGTTCATTGAACGTTGTTCCAATTACCAAAGGGATGTTGTCAGACATACTTGCGAATCCCGGCTGAAAAGGCTGCTGCAACAACACTTCGCCATCAGGGGTGGGGCCGAAGCCCCACATCATGGGAGTACCTGGCTGACGTGTGCCTATGCTTGCGGCCATGGCACGCTGGCCGGCCTGATACAGCTTGTCGTATGGCACATCGTTTATCCTTTCAACCTGATCAACGGGTATGTCAAGCTCCTTGAGAACCGCCAGACCGAGTTCCTTTGTCATGGCATTGGTGTTCACATTGAGAATGGTTCCGCTCATTATGATGGCCTTATGGAAAAGTCCTTTGGCCGATGGCATGCACATGAGCGTTCCAACCTTGCCGCCGCCACCCGATTCACCGAATACGGTCACATTCCCGGGGTCACCGCCAAACTTGGCAATATTGTCCTGAATCCAATGCAATGCGGCCACGACATCGAGCATGCCCACATTTCCACTTTCCCTGTACTTTGGATTTCCGGTTCCCGACAAGTCAAGGAAGCCCATGATATTGAGACGGTGGTTAAGGCTTACGACCACAACATCCTTCTTTGCAAGTCCCATACCGGGGTTCCAGGCCGATGTACCCGAATCGAAACCGCCGCCATGACACCACAGCATGACAGGTTTCTTTCCCTTCAGGTCAGTGGTCCAGACGTTCAGCACGCAGCAGTACTCGCTCATTTCCTTGGGATTGGTGGAATTCCTGCCTCCCTGCATGGCCTGGGGGCCCCATTCGGTACACAGTCTTACTGTGTCCCATTTTTCAACAGGCCGGGGCGGCATGAAACGCTCGACACTGGCGTACGGTATTCCCTTGAAGGCCATGGTGCCTTCCTCCATGAAACCCTGGACCTTACCGGAACTGATTTTCACTATCGGAGCGTCTGTCTTTGTCGCATTCCCGGCACAAACCGTGAAAACCGGAGCCATACCCCCGAACAGGAGCATTGCAATTGCTGCCTTTCTCATAATTCGGCAATTCAGTTATAAATGTGAATGCCCGCTGTATATCAGAAGTTTTCCTTGTGAATTTCAAAATATGCCTTGGGATGAGAACATACAGGGCATATCTCTGGAGCCTTGGTCCCTACCACGATATGTCCGCAGTTGCGGCACTCCCATACCTTGACCTCTGACTTCTCGAACACCTTGGCGGTTTCCAGGTTCTTCAGCAGTGCACGATAGCGCTCTTCGTGGCGTTTCTCGATGGCTGCAACCATACGGAATCTGGCAGCCAGTTCCTTGAAGCCTTCTTTTTCGGCCGTCTGTGCGAAACCCTCGTACATATCGGTCCACTCGTAGTTTTCGCCTGCGGCAGCTGCGCCAAGGTTCTCGGCGGTTGTCCCGATGCCGTTCAGCTCCTTGAACCAGAGCTTTGCATGCTCCTTCTCATTGTCTGCAGTCTCAAGGAAGAGGGCGGCAATCTGTTCGAAGCCTTCCTTCTTTGCCTTTGATGCAAAGTATGTATACTTGTTACGTGCCTGAGACTCACCAGCAAATGCTGCTTCCAGATTTTTCTCGGTCTGGGTACCGGAGTACTTTGTTGCCATAGTTATATTATGAAAAATGATTTGCTTCCTACAAATGTAAGTGGATTTTACGAATAAGTGCATACAATTCCACATATATATTTCAGCCGGAATTTGTAATTTCGCACCGTAAAAAAAAACAATTCATGCACTATGGAACATCTTCCACTGTCTGACATACCTATGCTGGTGTCATCGGTCAACTTCCTTCTCCGTGACAAAGAGTTCGACAATCTTGACGACATATGCAGTTTCTACGAAGTGGAAAGGGCCGAAATGGACAGGCTGCTGGCAACGCAGGGATATGTCTACAACGAACAGCAGAACCGCGTAATCTGACGAACCGACATGATTTGGATTGTAATGCCCATTCTGATTGTCCTTATGTTCATGCTGGGCATAGGACTTGACAGAAATTCTTTTCTTGAACTGAAAAAACAGCCATGGTCTGTCCTTGTAGGACTTTTCGGACAGATTATTGTACTGCCGGCAATAGCCTTCGCACTTGGCATCTGGCTTGCCCTGCCACCGGTATATTTTCTGGGACTTATGCTGGTGGCATGTTCCCCCGGAGGCAGTTCGTCAAACGCTTTTTCAATGCTGGCAGGCGGAAATGTAGCGCTTTCAGTCACTCTGACTGCCTGCAGCAGCATTATTACACTGTTTACGCTTCCGCTTATAATGTCTTTCTTTGCAGCATACATATCGGTCAACAGCGATGTCACCGTGGTGTTGCCTGTAGGAAAGCTGATCATGCAGAACATAGTGCTGGTTTTCGTTCCAATGTTTTTGGGCATTCTGTTCCGCGTAGTGAAGGCCGATTGGGCCTATGCGATCGAAAAGGTTCTCAAGAAGTGTGCTTTTCCCGCTCTCATGCTGCTTGCACTGGTCTTTTTCCTGCAATATACGAAGGAAATAATTGCAAACTTCACCACATTGGGACTCGCAGCCGGTCTGCTCATACTGGGTGCCATGCTGGTTGGACAGCTGCTGAACAGGTTTTGCAGATTCTCGAAGGCTGTGAGCCGCACAATAAACATAGAGATAGGGATGCAGAATGCGGCACAGGCCATTGCCATTGCCACATCGCCGTTCATTTTCAATGACGGCAGCATGGCTCTGCCGGCAATTGTCTATGCACTGCTCATGAACGTAATTCTGCTGACATATGTCTGGATTATCAGAAGAAAAAAATGAAACAGGACTGGAAACCGGGAACGATGATTTATCCGCTGCCTGCCGTCATGGTGAGTTGCGGTGCAACTCCTGAAGAGTATAACATTCTTACCGTATCGTGGACAGGCACCATTTGCAGCGATCCTGCCATGTGCTACATTTCAGTGCGTCCGCAGCGTCATTCATATGACATAATAAAGCGTAACGGATGCTTTGTAATCAACCTGACCAACAATACCCTGGCACGTGCCACAGATTTCTGCGGCGTACGGTCTGGACGTGACACGGACAAGTTCAGGGAAATGAAGCTCACTCCGGGCAAAGCCCATTTCGTTGCAGCTCCGACCATTGAGGAATCGCCCGTCTCAATTGAATGTGAAGTAGTGGAAATCAAGCCGTTAGGCTCACATGACATGTTCATTGCCAAGGTTGTGAACGTTCAGGTCGATGACCGTTACATCCTTGAGGACGGCAAACTGGACATGGCGGCAATGAATCTGATTGCCTACACGCACGGTGAATACTTTGACGTCAATAATCCGAAAGGCTTCTTCGGCTGGTCAGTACGGAAGAAGAAAGTCATAAAGCGCGAGCGCAAATAAGTTCAGAATCCGAACGTCTGCCTTATTACGCGTTCAAAATGTGGAAACAAAGCTCCACAATTGTGCTCGACCAGAAACAGCTTCAGTGAAGTGTAGGGCAGTATGCCTTCAAATACGGCCTGTGGCGTAGCGCCCGGGCCAAACCATTTTTCAGCGGCACAGTCTTCGGAATAGAAATATTCATCAACGAACACATCCCAAATGGCACGGGTCTGTTCTCCGGTAAGATGACATGTCTCACGACGGAAATCCTCATCGGAAAAGAAACAGACAATCTGCATCATCCCAATGTCCAGAAGAGGACAGCCGCGTGCGAACATTCCCAAATCAATGAAATTGACCGTATGCCGCTGGCTCATGGGCGCACCTGCAGGAAGTGTGGAAATGAGATTGCCCACATGCATGTCTCCGTGCACGGCAGTGCTGCAGTCCGGAACCAGGTCAAGAAAATCGCTCATGAATGACTTCTCGCTGTCATTGAACACCCTGTCACAGTCCAGAAAATAGCGGAACTGCTGCTTTGCATCGGAGAACATGCCGTCTGGACACTGCGTGGAATGAAGCAGTTTGCAGTGACGCGTGAATTCGCGGGTATATTCCTCAAGCCGTTCCGGCTCCTGCGATATCATACGGGCATAACTGCGTTTGCCGACTATCCTTCTGAAACGTATGCCTATCCTGTCGCCGTCGGTCACAATGCAGCCAGGTTCAGGAGACGGAATACCCAGGCTGTAAACTTTGCCGGCCACTTCAAGCTCTTCCTGAATGAGTTTTTCCGGATAGCTCCTGTTGTACATCTTGAGCATGACGCTTTCATCGGCCAGACAGTCGTAGCTGTCGCCATTAGCGCCTTCACCGCTTTTGCGGTAGTCCCTTTCCAGATTTACCTTTTCCATATTTGCAAAAATAATGCTTAATTTTGTCACAATACGCTGTTCTGTTGCAAAATGCCGATGTACGGATGTGACGTTCTTCTGGCAGGAAGCATGGGTAATATTGCCGATATTGCCATGCGTTCTCTTGAAAGCCACGGGCTTGCGGTCCGCTGTATGCCCTTTGCGCAGAACACCCTGCGTGACGAGTGCGGTTATGTCAGAGAACTGAAAAAGGCGCTGGAACAGCACAGGCCCCACGTGGTTCTCCCCATTGGCGATGCCACGGCACTGTCAAAGTTCAAAGCTGTCAATACGGTACATGACTGCATAATTCCCGTTGACCGTCCCGGGAATATCGAGCTGCTGAACAGCAAGACCGCCTGCTGCGGACTGGCGGCACAGGCCAGATTGCCACAGCCGCACTTCTTCAACGATATTGGACAGATTGACAGCTATCCGGTCATATTCAAGCGTGACCGTTCGTTCGGAGGGACCGGCATACGCAAGCCGTCATCACGACAGGCATTGGAGCAGCTCATATCCAAGGAAAAGCCAGGCGCCAAGTGGCTCGTTCAGGAATACATTGAGGGATGCAGTTGCAGCATTGACGTATTCATGCACAACGGACGTTTCGAATACGGCTGCTACCGTTCGCTGGCATCAAAGCAGGGACTCGGTCCGTCAGCATGCCGTGAATCACTGCCTGCATCGTCAGAACTGGCCGTATTGCTGGCAGGATATGCCGGCAAACTGCTTGACAGAATAGGTTTCCAGGGGGTCTGCGGCCTTGACTTCATAGTAAACGAAGCAGGCCAACCGTATTTCCTTGAATGCAATCCGCGCTTTACAGGCGGACTTGCAACCCAACTGGAAACAGGAGTTGACCTGCCGTTTCTATGGTTTCAGATGGCCGTCAGGCCATGACTGTCATTCCGGAAGCAGGGCGGGGGTGACTTTCCAGCTGCGCGCCTTGCCCTGTTTGAACGTTACCGTTCCGCGTATGTCTTCGACCGATGCGCCCACAAGCACAGTGTATTGTCCTGCGGCAGTTTCCCATGCGCTGACTGAATCGTTGAACGATGCCAGATCGTATGCAGGAATCTTCATTGTCAGAGTCTGCGACTGTCCCGGTTCAAGCAGCCCGGTCTTTGCGAAAGCCTTGAGTTCGCATGCGGGTTTCTCCAGTCCTCCGGCAGGAGCTGATATATAGACCTGAACAGCTTCCTTTCCTGAAACATTGCCGGTATTCTTCACTGAAACTGTGACAGTTACCATACCGTCACCATTGACTTTCACACTAGGCTTGCCATACTGGAAGGTGGTGTAGCTCAATCCGAAACCGAACGGATATGAGACCTCAACCTTCTTCGTGTTGAAGTAACGGTATCCGACGTTCAGTCCTTCATCGTATTTTGTATAGTCATAGTTCCTGATCTTTGCAGGCTGGCCGAAACCGCCAAAGCCACCGAATCCGCCACCTCCCGCGTTGCGCTGTGCCTGAGGCTTGTAGTAGGGGAAGTTGGCCGATGACGGTATGTCAAGATAGTTCTGCGGGAAAGTCATGGACAGCTTTCCTGAAGGATTTGACTTGCCGAGAAGAACGTCGGCGACACTGTTTCCGACCTCCTGACCGGGAGTCCATGCCAGAAGAATGGCATCGGGCTGACTCTTCCATGATGCAGTTTCTATCACGCCGCCCACATTGAGCACCACGATAACCTTCTTGCCAGCCTTATGGTATGCGTTGCAGACGTTTGCAATGAGATCGCGCTCGCACTGTGCAAGCTCGAAATCGGCCTCAAGAACACGGTCATCGCCTTCACCGGCATTGCGTCCTATTACAATGACTGCCGCATCGTTACGGCTGACGGAGTTGTTTACGACTTCCTGACGAATTGCCATTTCCGGTACAATGCCTTCGCCGAATGTAGCACCGCCGCCAAGAGCCTGTCCCGGCAGGAAGGAAGCGCCTGCGTTCTCGGCATTCTGATAGTCGCGATATGTGGCATATATGTTTGCGACGGTCTTGTCTATCTGGAAGCCGCCGGCCTCAAGACCTTCGCTGATATGACGGACATACGGTTTGTTCACATTTCCGGAACCTGTACCTCCTGCAATTGACTTGTAAGCGTTCAGGCCGAACAGGGCAATGCGCGGAGCCTGTTCGAACGGCAGCACGTGTTCACCGTTCTTGAGAAGCACCATACCCTCGGCGGCTGCCTTGCGGACCAGTTCGGCATGAGCCTCCAGATCAGGCTTCCCGGAGTACTTGTAGCCGTTGAAACGCGGAGTCTTGACAATATACTCAAGTATGCGGCGCACATTGCGGTTCAGGTCTTCCTCGCTCAGCGTGCCGTCCTGAACGGCTGCGACAATGCGCTGTGTCTCACTGGCATTGCCCGGCTCCATAAGGTCGTTTCCTGCCTGGACGGCCTTGACGGTACCTTCCTTGTTGCCCCAGTCAGTCATTACAATTCCCTCGTAGCCCCATTCGTCGCGCAGGATGGTGGTCAGAAGGTCATGACTCTGCTGTGTGTATGTACCGTTGACCTTGTTGTATGATGACATGATGGTCCAGGGGGCCGATTCACGGACGGCAATCTCGAAGTTCTTCAGATACAGCTCACGTATGGCACGGACACCAATCTGTGCATCGTTCTCCATTCTGTTGATTTCCTGGTCGTTGAATGCAAAATGCTTGACAGACACTCCAACGCCCTGACTCTGGATGCCGCGTACGAATGCGGAGCTTATCTTTCCGCTCAGCACCGGGTCTTCACTGAAATATTCGAAATTGCGTCCGCACAGCGGATTGCGGTGCAGGTTCATGCCGGGACCCAGAATGACATCGGTTCCGTATTCCAGCACTTCATTTCCCATGGCCTTGGTCATTTCCTCGACCAGTTCCACATTCCAGGTGCAGGCCATGACCGTACCTACAGGAAAGCCCGTGCAGTAGTAAGTATTGTCTGTTCCGCGGCGGGTAGGGTCTATGCGCAGTCCGGCAGGACCGTCAGCCAGGACGGTCTGTGGAATTCCAAGACGCGGTATGGCCTGTGTGCCTCCTGCAGCGCCAGCCACCAGTGACTGGCGGCCGCCCACTGCGAGTGTAGCCTTCTCCTGAAGCGTCATGGCTTCAAGGACTTCATCGATATTGTCTTTTGAAAGCTGGGGTTGGGACTGGGCCGATGCAAACGCCGCCAGCAGGGGCACGACAAGTGTCATGTACTTTTTCATCTGGTTATAAGTAATTAGCAGTAAGTAAATTGGTTATTCGTGATTTGCATGCGAAAAATTATCCGGTTCAATGTGAATGTTAATCTGCGTCTCCTTGCCATAATGCTGTGAAAGGCAGTCTTCGACACCGGTTGAAATTCTGTGCGCCTCGACAATGGAAATGCTGTGGTCAACCATGATGTGCATTTCAATGATTATTGAAGGGCCGCTCTGGCGCGTCTTGAGGTTGTGGACGTCAACGACTCCGTCAACTGACGATGCCAGTCTGACAATTTCATTTTCCGTTTCTTCGGGCAGTGAAACATCAAGCAGCTGACGCGCCGACGGAAGTGCCATCTTGACGGCAACAACGAAAATCACAATCGAAATGACGCATCCCATTATGGGATCGAGTATTATCCACCTGTTGCCAAGGAATATGGCACAGCCTATGCCAACCATCGAACCTACTGACGACAAGGCGTCACTGCGGTGATGCCAGGCGTTGGCTATTACGGCCGGAGAATTGACCTTGCGGCCGACATATGCGGTGAACTGGTAACAGAATTCCTTGGCCACTATCGAGACAGCAGCCGCAATCAGGGCAATGCGTCCGGGAATGTCAATGGTTTCACCTGCGAGCACCCTGTTTATGTTGTCAATGCCGCCCGAAAGGATTCTGGCTGCAACCACTAACAGAATAAGACTCAGTATGAATGTAGCCATGGTTTCGAACTTGCCGTGTCCGAAATCGTGATTGTCGTCACGGCTCTTTCCCGATATCTTCAGGAATACCAGGATGATTATGTCGCTTATGAAGTCGGAAAGTGAATGGACTCCGTCGGCCACCATTGCCGAACTCTTTCCTACGATACCGGCAACGAGCTTGAATGCAGTCAGGACCGCGTTAATGGCCATTCCGGCCCAGGTGACTCCGGATATCTGCTGTTCTCTTGTACTCATAACGTGTTATCGCTCAATAAACCATTCGTTAGGAAGAAGATAGCCAAGTGTGACGCCGAAATTCGATGTATTGTAACGGCTCGTGGAAAAATCAGCGAACACATTGAAACACAGCCTGTTATACTGAGCCACAAAACTCAGCTCACTCATCAGCTGCAGACCCACCAGGGCATCACCGTATTCAGCCTTTCCGCCTGTATCGCTGTAGATGGTGCGTGACGGCTGGAAGGCATACAGCTCAGTCCTGAACTGGAAAATGCTGTTGATGACGAAAATCGGCTTTATTCCACCGGCAAAATATGCATTGGCCCTGAAATCGGGGTCGAATGAGAACTGGCTGTTCGGAGTAGGCCTGAACGCACCTGACTGCATTATCGAACTCTCATAGTTGAATGACAGGTTTCGTGTCGAATAGTATCCCTCGAACAGAGTACCCAGCACGAATTTGCGGCCCATTGCGAAATACTGCTCGAAATGCAGTGAAGCCTGCAGCCATGAACGTGTCTGATGCGGATTGTCCGCAGACTTTCTGTTGCATGCACGGTATTCTTCATCCTCAGTGTATATGTTGGCGCGTATTGTGTTCAGATATCCCTGCGTGGGATACATCTGCGCGTTGAGCGTATTGCCCGTGAAGGTGATTGAAGACCCCAGGATCTTACGTCTGGAACTGTCGTATTTGAACGACTTCAAGTCAATGCTTGTAACATTTGAAAAATAGTCCTTGTGAACTGCACCGCCGAATGACACGACTGCCTTGTAGTTGTTCAGGAAAGGACGGGCCAGCTTGAATTTGAAAAACGCTTCATTCTCCTTGTTCAGCGCCGGCCGGACATTGTCGGAAAAGATGTATCCTGACTTGAAATAGTTCATGTTGTTGTATGCAATCTGAAAGGACAGCGACAGCGGAGCTCTTGAGGCCGTCAGGTCGATATCGGTCAGGAACTGTGCATTATTGTATGCCTTGCCTATCTGGCCTTCAAGCAGATACGACATTGAACGCTCTCCGATATGGTTGTATGACAATGCGCCGTACAATTGGCTGGATACGCTCGATGACAAACCGCCGCCCAGACTTACCATAGGGTGTTCGTCCAGGGTGACATCAAGATCAAGGCCGAACGACGATGACAGGGAATCGTAAACTGTAGTAGGGTGCACCTTGCCTACGGCATCGTTTGACAGAAGACGGAAATATCCTGATTTAAGGTCTTCAAACGACATGACGGACTTGTCAGCCTGGCCGAATTCCTTCAAGACATACTTTTTCTGTGCGTTGTTGGTTCCACGTATTTCAGATATGCGGAATGAAAGCTCAGGAATGCGTTCCTTGAATTCACGGCGTATGCTGGATGTCGTGGCAGTGTCTCTGCGTACGGACAGGCGTGACTTTATTTCCCGCATATGGAGCATGGTCTTCTGAAAACCGTAATCGGAAACCGGGTCCACCAGCTGAAAATCCAGGATTCCCACACCGTCAGGAACACATTCAATCCTGACGCCAAGACTCTCATCGAGACTGTAGTCGCTCTTCTGCATGATCATGCTCATTGCCTGTCCCATAATGTCATAGTCATCGGGAAATGAGACGTTGCTGCTTGGTGTGGCAATGCTTCCTATAATGAAATCCGGATGAAACTCCTCAATCATGACATCGACGGGAAAGTTGTCATATATACCTCCGTCATAGGCAAGAATGGAGTCTATTCTTATAGGACTGAAGACAAATGGAATTGACATGGAAGCGCGGACGGCATCTCCCAGATCGCCATTGCCAAGAACAATGGCTCCTTTGTTGAACACGTCCGATGCAACCGCCCTGAAAGGTACCATGAGATTGTCGAAGTCACGTTTGCAGGCGGCCGATGCTCCGGCATAGATGTCGACGAAAGCCAGATTCATCTGCGAAGGGTCTATCACGCTGTTGGTGACAGGTCTGATGACGGTCATGGAATCGAGGAACGCTATTCTGGCATTGACGATTGACGGATTCGGAGCAGGCTGTCTGTAATAATACTGGTACGACATGTCCTTGGCGCCGGTATACCACCTGCTGAAATCATCGCTTTTGATAAGTTCCTCCATTTCGTCAGCGGAATAACCCATGGCATACAGAGAGCCTATCACGGCACCCATAGACGTGCCGGTGATATAGTCAATCGGAATTTCGTTCTCTTCGAGAGCGCGTATGACTCCAATGTGAGCCATGCCTCTGGCACCTCCGCCGCTCAGCACCAGACCGACTTTCTGCGAATGGGCAGTTGACATGAATGCCGACAGTACTGCAAACACCAGTATGGTCTTTCTGAAACTCGTCATCTACAGCATTTTTATGTATTTCTCCAAAATTAGGCAAAAAAAAAGTGCCGCATAACATTGCAGCACCTTTTTTTAAAGACGTAACCTCAATCAGATAAGTTCCACGCTGCGGCGTATGAACTTGGCCAGAGCTTCACCCTTCAGCATTCCGTTCTGGAGAAGGGCCAGGTCAATGAGTTCATGAACCACCTTGTTGCCCTGCGCGTACTTGGCGTATATGTCGCTGACGGCATTCTCCTTTTCGGAAATCTGACTGTCAACGCTGTTCATGTCATCACGCTGCTGTGACGTGATTTCATCGTCTTTCTTGCCATCGCGCTCCTTCCTGAGCTGGGACTGACGTTCCTTGAGGGCCTTCAGCTCATCCTGAACGGGCTTGAGCTGTCCGCTGCAGTTCTTGTCTGCATCGGCCAGTACGGACTTTATGAGCTTGTGGTCACTGTTCAGAACGACGTTGTACATATCGGGCATTTCGCCATAGAAGTTCATTCCCGGCTGGATGGCTGCCATATCCTTCATGCGGCGCATATACTCGCTGCAGGTAATCATGACAGGCATGGCATTCTCGCCAAGAGGCTGTGCATCGACGTGGAAATCGGCCTTTTCAATCTTGGGCATCTGGCTGGAGAACACCTTGGTGACCATCTGAAGGTCAGCGTCAGGAAGACGGTCAGCCTTTGCATCGTCCTTGGCAATGAGCTTGTCAACGGTGTCGCTGTCAACGCGCATGAAGCGGCTGTTCTGACCCCACTTCTGCTCGAGCATGCCTATGACGGCAACGTCAAGGCTGTTGTCCATGAGCAGCACGCTGTAGCCCTTTGCCGTAGCGGCCTCAATGTAGCCGTACTGTGCCTCACGGTCAGTTGCATACAGATATATGAGATTCTTGTCCTTGTCTGTCTGAGCGCCTTCAATCAGTTTCTTGTACTCATCGAAAGTGAAGTATTTGCCTTCCGTATCCTTCACTAGGGCAATCTTCTCCATCTTGGAGTAGAAATCCTCTTCGGTAAGCATGCCGTAGTTGATGAACAGCTTGACATCGTCCCACTTTGACTCGAAGTCCTTGCGGTCGTTCTTGAATATCTGCGACAGACGGTCGGCCACCTTCTTCGTAATGTATCCGGAAATCTTCTTGACGTTGCTGTCACTCTGCAGATATGAGCGCGAGACGTTCAGAGGAATGTCCGGCGAGTCGATGACACCGTGCAGCAGAGTCATGAAATCGGGGACTATGCCCTCGACGTTGTCGGTCACAAACACCTGGTTGCAGTACAGATGTATGCGGTTCTTCTGAAGGTCGATGTTGCTCTTGATTTTCGGGAAGTAGAGTATGCCTGTAAGATGGAACGGGAAATCCACATTCAGGTGAATCCAGAACATGGGTTCGTCCTGCATGGGATAGAGTTCACGGTAGAAGTTCCTGTAGTCTTCGTCTTTCAAATCGCCGGGAGTCTTTGTCCACAGGGGTTCCACGTTGTTGATGACGTTGTCCTGGTCGGTTTCGACTTCCTTGCCGTCCTTCCATTCCTTCTTTTTTCCGCAGGCGATGCTCACCGGCAGGAAACGGCAGTATTTTTTCAGAAGTCCCTGAATTGTGGAATCCTGCAGATATTCCTTGCTGTCATCATCGATGTAGAGGATGATGTCAGTACCGCGGTCTGCCTTGTCGGCATCGGAGAGCTGGAATTCGGGTGAACCGTCGCAACTCCATTTCACGGCCTGAGAACCTTCCTGATATGACTTGGTAATGATTTCCACCTTCTTCGAAACCATGAAGGCCGAATAGAATCCGAGACCAAAATGACCTATGATTGCACTGGCCTCGTTCTTGTACTTCTCGAGGAAGTCATTGGCACCCGAGAATGCTATCTGATTGATATACTTGTCTATTTCGGCGGCGGTCATGCCAAGGCCGCGGTCACTTACGGTGATGGTGTCCTTGCCGACTGTGACACGGACCGTCAGATCGCCAAGTTCACCTTTGAATTCACCTTTAGACGACAGTGTCTTCAGCTTCTGGGTTGCATCGACTGCATTTGACACTATTTCACGAAGGAAAATTTCACGATCGCTGTAAAGGAACTGTTTGATGACCGGGAAAATGTTCTCGGTAGTCACTCCAATCTTTCCGTTCTGCATTTTATCTGATGTTTGAATTTTACGTTCTGACGTAAAGGACACAAAAAAAATGCCAGCTGCCGCAGCGGCTGACATTTTGACTGTCGGGCGTCAGCAGGCTGACTCTTTGTCACTGCTTCGTGACTGCCGTTGCCTTCAGGTCAGCATTACCGTCAGCAAGGCTGACCGAAAGGGTGCTTCCCGCCGGGACTTCGCCATCCAGCAGCAGTTCGGAGAGCTTGTCCTCCACATATGTCTGGACAGCACGCTTCAACGGACGGGCACCATATTCGCGGCTGTAGCCCTTTTCGGCAAGAAACGCACGCGCATCATCGGTCACATCCAACTGATAGCCAAGAGCGGCCATACGGCTTTCCAGCTGCATCAGCTCAGTATCGACAATCAGACCAATTGCCTGACGGTCAAGCTGGTTGAACGTAATTATCTCGTCAATGCGGTTTATGAATTCAGGAGCAAAAGACCGGTTCAGAGCCTTGCGTACAATCTCCTGACGGGCAGTTTGAGTGTTTGCATCACTGGTTCCGAAACCGATTCCGTTACCATATTCCTGAATCTGACGCGAGCCGATGTTCGAGGTCATTATGATAATGGTGTTGCGGAAATCTACAGTACGGCTGTCGCTGTCTGTCAGACGGCCTTCATCCATAACCTGAAGCAGAATGTTGAACACATCCTGATGCGCCTTTTCGATTTCATCAAACAGTACGATGGAATAGGGTTTGCGGCGTACCTTTTCTGTCAGTTGCCCGCCGTCCTCGTATCCCACATAGCCCGGAGGCGCACCCGTAAGACGTGACACGGCAAACTTTTCCATGAATTCGCTCATATCAACGCGTATCAGGGCATCGGCCGA
>JAKSIR010000044.1 GCA_024398695.1 Bacteroidaceae bacterium | reverse complement strand
CAGATAACCATATCCACTCCTGTCTCTATGGCCTTACTGTATAGCTGTTCAAGCCAGTCCGGTTCAACCCAGTCATCGGAATCGGCATGAATTGTGTATTCCCCTGACGCATGGTCAATTCCGAACTGTCTTGTAGAACCGATACCTTCGTTTGATTTATGAAAAACTTTGAATCTGGAATCCTGCTTTGCGTAACTGTCACATATCCGTCCGGACATATCTGTGCTGCCGTCATCAATGAGAAGGACCTCAAAATCAATCATAGTCTGCAAGATAAGACTCTGGCACAGCCTGTCCAGTGTCATTTCTGCGTTATATACGGCAACTATTACACTGACTTTATATGTGGGACTGTCAAACATGTATTCTATAACGATGAAAAAATATTTCTACCTGAGTAAATGTTTTACCTTCAACAAAAAAACATTAATGTGATAACACAGATGTGTAAATCCGGCACTTCTACCATTAAGAATCATTTTCACTGCATTTTTCGCCGGGTCAAAAAAGGAGAATCTGAATTCTTTCAGATAACGGTCATTTATCTCTGCATATAAATTGGCTACATCAGCAGCACTACCTCCGTTCAAGAATACACATACCTTCGCATAACGTTTCATATAGAAAAGATTTGCACCTTTGAGCGCGTTGTCATTACCGAAATAGTTTATCAGCCATTTCATGGATTCTATCTTTTCATCGTTATTTGATGATACTATTGAATTATTGTTTATACACCTGTCATAATGGTAATAAGCTGAGGGTAAATACTCTACTTTCACGTTATGTGGCAATATACATGACAGGAAAAACACATCCTCCCATATTATAATACCATTCGGGAAATATGCTTCATACCGTTCAATACATTCACGCTTTATGAGTTTATTCCAACTTACACCTATCAGCTCCCACGAAAATATCTGGTGCATGATGTCAGCCGATTTACAACTGACAGGTTTCTGGCTAGTGTACAATGATCCTCGGGGAGTATCCAGATAATAGTCACACATTACCACATCGGCCTGAGTATTGACCGCAAGTGAATACAATGCTTCAATCATCCCTGCTTCTATCCAATCATCAGGATCGACATGAATGACATAAGTACCCTTGACAATATTCAACCCATGCTGTCTGGCGGAACTGACACCTCCATTCTCTTTATGAATAACCAGAAATCTGTCGTCGGATTGAGCATATCGGTCACAAATAATACCGGATGTATCGGGGCTGCCATCATCCACTAGGATACACTCCCAATCTTCAAACGACTGGGCCAGAATACTGTCCAAACATCTGCATATGTATTCCTCAGCCTTGTATACAGGAACAATGATACTTACTTTGGGAGTTTGACTCTCTATCGCATTCATGATTGTTTATTATAAACTGTCAATAAGCAATTTGGTGCATCTGTTCCTCTCTTGTTCAAGAATGTCATCTATTCTTTGCCAGTCTATCGGTTTTTGAGATAAACCATTTTTGCACATATTTGATTTAAATGCCTCAATTTCCGCTTCATCAATCAACCTGTCCTGTAATCCAAACTGTTTCAATATTGATGTAAACCTTGAATAACCTCGTTCTCTATTGCCGATTGCCCAAAATGGCTTATTAAAAAGAATAGAGAAAACCACACCATGGAAACTATCAACTACAATAGTTTCTGCATCAAGAAATGCCCGAAGCCACGATGTCACGCGAGGATAAACACAACTGTCAATATAACTGCGAATATCGTCTTGCGCATGAGTTTCTGGCCGAATATTAGGCATGACTGTATAGGGAATCTGTTCATTTATCGCAGCCATCTGATTAATCAGACTATTCTTAGCCTCATTCGGATCAAGAATATAGTAAAAAAGGGTGCCAGCTGATTTGGGCTCATTATTCGCGTCAATTAATGCAATATAATCCTCACGGGCAAGAAGCATCGTTGGATCAAGGACATGCCGGGCATTCACTTTTAAGTACTTCTTGCATAGAGATACACCACTATCCTCACGTACCGTAATACAGTCAAACAGTTGGGCAAACGATGCACAAATATCCGTCAACACCGGCGACATTTCCCATTCGTCACTTCCAAATGAAGCAGCATAGGCAATGCGCTTTATATTCTTGATGTCCTTTGCGAAATCAAGGAACATTATTGGCAGAAATGGTCCCTGGTTATATTTGGGACGCCAACACTGGTCACTTCCTACAATATAGCCATCGAAACAATTATCATTGACATAATCACGCAAGTTGTTTACCAGAACCGGATAAACTGAACGCGAAATATATTTCCTGATAAATCCATTAGTATTCTTATGAATGGCTGCAATTTCCTTATCCGTTCGAAAATATCTAAACGGAGTGACTTTATCTGGAAACAGACAATTAAGAATCGTCCTTTTGCATCGGCTACAAATAACATTAAACCTGGTTACTTTTGGCTTTGGAACTGTTAACCAGATGGTCTCCACTTGGTGGCCATGACGTTTCAGCACTTGTTGCAAAGCATAATTCTGCAACAAGCCACCATAATTATGGTGTAGCGGTTGTGTCAATATTGCCAACTTCATAATAAAAAGACTGACTTAAGCTTGCATTTAATCTTATAGCACAAATCATTCACTCTCATCCTGCATGTAGGTTTGAGGCTGTGTCTAATAGCATTTACAACAGAATGGCATGTGTCAAATTTATCAAAGAACTGCTGACGCTTGATCCAAGGCACAGGAGAGCATAAGATTGACGGATTACCCTGGCAGCTCTCTTCAAAAGTTGTTTCTTCAAATTTCAAGCCGCCTGAATCAAGAATGAACTTACCTTTTTCAGTATTGACAAGAACCAGACCTGTTCCTTTATCATCGTTCATCTCTGGACGAATATTATTTATTCCCCAATAATCGCCTATGGTTATGTCAGAACCAGAACGTAATTCACGGAATTTACATTGATAGCATGAAGGCCGCAGTATCATGTTCTTTAAAAAAGCCCTCATATAGTCATTTGTGCCATAAGGAGATGACAGTATCTTTGATTTGTCACCATCAGCATAACTGATTGAAAGATGGTAGTTATGCCAACCTTCCATCTTATCACGCATGGATACACCTTTTACGTTTGACACTCCAACAGTCTCATCCAAATATTTTCTCCATACCTTCGGGCTTGGCACGCCGTGGCATACGACATCAACAGTAATGAGATTCCCATATTCCTTACCTAAATAACGCTTTAATCCGGCCACTTGGCATGGAGTTCCGGAAAATAACACTTGCCGCCCTATTTTCAGATACTGTTCACAACGATAATATGAATCCCCTGTACGTGCCTGAAGATATTTGCTTCCACGAAATTGTGCAATGCCATCTGTTGTTTCGGTACAGCCGATTACCACCTCCCACTTCTCATCAAAACGCGCACCAAATATAACACCGCCATTATGGATTATTCTTTCCGCCAATAAAGAAAACACCCCACCGGAAGAACTTTTCAGGCGAATGCTTTCATCATTGTTGATAGCTGCCAATGTTTTAATAGGAGAACGTTTGCCTGACTGATTCAACTCAGGACATACTGTCTCACATAAACCGCAGTTTATGCAATTCTCTACATCAACGTCCGGATAAAGGAAACCTTCCGAATCCTCCGATAAAAGGATACATCGTCTTGGACATCTTTGCACACAGGCGGCGCATCCACAACAATTATGTTTATCCTTTATGCCTATCATATTTCAGGACGTCGAATGTCACCTTAAGTTTTTAAATGCGACGAATTGTCAAACGTGCAGTTATTTTTCTGACTGTTTCCAGAAAATGCTTCCTCTCGGTTCTCGTCATACCAATAAACAGCACGGAGAAACCTGTCGCCAACAAACAAATGGCTATCTCAATCAGAGATTGCCATATCCCGGAACACAAAAAATGTTTTGATACTGCTGCTATGGTAACAGAAATGACGGAAATGGAAAAAACCGGGCACAACACATGCAATATGTACATGCGAATTTTCATTCCAAGCTGCCATTTCATGAAAAAAACTCTAAGAATCTGAGATGCGATTGATGTGATTATTAAAATCCATAAAACAATCACCGGACCGCAATCAGTCAGTTTAATTGCAATGTACGAAACAGGCAATACCAACAATATTACTCCACCTACCGTAATCTGATACCATTTTATGTTACCGGTTGCCTGAATTGCAGTCATAAAAGGATATGATAACGAGTCAATAAGCGCAACTATCATAAGCAAACGTGCAAATAAAACTGCACCATCAGGAATTTCAACTTTCCACAACCATATGTTGACTAAAAATGAAGTCTCAATAAAAACCGGTAGTACTATGAAAAACAGCAGCATGTATGAAAACTTGGAACTCTGAAATACAAGTTTCATCATTGCATCACGCTCGTTCTGGGCATATGATTTGATAATCTGAGGATTAAACGCCTTTGTAAAATTCGAGACAAAGTTGTTGACATTCATATAGAAGTTCTGATAGCCGACCTGCCAGGCGGCATTTGCCGAAAGACCGAAGAAACGGTTAAGGATAATCGTATTTACTCCTTGAAAACGGCCGATACCGGACAAAGCTCCAATGACATTCCAACCGGTATAGCTGACAACTTCCTTAAACTGTCCGGCATTCCAATAGAACTTGAACCGGCATTCCTCATAACATGTTTTTGAGTATATGAAATAGAACAGCCCCATTCCAAGTGTCAGACAGAACATCAGCATTGAATAGCAGACAAGTTTGTCCGCATTCATTCTAGACAGCAGAAATACTACAATAAGCTTCAATCCAGCTTCAATAAGGCTGCTTGCCGCATATACTTCCATATGCTCATGCGCAACAATGATTGCCTGATAAGGCGTTGCCATCATATTGACCATGAATGAAAGAATTGAGAACT
This sequence comes from Bacteroidaceae bacterium, assembly GCA_024398695.1. Taxonomy (GTDB): domain Bacteria; phylum Bacteroidota; class Bacteroidia; order Bacteroidales; family Bacteroidaceae; genus Colenecus. The sequence continues at coordinate 9,889 of JAKSIR010000044.1, read as the reverse complement.
GGTACACCCAGAACACTGCGTCAGCCCTTTGGACCGGATAGTTCAACTTGCATTTAAGATACCATAGTCCAACGGTTTCTGACAAAATGAGTATCAGAACTCCGATACCAAGAAAAATGGTAACGTTCAGGTTGAATATCTTATGTAATGCAACTTTATCATTTTTCCCAATATTAATGGCAAAATAACGGTTGCAGGCCGATGACAGGACTCCATTAAGGAATGAGAAGGCAATCACAATTCCGCCAACGGCACCATACAGACCGTAATCATCCCTTCCAAGAATCTTGATTACATACCGTGAAACAAGAAGTCCAATAAGCATTATCACTCCCATTCTGATATATAGCATGAGAGTGTTTCTTGCTATCCTTTTCTGATCTACAACTGCCATAGGTATACTTTACAACGCTTCGTCATCAGGCCGTTCGGGCTTGCGCACCGACGGCGTATGTTTGCGGGACTTTTCCCAGGCGGCCTTGCGGCGCAGGTAGTCTTCGTAGTGGTTCTCTAAAAAGTTGTCTGCCATAGCTTACGGATTTACAAATTCGGGAGCAATCTGCAGTAACGGCTTCATGACGAACCCCCTCTGGCGCATGAGCGGATGCGGAAGTGTGAGTTCTGCAGTGTTCAGACTGACGGGAACGGCATCGGCCCCTGACAGATACATGAGCAGGTCAATGTCAATGAGCCGGTCGCGGTACTGTCCGTTCACGGTCTTTTCGCTGCGGCCCAGTTCCCTTTCAATGGCCTGCGTGGCATGGAGGGCTTCAATTGGGGACAGTTCCGTTTCAACCTTCACGGCCATGTTCATAAAGCTGTTCCTGCTCTCAAAACCCCAAGGCTCCGTTTCAATGCGGTCCGATGCCGATACGACCGTACCAACCCTGCCGGCAATGAGGGTCAGGGCAGAATCGAGATTGTTCTGTCTGTTGCCCAGATTGGTGCCGAGTGAAAGGTACAGCGTTGCCATTTTCCTACAGTTTCAGAATGTTTCAACATGCGCTTCAGACCGGGACATTGGGGTGTCACCACCGTATATGACATGCAGACAGGAGGCATCGGCCCCGGATAGTCCGGACCAGTACTTCAAGCCGTCCAGAAACGAATCGTTGAATGTCCGGGCGGACTTGATTTCATAGGCGTACTCCATCTGACCGTTCCGATATAGCAAATCGACCTCATGGCCGCTGCTGTCACGCCAGAAAGTGACTGGCGGGTCCTGAACGCCGCGGTTGAATTCGTCTTTAAGGAAATCGGACACAACAAGGTTTTCAAACAGGTTGCCCCTCAGATAGTGGGTGCTCATTTGAATCTCGTCCTTGATTTCAAGCAGAGAACACGCCAGACCGGTATCATGGAAATACAGTTTGGGCGTCTTAACCAGCCGTTTTGAATAATTGCGGAAGTCAGGTTTCAGCAGGAAGACTATATAGCTTGATTCCAGTAACGAAAGCCATGAATCGACGGTTGGAACCGATATTCCGCAATCGTTGGCAAGTGTGGTCTTGTTGAGCAGTTGGGCAGTCCTTGCAGCGCACAGTTTCAAGAAACGTACAAACTTTGAAAGGTCGCCAATGTCTTTAAGATTTCTGACATCCCTCTCTACATATGTCTTTATGTAATTCGGATAATAGTCTGCAGGAGCAATGGACCTGTCATACAGTCTGGGGTAACATCCTTGAAGTATGCTAAGGTCTATGCTTGACGGAACGATTCCGCTGTTGCGCATTTCCTTTCGCGATAAAGGCAACAAATGCAACAGGCCTGCACGACCGGCAAGCGACTGGTCAACGGCCTGCATGAGCTGCAGATTCTGTGAACCTGTCAGTATGTACATTCCGTCCTTGCCTGCATTGTCACAATGGGTCTGCAGGTATGAAAGCAACGACGGCACTCTTTGAACTTCGTCAATTATGGTCCTGTCCGGATATGTCGCAATGAATCCGCGCGGATCCTGCTGCGCAAAGTCCCTGTTGTCAAGGTCTTCAAGAGATACTTTTCTGTAATCGGGAAAAGCACACCTGGCCAACGTTGTCTTGCCGGACTGCCTGGGTCCGGTAATTACAACAAAGGGGTATTTCCCTGACAGCTCAATGGCTTTGTCTTTTATTGCTCTCTCAAACATGTGCGGCAAGGTTTTCTTGCAAATTTAAAGTCCAATTTTATGATTTGCAAAAATTTAATCCATTATGAGCATGGCATCGCCGTAGCAGCCAAAGCGGTAGCCCTCCTTGACGGCCAGGTTGTAGGCATCCATGACAAGGTCATAGCCGCCATAGGCACAAGTCAGCATGAGCTGGATTGATTCGGGCAGCTGGAAGTTGCTTATCATGCTGTCGGCAACGCTGAAGTCGTAGGGCGGGAATATGAACTTGTTGGTCCAGCCTTCAAACGGCTTGATAAGGTGGTCGGTTCCCACTACGGTTTCGAGGGCGCGGTTTACGGTGTTGCCCACTGCGCATATCTTGTGGCCGCCAAGTTTGGCACGGTTCACAATTTCAGTGCACTTTTCGTCAACATACATTTCCTCGGACTCCATTTTGTGCTTGGTCAGGTCCTCAACGTCAATGTCGCGGAAATTGCCAAGACCGCAGTGCATGGTAATGAAGGCGCTTTCAATGCCCTTGATTTCCATGCGCTTCATCAGTTCGCGGCTGAAGTGAAGACCTGCAGTTGGAGCGGTAACGGCACCTTCGTTCTTTGCGAAAATGGTCTGGAAACGTTCGAAGTCGTCTTCCTCGGACTTGCGGCGCAGATAAGTCGGTATCGGCGCTTCGCCCAAAGCGTAAAGGGCTGCCTTGAATTCATCGTGCGGTCCGTCAAACAGGAAGCGCAGCACACGTCCGCGTGATGTGGTGTTGTCAATGACTTCGGCAACCATCGAGTTGTTCTCGCCAAAATACAGCTTATTGCCGATTCTTATTTTGCGGGCAGGATCGACCTGAACATCCCACAAAAGGTTCTCTTCACGCAGTTCGCGCAGAAGAAAAACTTCAATCTGTGCCCCGGTCTTCTCCTTGTTGCCGTACAGACGGGCCGGGAACACACGGGTATCGTTGAACACGAATACGTCGTTCTCGTCAAAGTACTGCAGAATATCCTTGAAGATGACATGCTCAATCTGGCCTGTCTTTTTGTGTACAACCATAAGGCGTGACTCATCACGGTGCTGGGTTGGATACTGTGCAATGCGGTCTTCCGGAAGCTTGAATTTGAATTGTGACAGTTTCATTCTATAACTTTTATTATGTATTTGTTTTTATTCATGTTCCATTTCAATGGTCTGGCCGTCAAGCCACTCAATGAAATGCTCCGGGTTAAGGCAATTCCCGACGGCATAATTTCCCACACGGGTGCGCCTCAACGCCGTAAGATGTGCCCCGCTGTTCAAAGCCTGGCCTATGTCCCGGGCCAACGCCCGGATATACGTGCCCTTGCTGCAGACAACACGGATTGTTATGTCCGGCAGGCTGCAGTCGGTAAGTTCAATTTCATCAATCACCAAAGTCTTGGGCTTGAGTTCCACTTCCCTGCCTTTACGCGCCATCTCGTATGCACGCTTGCCATCGACCTTGCAGGCCGAAAATGTGGGCGGCACCTGCTGGATTTCGCCCTTGAAACGCTCAAGCACCTGTTCAACCATTTCGCGGGTTATGTGTTCTGTGGGATAGGTGGCATCGATTGGCTTCTCAAGGTCAAATGACGGTGTGGTGGCGCCCAGGCGCAAAGTGGCAATATATTCCTTCGTTCCTGCCTGAAGGCTGTCTATCTGCTTTGTAGCACGTCCTGTGCAGACTATGAGCACTCCGGTGGCAAGCGGATCAAGAGTTCCGGCATGACCCACCTTGAGCTTCTTGATACCCATCTTGCGGCACAGCAGACGTCGTATGCGTCCTACCACGTCGAACGATGTCCAGCGGTACGGCTTGTCAAAGCAGAGTATTTCACCTTCCTGAAAGTTCATAGGAACAGCAGTGTAAGTATGCCTGCAACAGCGCAGTAGATTCCGAAATATATGAGTTTGCCCTTACGGACAATGGAAATCATCCATTTGCAGGCTGCCATGCCCGATACGAAGGCTGCCAGAAAACCTACAAGCAGGACACTGGTCCCCGTTTCCTGTACGGCCGATGCTCCCGCCTGCTCAATCAGGTCCTTTGCATCAAGCAGCGCTTCGCCAAGGATTGGAGGTATGACCATGAGGAACGAGAACTGAGCCAGTTTGTCCTTGCGGTTGCCCAGAAGCAGGCCGGTGGCAATGGTGGAACCTGAACGGGACAGGCCCGGCAGAACGGCTACGGCCTGTGCCAGTCCTATCACGAATGCGCTGCCGCATGATATGCTCTCCTTCTGGCGCGGTTTGGCGTAGTACGAGAAAGCCAGCAGGAGTGCAGTGACAAGCAGCATGCAGCCAACTACCGTGGTACCAGAGCCGAAGATGTCCTCGATGCTGTCCTTGAAGAATAGTCCCACAATGCCGACAGGAATCATGGAGATGACAATGTTCACGGCGTAGCGTGTACCCTCGTTCAGCCCGCTGTAGCTTTTCCATGACTGGCGGCTGAACAAATCCCTGAAAATCCAGACAATCTCCTTCCACAGCACCACCAGCGTGCTGAGCACAGTGGCCACATGCACTATGACGGTAAAGGCAAGGTTCTGTTCTCCGTCAATGCCGAAAAGGCTGCTTGCAATGGTCAGATGACCGCTGCTGCTTATGGGCAGATACTCTGTGAGTCCCTGAAGCAGACCCAGCAGAAGCGACTCGAGCCAGCTCATGACTTCAGGTCGTTTTCATCGGCCCCTTTCTCCGACTTGGGACGGTAGACAATGGCGAAAATGATTTCAACGAAACCTATAAGGGTCACAACAGGAGCCACCTTGATGCGGCGTACGCTGAAGATACCGGGTTCAAAGACTTCGTTCGTGCAACTGGGGCCTGTCATGAGAAGCAGGCCGATGATGATTAACGCCATTCCGACTGCGACCAGAATGTAATTGGTCTTTGTCAGTGCAAAATTCTTCTTGTCCATATTTGTTGTCTTATTGTTTCAGATTGTATGAAGATCTCCGGCTTTCATGCGCAGGAAACGGTTGACAGAGCGCAGGGCGCAGAATCCGGTAATGACCAGGCCCACACCTATGACCACCGCCATAGTGGGAAGCATGACATCGGGTGCCTTGAGTATTTCAAGCCATGGTTCGCGGGCCGATGCCCAGCTGACAGCCGCCCACAGCGTGATGACAGTAAGCAGACCCGATACCAGTCCTATCCACAGGTTCCTGATCAGAAACGGCTTTCTTATGAATGACCACTTGGCACCAACCAGCTTCATGGAGTACATGACAAAGCGTTTTGAGTAGATGGTCAGCTTTATGGTGTTGTTGATAAGCGCAAATGACACAAGCGAAAGAATGACAGCCAGCAGCAGAAGTGCGACAGCCACCTTCCTGATATGCCTGTTAACCAGGTCCATCAGGTTCTCCTGCCATGACACCTTGCTTACGCCATCCATCTTAGTGAGTTTCTTCGATATCCACTGCAGACTGTCCGAGCAGGCATACTCCGGAGTCATCTTCATGCTGACCGATGCATAGAACGGATTGTAGCCCAGGAACATGCTGGGGTCAGTCCCCATGGCCTGCTGCATTTCCTTCAGAGCCGCATCCTTCGATATGTAGTGATGCGATGCGCAGTACGGAGCCTTGTCAAGGGCGGCGTTGATGGCCTTGAGACTCTTGTCAGGAATCTTTTCGTTCAATATTATTTCAACCGTCATTTCCTGTTTGATGAGCGTCGACAGGCGTCCGCCCGACAGAAGCAGCATTGACACCATGGCAATGAGCAGCAGCACCAGCCATGTGCTGATGCACGATGTAATGAACAACAGGTCAATGACTTTCCTTTTCCTTTGTGCCATATTACTTTTTTCTGAAAACGTAAACTAACGAACTGCTGCGGCCTCTGTTCTGCTTTGACTTCAGCCAGGAGACCAGACCGTGATACATCCCCCTGACAAAGGCCAGGCCATGTCCCATGTTCTGTTCTGACAGTATGGAAATATAAAAGCTGTCAAACGGAAGCGGCTCGTGATGCATCAGCGTGAAACCGCACTTTTCAGCCATGCGGGTAATGGTCAGTGGCGTGAAATGCCATAGATGGCGGGGCACGTCATATCCGGCCCAATACGGCCCGTAATGTACGGCATCGGTCGATGTGAAGTTAGGGCAGGCAACGACAAGCAGACCGGCCGGACGCAACAGCGTATGAAAACGCTCAAGCAGCGACTCCGGTTCCCTGTTGTGCTCGAACACATGCCACATTGTGACAATGTCAAATGCCTGCGGCTTGAGCGTCTGCATATCGGACACGGATATCATGCGGTGATGGAAATTTTCAAGCGAGAAGAACCGTTCCTCATGATATTTCTCGACCGATGTCACGTTCCACCCGCGGTCCTCCATGAAACTTGAAAAGAAGCCCGTTTTAGCCCCATAGTTCAGCAGGTTTCCGCTGTTACGGCCCGAAAACATCTCAATAAGGCCGGCCTTTCTGCGCAGCATTATGGAGCGCGCATGCCAGTAAAGCTTGTGGACCAGTCCTGTCGGATTGTCGCCCAGCTGAAGCTTTAGCCCGAGTTTGTCATATCCGGTCATTTCAGTCTCGTCGGGCGGCTGACAGGTGAAAACCATTCCGCAATCAGGACACCGGCCCAGGACATAGCTCTCGTGGCTAATGACATAGTCCACGCACACGGCATGCTGTTCACAGCCCGCCGCCCCGCAAATGGGACATCTGCCCACTTCCTGTACGCCATTGTCTTTCATGCCTGCACGCGCGTGAACTGCAAAGATAATGCGCGGGTACCCCCCTTGTCAAGTATTTCACCAATAAAATGCCAGAAACGGACTCTCCGCACATGTGCAGAGAGTCCGTTTCTGAATTATCGCTCCGGTTTGTCAGAATTCTGCCAGATGCATGTCTCCCTTCTCGGCCAAAGCCTGATGGAGTGCAAATGCCTTCTGCAGAGCGTGGCTGGTCTGACCCTTTTCTGAAATCTTCAGGTAGTCCCACATGAGCTGCTTGTAGTCAGGGTGAACGCAGTTCTCGATGATGCACTTTGCACGCTGGGCCGGTGACTTGCCGCGCAGGTCGGCAATACCCTGTTCGGTAATCAGGACCTTGACGCTGTGCTCGTTGTGGTCAACGTGTGTACACATTGGAACAATGGCGCTTATCTTGCCGCCCTTTGCGGTTGACGGGCATGAGAAGATTGAAATGAAGGCGTTGCGTGTAAAGTCGCATGAGCCGCCTACACCGTTCATCATCTTGGTGCCGCATACATGGGTCGAGTTCACGTTGCCGTAGATATCGGCCTCAAGAGCGGTGTTCATGGCAATAAGGCCGAGACGGCGTGCAACTTCAGGTGAGTTGGATATCTCGGTAGGACGCAGGACCAGCTTGTCCTTGAAGAAATCCATGTCGTCATAGATGCCCTGCAGAGTCTCGTTGCTGACGCTCAACGATGAGCTTGAGCCGAACTTGCAGTGGCCCTCGCGCATCAGGTTGATGACTGAATCCTGGATAACCTCGGTGTACATCTGGAATGCGGGAACTGACGGGTCCTCGCCAAGAGCGCCCAGAACAGCGTTGGCAACGTTACCAACACCGCTCTGCAGAGGCAGGAAGGTTGAAGGAATGATGCCGCGCTTCAGGTCGCTGATAAGGAACTGGGCAACGTTGTGACCTATCTGCATGGTGGTCTCATCGGGGGCGGTGAATCCGCGTGCCTCGTCAGGTATGTTCACCTCGACAATGCCGATAATCTTCTTGGGGTCAACCTGTATGTAGTCCTTGCCGCAGTGGTCGCTGGGCTGATAGACCGGAATCTCGCGGCGGTAAGGAGGATCCTGAAGTTCGAATATGTCATGCAGGCCCTTGGCGCACTTTGCGTGGGCGGCGTTGAGCTCGATAATGAGCTTGTCGGCCATACGGGCAACTGTCGGAGCTATGCCGACACCTGCGGTAACCCATATCTTGCCGTCGTCGGTAACATCGAAAGCCTCAATGATGCCAAGGTCCAGTTTGCCGTAGAAACCGTAGCGCAGTTCCTGTGCCATCTGGCTCAGGTTGATGTCATTATATGCGATTTCACCGGCATTTACGGCTGTACGGAAGTCCTTGTTGGTGGTGTAAGGGGCACGGAACTTGATGGCGTGCTCGCGTGACAGGATACCGTCGGCGCTGTCGCCGGTCGATGCTCCTGTGAACAGGCTGATCTGGAAAGGTTTGCCCTGTTCGTGGAGTTCATGGGCCATAAGGCCGATTTCTTTTGTAACGGCCTTTGGAGTACCTGCTGGTGTAAAGCCGCTAAGTCCGACATTGAAGCCGTCCTTTACATACTGTGCTGCCTGGGCAGCTGAAATTCTTTTGAAACTCATATTTGTTGATTTTAGTTTACTGTCCGGTTTTCACGAAATGCAAAATTACATAATTATCAAACAAATGAAGTAACTTTGCATCCATATTATACGCGTATGCAGAACTCGGGAAATACAGAAGCTTCAAAGAAGCTGTTCATTGAGACTTACGGCTGCCAGATGAATGTAGCTGACAGTGAGGTAATTGCATCGGTCATGAAGATGGCCGGTTACGATACCGTCGACAGTATCGACGGGGCCGATGCCGTATTTCTGAACACCTGCTCGATACGTGACAATGCCGAACAGAAAATTCTGAACAGGCTTGAAGCCCTGTCGGCTCTGAAGAAAAAACGCGGTGGAAAGTTGATTGTCGGCGTTATGGGCTGCATGGCACAGCGTGTGGCACAGGATCTGATTGACAACCACCACACCGATGTGGTTGCCGGTCCCGACTCGTATCTGGCACTTCCTGACCTGATTGCACAGGCCGAACTGGGGCACAAGGCCATGGATACCGAACTGTCGCTCACGCAGACATACAAGGACATAATCCCAAGCCGTGTCTGCGGCAACCGCATATCAGGATTCGTGAGCATTATGCGCGGATGCAACAATTTCTGCCACTACTGCATTGTGCCCTATACCCGCGGACGCGAACGCAGCCGCGAACCGCAGAGCATCCTTGCCGAGTGCCGCGACCTGCAGGCAAAGGGGTTCAAGGAAGTGACCCTTCTGGGACAGAACGTCAACTCTTATCGTTACGAAAATGACGGTGAAAAGGTCACTTTTCCCGAACTTCTGAGAATGGTGGCACATGCCGTTCCAGACATGAGAGTGCGTTTCACGACATCGCACCCAAAGGACATGAGCGACGATACCCTGCACGTCATTGCCCAGGAACCGAACGTATGCCGCCACATTCACCTGCCGGTGCAGAGCGGAAGCAACCGCATACTGCAGCTCATGAACCGCAAATACACACGCGAGTGGTATCTGGAAAGGGTGGCAGCAATAAGACGCATCATTCCTGACTGCGGCCTGACCACCGACCTGTTCTGCGGCTACCACAGCGAGACGCTTGAAGACCACGGGCAGACGCTCTCACTCATGCGCGAGTGCCGTTTCGACGCGTCGTTCGATTTCAAATATTCCGAACGCCCCGGCACCTTTGCCAGCCGTCACTTGCCCGACGATGTTCCCGAAGAGGAGAAAATCCGCCGCCTGAACGAGATGATTGCCCTGCAGAGCGAACTGTCACTTGAATGTAATCGCGAGTGCATAGGCAAGACCTTTCAGGTACTGGCCGAGGGCTACTCAAAACGTTCACACAACCAACTTTACGGCCGCACCGAACAGCTGCGCACCGTAGTCTTTGACAAGGGCACCCACAAACCCGGCGATTTTGTCACCGTGACCATAACCGACGCCACCAGCGCCACACTGTTCGGCACCGAGTCATAAT
>JAKSIR010000043.1 GCA_024398695.1 Bacteroidaceae bacterium | reverse complement strand
ACAACCAGGTGCCCAAACCAACCCCAATCAGTTGGGGTAAAAACATACATGGCTAGCGAATGTTATAGCATCTGTTCTTGTTTCATCCGTCTGGACGGATGAACATGAATCAGAATAGCAACCGGGGGCAAGTTTTATTCACAAAATTTTGTGTACTAAATAAAAAACACTAATTTTGTTCAGTACATAATAGTAAGTGAATGAAAACAATCGTTAAAAAGCAAAGAGAGGAAAGGGATAAACTACTCTTCATTGAGTATCAAGAAAGGCATAGTCATGCCAAGGCCGTTCTTTACAGGGATTCCAAGCCTATAAAACTGATAACCGGACCAAGGCGAGCGGGAAAGTCCGTGCTTGCCCTTCAGATGCTTTCCGACAAGAACTTTGCGTATCTCAATTTTGATGATGCGGCTCTGCTTGAAAAATTCTCCGAGGACGCTGTGGAGCAAGCTCTTGGTGAAGTGTACCCCGGATATGAATACCTGCTTCTCGATGAGGTCCAGAATTTGGACGGTTGGTCGATGTGGGTTGAGAAACTCTACAGAAACGGAGTAAACATGGTCATCACCGGATCAAATGCGAACCTTCTCTCCGATGACCTTGCAGCCGTCCTTTCCGGCCGTTATATGGAAATACGTTTGTTCCCGTTCTCGGCTAGTGAGTATATGGGATATCTTGACTATCCAATTGAGACAGAAACTCCGTCACAGACAGCCGAAGCCAATAACCATCTCGAAATGTTTATGAAATCAGGCGGCTATCCTGAGATTGCGAAAACACCTCAGGTCACATCAGGATACCTCTCCGCCCTGTACGATGCGATAATCATAAAAGACATAGTCCGCCGATACAGGGTGCGGAAGGTAGAGGAACTTTACAATGTCGCCGACTGGCTTCTTTCGAACTTTACGAATCCGTTCAGTGCAACATCACTTGCTGAAGAACTGGGTATGCCCAGCGTCCTTACTGTTCAAAAGTTCTCTGGCTATCTTCAAAATACATATCTCTTCCAGTATTTGCCACGTTTCTCAAACAAACTGAAACTGATGAAGAAGGCCGATCGAAAGACATATGTTGTGGACAATGGCTATATAATGGCACGTGCCTTCGAACTTTCATCGAACACAGGAAAGCTGCTTGAAAACCTGGTCTTTCAGGAACTGCTCAAAAGAGGATATGATCTCAAGAAGTACGAGCTGTTCTACTACCGCTCACGTAATGACAAGGAAACCGATTTCGTCTGCCGTAGTGGGGTCAAGGTAGAGCGAATGATACAGGTGTGCTATGATATGAGTGCTGCAAAGACCCGTAAACGTGAGGTGGAGTCTCTTGTCGAATGCGCGGGCGAGCTTAAGTGCAGTTCACTTTCCATCATCACATGGAATCAGGAGGAGACAATAGAAAAGGATGGATATACAATAAAGGTTATCCCGCTCCGCCAGTGGATACTAGAAAAGGTCTGACGTTCCTGACTCTTTCTGTCTTTATTCCTCAAACGAAATTTGTTCATCCGTCTGGGATTCTGTCAAGCAGATGCTTTACATTGACCTTGGGAAGGCAAGCGGACAGTATGCCCAGGACACGACACAGAGAGCATGGACCTACAGCGAACTCCCCGGAAGTGTCAAGTTTGACTTTATGGGCATTGCCGGCGATACCTGCACTGCAGAATTCGCGACTGACAGCAGCATGGTCTACACTCTTGAACCGGCAGGAAACATCCAGGTCAAGGTACCTTACATGTTCAAGGACTGGATGTATGCAAACGGCAAGCTTGTAGGCAACGGCAGTGTCAAATCCGAGATATTTGAAATTCAGTATGGAGAAGCCGACCAGGACTCAAGCCCTGGTCGGCTTCTCCATGCTGAATGTGAAATCTTGATACGCAACTGATATTTTTTTGTACCTTTGCGGTTCAAGAAACTTATTCGGTCATGACCACTACTCTATTACTGCACTGTCCCGACAAACCGGGTATCATTGCCGACATTACCAATTTCATAACGGAAAACCGCGGTAACGTTGTTTACCTGGCTCAGTTTGTTGACCATGTTGAAGGGGTCTTCAATATGCGCATTGAATGGAACATTGACAATTTCCTTATTCCCAGGGACAAGATTTCGGATTATTTCGGGACACTGTATGCCAAGAAGTACCAGATGGAGTTCAAGCTGTACTTCAGTGACGAGAAACCGCGCATGGCCATTTTCGTTTCAAAGATGTCGCACTGTCTGTTTGACCTGCTGGCCCGATACAGTGCGGGTGAATGGAATGTGGAAATTCCTCTGATTGTCAGCAATCATCCGGACATGAAGCCTGTGGCCGACATGTTTCAGATTCCATACTATGAAATTCCTATCACAAAGGAAAACAGGCTTGAGCAGGAAACGGCAATGCTTGAACTGCTTGAAGACAACAGAATTGACTTCATTGTTCTGGCACGCTACATGCAGATAATAGGAGACCGCATGATTGCAAAGTATCCTAACCGCATTATCAACATACACCACTCCTTCCTGCCCGCCTTTGTAGGTGCAAAGCCTTATCAGGCAGCATTTGACCGCGGAGTGAAGATTATCGGTGCAACAAGCCATTACGTTACGGCAGAACTCGATGCCGGTCCCATTATCGTTCAGGATGTTGTCCACATTTCCCACAAGGACATGCCCAACGATTTGGTGAACAAGGGCAAGGATCTGGAAAAGATTGTCCTGTCGCACGCCGTCCAGAAGCACATCGACCACAAGATTCTTGTCTATAAGAACAAGACTGTGGTATTCAGCTAAAGAAATTCCAGGAAACCTGCCGGTTCGGGATTGAAGGTGTAGGGTTCCGACAGCAGACGGCCGTCAGAGTCCACTATCACATAGAATGGCTGTGCGTTGGCGCCGAACTTGTAACGCTGCAGAAGGCTCCATTTGTCACCGACGTTTCTTATTCTGACTTTCTGGCCGTTTTCAATCACTGTAACGGGCTGATCAAGCGGAGTGCGGTCATCAACATACAGCGATACCAGTATGTATTTGGCGGCAATGACGGCGGCAACTTCCCTGTCTGTCCAGACCGATGCCTCCATTTTTCTGCAGTTCACGCACCCGAACCCCGTAAAGTCAATCAGTACCGGCTTGCCGGTTTCGGCCGATGCCTCCAGCGCCTTGGCATAGTCTGTAAACTGAGCCTTGACTTTGATGTCTCCGGACCTGTCATCGGCAAACATGCTGGCAGTCATTGGCGGACAGAAAGCACTGATGGCCTTGAGCGGAGCTCCCCACAGACCGGGAACCAGCCACGCGGCAAACAGCAGCGACACGAATCCAAAAGCCATGGACAGAGGATTGGCTTTACGCCGGCCCCTGCGATAGATACCAAGCAGATATAGACTCAGCACAAGCGCCATAAGTGCCCACAACAGGATGAAGAGCTCACGCGGCAGTATGCCCCACCCGTAGGCCATATCGGCCACCGACAGGAATTTAAGCGAGAATGCCAGTTCCACGAAACCGAGGGTGACCTTGACCTTCTGCATCCAGTCTCCCGACTTGGGCATGGACTCCATCCAGCCGGGAAACATGGCAAAAAGTGCGAAAGGTATGGCAAGAGCCAGGGAAAAGCCCGTCATGCCGATGACAGGGGCAAGCAGACTGCCGTTCTGGGCAGCATCGACAAGCAGGAAACCAATTATGGGCCCTGTGCACGAGAATGACACTATGACAAGAGTCAGAGCCATGAAGAATATGCCGGCAAGACCAGACCTGCGTGCTCTGCGGTCTGTGCCAGTACTCCAGGCTCCGGGAAGTCTGAGTTCGAACAGTCCGAAGAACGACAGCGCAAAGGCCACCAGCATCAGGAAGAACAATATGTTGACTGCCGCATTGGTAGCCAGTGAATTGAGTGCATCGGCACCGAATATCAGTGTCACGGCAAGACCCAGGCTGACATACACCGCCATGATGGCAACTCCAAAAAGAACGGCGTCACGGACCGCCTTGCGGCGCTCACCGATACGTTTCAGGAAGAAACTGACCGTCATGGGAATTACCGGCCACACGCAGGGAGTGAGCAGAGCAAGAAGGCCACCGAGGAAACTGGTCAGGAACAGTCCGAGAAGCCCTCGCAGGCTGCCGTCAGACGTGCCGGCGTATTCCACCGGCTGCCATGTCCGTGCGTCATAATCGGGCAGCGCTCTCAGGTCTGTCCCCGAATGCCCGACGAGCTGCAAGCCATCCGTGACCGCGATGGATGAATCGGCAGAAAAGCAGAATTCCACATGTCCTGGAGGCAGACAGGAAACGTCATTGCACGCCCCGTAAGTCAGATTGCCAGCAACATACCAGTCAGGAGCTGTAAGCGCCATTGACTGCGTGAACCGTACATTGTTCTCGAAATAGCTTACTTCTGCTCCGAACACCGGATCCATCAGTTTTATCAGTTCCCCCTCAAAATTCAGGTCACCGCACAGGTTCAGGCCGGAAATGCTGTCCAGCTGCAGTTCCGCACTTGTCGGACCGCCTGCCTGGCCGGTGGAGTAGACGTGCCACCCCTTCTGAATGCTCAGGTCGAAGACCAGACGCACGCTGTCGGCAGTCACTTCAACATTCTGAATTGCAGTGACGGGACGGTCTCTGCGCACCGTTCCAAACTGCGGCGCAGCTGAAAGGATTATGGAAAACAGTACCGAAAGCAGTTTCATGCTGCCAAAGTTACATAAAAAGGCGTGGTGTGTGGGCTGAATTTCCTAATTTTGCATTTTGACTGACAAACCGAAGCGTTGTATGAAGTACATTATCATTCTTGGAGACGGCATGGCCGACTGGGCCGATGCCTTTGACGGGCAGACTGTCCTGCAGCATGCCCGCAAGCCGTACATGGACAAGCTGGCCAAAGAGGGACGTACCGGCATGGTATGCACCGTACCCGAAGGTTTCACCCCCGGCAGCGAGGTTGCCAACATGGGAGTTTTGGGTTACGACGTCCACAAGGTGTTTGAAGGCCGCGGAGTGCTTGAAGCAGCAAATATCGGCGTTGATCTGAAGGACGGCGACATGGGTATGCGCTGCAACCTTATCTGCGTCGAGAACGGCTGCATAAAGAACCATTCGGCAGGGCATCTGACCACCGAAGAGGGACGCGAGCTGATTCAGTATCTGGACCGTGAGCTGGGTTCCGACAAGGTTCAGTTCCATCCCGGAATACAATACCGTCATCTGCTGGTGGTAAACGGAGGCTGCAAGGAACTTGTATGCACCCCGCCCCATGATGTGCCCGGACAGCCGTTCGAGCCCCTGATGATAAAGGCTGCCACAGCTCAGGCACAGCCGACAGCCGACCTGCTGAACAGCCTTATTCTGCGTTCACAGGAACTGCTTGCCAAGCACCCCATAAACCTGGCACGCAAGGCTCAGGGCAAGGACATGGCCAACAGTATATGGCCCTGGTCACCGGGCTACAGACCGCAGATGGCCACACTGGCACAGTCTTTTCCGCAAATAAAGAAGAGCGCGGTAATATCGGCCGTCGATCTGATAAAAGGCATTGGCAAATACGCCGGCATGGAGGTGATTGACGTTGAGGGTGCCACCGGTCTGTTCGATACAAACTACGAGAACAAGACGCGCGCCGCAATCGATGCGCTCAGGACCTGCGACCTTGTCTATGTCCATGTCGAGGCAGCCGATGAAGCCGGTCACGAGGGTAACAGTGAGCTCAAGCTGCGCTGCGTCGAGGACCTTGACAGCCGTCTGATAGGACCGATATATGAGGAGGTGAAGAATTGGGACGAACCGGTATGCATTGCAGTGTTGCCTGACCACCCCACTCCATGTTCACACCGCACTCACACGCGTGAGAACGTGCCTTTCCTTATCTGGCATCGCGGAATCGAGCCCGACCGGGTTCAGCAGTATGACGAGAAGTCATGCCTTGACGGGGCATACGGTACGCTTGAGGACGGCACCGGTTTCATCAAAGTGCTTCTGAAGAGCTGAAACAGTCTGTCCCCCGAAAATGAGCAGAAAAACATATCTGGTACTTATGGTCATGATCATGGCCATAGGTACGTATTTTTATGTCAATAGCGGCAATATGAGAAAAAAAGTCAACATTGGACGCAGCGAGCTGAAAATCGAAGACGGCCACATGACACCCGAGGCGCTCTGGGCGCTTGGACGCATTTCAAATGTGGCGGTATCGGCCGACGGCAAGCACGTCGCATACCAGACATCGTACTTCAGTATTGGTGAGAACGCCGGTCACACGGTCATATACACCATGACCGGCAATGGCGACAGTCTGCGTCTCGTCACCCGCAGTTCACGCAACGAGACAGCCCCTGCATGGATTGACAACCGTACCATAGCGTTCCTTGCCCCCGACAGCAAGGGCATACAGCAGTTATGGTCAGTGGACTACAACGGACGGCATCGCAGACAGCTGTCCCATGCAGACCGCAACATTGACGGTTTTCTGTTCTCGCCCGACGGCAGCCGTGTTCTGCTTGTCATGAATGTGCCCAACCCGCTGGTTCCGGAACATCCGTACGCCGATCTTCCGGAATCAGGCGCAAAGATTGCCAACGACCTTATGTTCCGCCACTGGGACAGCTGGACCACGGAACTGCCGCACCCGTTCATAGCGTCGGTAAAGGATGGCAGGGTCATGGCCGATGCCTTTGACCTGCTGCAGGACCAGCCCTACGAAAGCCCCATGCTCCCGTTTGGAGGCATAGAGCAGTTTGCCTGGACGCCCGACGGAAAACAGCTTGCCTATACCTGCCGCAAGAAGACAGGCAAGGAATACTCCACAAGCACCGATTCCGACATTTTCCTGTACAGCATTGAAACCGGAGAGACGGTGAACCTGTGCAAGCTGCCCGGCGAGACGGACCTTAACATGGGCTATGACACCAACCCGCAGTTCAGTCCCGACGGCACTTTCCTGGCATGGCAGAGCATGGAGCGCGACGGTTACGAGAGTGACCGCAACCGCCTGTATGTCATGGACATGGAAACAAAACGCAAATGGTCCGTAAGCGAGAACTTTAACAGCAACGTGGACCATTTCATTTGGGACAGGGGCAGCGAACGGCTGTATTTCATAGGCTCATGGCAGGGCTGCATGTCGATATTCATGGCAGGGCTTGACGGCCGCATTGTACCCGTCAGCAATGACGTATGTGACTTCAATTCGCTGGCATGGGGTGCCGACCGCCGTCTCATTGTGACAGCACAGTCACTGAACATGGCCACCGAGATTTATTCGCTGGATACGCGACGCGGCATGAAGGAGCGCATTTCACATGAGAACGACCGTTTCTTTGCCGACATTGACAAGGTGAAGACCGATGCGCGCATGGTTACCACTACCGACGGCAAGGAAATGCTCACATGGGTGATATATCCGCCTCACTTTGATCCGGAAAGGAAATACCCCACCCTGCTGTTCTGCGAGGGCGGTCCGCAGAACATGGTGTCGCAGTTCTGGAGCTACCGCTGGAACTTCATGCTCATGGCGCATCAGGGCTACATCATCGTGGCACCGAACCGCCGGGGAGTACCCGGATTCGGACAGGAGTGGCTTGAAGAGATTAGCGGAGACTACACAGGCCAGTGCATGAAGGACTACCTTTCTGCCATTGACGACATTGCAAAGGAGCCATACGTTGACAGTGACCGTCTTGGCTGCATAGGCGCAAGCTTCGGCGGCTATTCCGTCTACTGGCTGGCCGGCAACCACGAAAAGCGCTTCAAGTGCTTCATAGCCCACGACGGCATGTTCAACACCCAGCAGGACTATTCCGAGACCGAGGAGATGTGGTTCCCGAACTGGGACTACGGCGGAGCACCATGGGAGAACGACAACCTGAACAGGCTGTCTGTCTATGCCCAGTCCCCGCACCTTTACGTTGACAGGTGGGACACCCCCATTCTTTGCATACACGGAGAGAAGGACTACAGAATAATGTATTCGCAGGCTGTGTCGGCTTTCACATCGGCCCGCATGCGCGGCATAGACGCACAGCTGCTTCTGTTCCCCGATGAGAACCACTGGGTGTCCAAGCCCCAGAACGGAATAGCCTGGCAGAGGACCTTCTTTGCATGGCTTGACAAGTATCTCAAATAAAAGCAGATGAGCGGGACTTCCCAGTTCCGCTCACCTTAAAATAAAATCTAATACCATGAAAAACACGTAGCAAAGATAAGAGCCACTTTTGAAATGTACAACTTCAAAACGCATTATTTTTGTTATTTTTGCAAAATCAACGATAAAAGACGGTTCACAGATGTCCGAAAGGCTGATTATTTTTGACACCACTCTCAGGGACGGAGAACAGGTTCCGGGCTGCCAGTTGAGCACCATCGAGAAGGTGCAGGTGGCACGTGCCCTTGAAGAGCTTGGGACCGATGTCATTGAAGCCGGTTTCCCGGTATCCAGTCCGGGCGACTTCCACAGCGTGGAATGCATAGCCCAGGCCGTCAGCAAGTCTGTTGTCTGTGCTCTGGCGCGCGCCGTCCCAAGCGACATAGACATTGCGGCACAGGCTCTGAAGAATGCGCAGCGCGGAAGAATACACACAGGTCTGGGTACATCGGACCAGCATATCAGATATAAATTCGCATCGACGAGGGAAAAGATTCTGGAACAGGCCGTAAACGCTGTACGATATGCCCGCAACCTCATTGATGACGTAGAGTTCTACTGCGAAGATGCCGGACGGGCTGACAACGAGTTCCTTGCCGAGGTGGTAGGAGCCGTCATCAGGGCCGGCGCTACAGTTGTAAATATTCCTGACACCACAGGCGTCTGCCTGCCCGAAACATTCGGCCAGAAAATACGGTACCTGATGGAAAATGTGGACGGCATCGACAATGTAACCCTTTCAGTGCATTGTCACAATGACCTGGGACTTGCCACTGCGAACACTCTGGCTGCCGTACAGGCCGGTGCACGCCAGGTACAGGTGGCCATGAACGGCATAGGGGAACGGGCTGGAAATGCAGCACTCGAAGAGATTGTCATGATTCTGCGCAGCCATCCCGAACTGGGCATGAATACCGGGATTGACACGACACGTCTGTTCCATACAAGCCGCCTGGTGTCATCGCTCATGAACATGCCGGTACAGGCCAACAAGGCCATTGTGGGCAGGAACGCCTTCTCGCATTCGTCGGGCATACATCAGGACGGCATTCTGAAAAACCGCCGAAACTACGAGATTCTGAACCCGAAGGACGTAGGCATGCTTGACAGCAGCCTGATACTCACAGCCCGGAGCGGACGTGCGGCCCTGCAGCAGCGCTGCCAGCTGCTTGGCGTGGAAGTTGAAGGCGAGCAGTTGAACGCCCTTTATGACAGATTCCTGCAACTGGCCGATTCAAAGACCGACATAAGCGATCAGGACATTCTCAGTCTGACCGGTCAGAACGGCGGCATGAAGGAGCGCGCCACACTTGACTATATGAACGTGACATCGGGCAAGGGCGTTGAAAGCAGCGCAACGGTGCGTCTGACCATTGACGGAAAGCAGTACGAATCGCAGTCGGCCGGCAACGGTCCTGTCGATGCGGCAATAAAGAGCATAAAGAAGATTACGGGCAACAGAATGACCATACGCGAATTTCTCATACAGGCCATGGACCACGGCAGTGACGACACAGGCAAGGTACACATGCAGGTGGAATTCGAAGGAGTGCTGTACTACGGCTTTGCCGCCGACACAGACATTGTGAACGCATCGGTCCAGGCATTCATCAACGCAGTCAACAAGTTCCCGTGTGACAGACTGGTATTACTATGATTGAGATACTTGACACCACACTACGTGACGGAGAACAGACCCAGGGGGTTTCGTTCACCGAACGAGAGAAGCTTGACATAACCAAGTCACTGCTTACCGAAGTGCGCGTTGACCGCATCGAACTGGCATCGGCCCTTACAGGCGAGCAGGAACAGGAATGTGTGCGGCGAATTGCACGCTGGGCAAACGCCAACGGCTTCAGTGAATGTCTGGAAGTGTTGGGCTTTGTAGATCTGCGCAGTTCCGCACAGTGGATCAGGGACTGCGGCTGCCAGGTCATGAACCTGCTCTGCAAAGGCAGCCTGCGTCATGTCGAAGGACAGCTGGGCAAGACTGCGCGGCAGCATCTGGATGACGTGAGACAGACAGTCATGACGGCATCGGACATGGGTCTGACGGTAAACGTATATCTGGAGGACTGGAGCAACGGAATGTCACAGTCGCGCGACTATGTCATGGAACTTGCAGGAATGCTGGCATCGCTTCCGGTAAGACGCATAATGCTGTCCGACACTCTGGGAGTACTCAATCCGCAGACCACATTCGAATACTGCGGTGAAATGACGGCCGCCTTTCCCGAAGTGCATTTCGATTTCCATGCACATAACGACTACGAACTGGCTGTGGCCAATGTCTTCAGCGCCGTGCGTGCAGGCATCCGTGGAGTTCACACTACAGTGAACGGTCTCGGCGAAAGGGCCGGAAACGCATCGCTTGCAAGCGTCATGGCCGTAGTGCGCGACCAGCTTGGCATGGAACTGAACCTGAACGAAAAGAACATTACCCGTCTGAGCCGTCTTGTCGAAATGGACAGCGGCATACGCATTCCGCAGAACAAGCCCATTGTGGGACAGAACGTGTTCACACAGTGTGCCGGCGTCCATGCCGACGGCGATGCCAAGGATAACCTCTATACCGGAGCGCTGATTCCCGAACGCTTCGGGCGTGTCCGCGAATACGCGCTTGGCAAGAACAGCGGACGTGCCAACGTGCGCAAGAACCTTGAGGCCATGGGCATCGAACTTGACGACGAGTCCATGCGCAAGGTCACGGAACGCATAGTGGAACTGGGAGACAAGAAGGAACAACTTACGCAGGACGACCTGCCCTACATAGTGAGCGATGTCCTTCACCACGACAGCGACCGCGAGCAGCGCATAAGAATACTCAACTACTCGCTCATGCTGGCACAGGGCTTGAGGCCATCGGCCACCGTGATGATAGAAATCAACGGCAAGCCTTATCAGGACTCGGCAAGCGGTGACGGTCAGTACGACGCATTCGTGAAGGCGCTGCGCAAAATCTACGCCAGCCTTGACAAGCCCTTCCCCGTACTGACAGACTATACCGTGTCCATTCCACCGGGAGGACGGACCGATGCATTCGTACAGACAATAATAAGCTGGAACCTGAACGGCCAGGATTTCCGCACACGCGGGCTCGATGCCGACCAGACCGAAGCGGCCATCAAGGCCACAATCAAGATGTTGAACAAGATAGAAAACGACTGAACGCTATATGACAAACAGCCGGGGCTACACGCCCGACAACATAAGGACATACAACGTCGAAAAGGAATGCACCCTGCTTCCGTTCCTGATGGAAACGCTTTCCGACATGAACCGCACCCAGGTGAAGGCGCTGCTCAAATACAGGCACATTGCCCTCAAAGGCAAGGCCGTAACACAGTTTGACACCCCGCTTCTGCCAGGCGACGTGGTTGAAGTCAACCTGGGACGCAGTTTCTACCAGTTCAACAATCCCATGGTCAAGGTGCTGTTCGAAGACCGTCACATTGTAGTCATCGAGAAGGCGTCGGGCCTGCTGTCGGTTGCCAACGACAACGTGCGTGAAAAGAACGCTTTCAGCATAATGCAGGACTACGTGCGTCACGGCAACCCCGATGCGCAGCTTTTCGTATGCCACCGTCTGGACCAGTACACATCGGGCATACTTATTTTTGCAAAAGACCATGACCTGATGTACGAACTGCGTTCCAACTGGGACTACTACGTCAAGGAACGCAAGTACATGTGCGTTACCGAGAACATACCTCCTCGTCAGGAGGACACCATTGAAAGCCTGCTCGCGCAGGACAGCCATATGCGTGTATTCTCGACCGATGACGAGGAACGCGGCCGTCTGGCAGTAACCCATTACCGTGTTCTGCAGACCCGAGGCCGCTACGCCCTGGTCGATGTGGAGATCTTCACCGGCAAGAAGAACCAGATACGTGTCCACATGTCCGAGATGGGCTGTCCCATTGCCGGCGACATCAAATACGGAGCCGAGACCAACCCGGCCCGCCGCCTGATGCTCCACAACTACCGTCTGGCATTCATCCACCCGGTAACCGGCGAGCTGATGCGCTTCTCGCTGACCACTCCGACCGTATTCCGCAAGCTTACCCAGCCCGATTAACCCTCAAAAAATAACATTATGAAGAAACTCATACTCTCAGTTCTGGCATGCGCCGGCATGATGTCATGCACAGGCGGCCAGCCCAAAACTCTGATTCTGTACTATTCGCAGGAAGGTTCAACCGAAACCGTCGCTATGGAGATAGCAAGACAGACCGGCTGGGACTTTGAACGCTTTGACGTCACTCCGGCATACGACGGCGACTTCAACGCCACCGTACAGCGCACCTCTCAGGAATCGCAGTCAGGTGCGGTACCTTCGCTCGTTCCGCTGAAAAGCAAGCTGTCACAGTATGACCGCATTTTCCTTGGCTTCCCCATCTGGGGCGGCAAGTTCGCCACTCCCGTACAGTCACTGCTCAATGCAGAGAACCTCAACGGCAAGACCATTGTGACCTTCTGCACATTCGGCAGCGGCGGTCTGAACACCGGCACCGATGCCCTTGCCAAGGCACTTCCCACAGCGAATGTTACAGCAGGCTACGGATGCCGCGCCGCGCGCATGGCTGCCGTTCCAGCCGAAGTCGAACGTTTCCTCGTTTCGGGAGGCTACGTTGAAGGCACGACCGTCGAACTGCCCGACTTCTCCGAATCCCAGCCTGTATCGGAGGCCGATGTCGAGATATTCAACCAGGCCTGTTCAAGCTACCAGTTCCCGCTTGGCACACCCAAGGAAGTGGCAAGCCGCACAGTCGGCTATGCCACAGAGTACCGCTTCACCGTTGCCAGCAGCGGTTTTGGCGGTGGCGGTTCCAAATCGGTCATCTACGTGATTGCAGAACCGGGCAAGGCTCCGGAATTCACCCAGGTGGTCCGCTGATCTTCATTCACCCTATAAGGTTTCGGCGGTCCCAAACGCAAACTGATGAAGATTGAACTGTCAGGGCACTACAGTTACGGCAGACTGCTGAAAACGGCGGCACCATCGGTCATGATGATGCTGTTCATGTCAATCTACGGTGTCGTTGACGGATTCTTTGTAGCCAACTACACCAGTACCACGTCGTTCGCCGCCCTTAATATGGTATGGCCCGCAATCATGATTGCAGGTGCCATAGGCATAATGTTCGGAACGGGTGGCAGCGCTCTGGTAGCCATGGTGATAGGCCAGAACGACCGTGAACGCGCCAACCGCATTTTCAGCATGCTGACCCGCTCCATGCTGACAGTCGGATTCATCCTGGCAGTCATTCTGTTCATACTCATACGTCCCATATCACGCTGTATGGGCGCAACCGACGGACAGATGCTTGACGACTGCACCACGTACGGCCGCATCCTTCTGTGCGTGCTGCCTCTGTTCATGACGCAAATGGAGTTCCAGTCGTTCTTCATGACGGCCGAACGTCCCCAGCTTGGAGCATGGGCCACAGTGATAAGCGGAGTTGCCAACATGGTACTGGATTTCCTGTTCATTGTAGTCTTCAAATGGGGACTGGCAGGTGCAGCAGCCGCCACGGCCATATCACAAGCCACAGGTGGAATCATTCCGCTGGTTTACTTCGGTTTCATAGGGTCGGGCCGATGGAACACCACCAGCCTGAAATGCGTCAGCTCGGGCCGCGACTGGAGAAACATACTGCAGGCATGTTCAAACGGTCTGTCGGAGTTTGTGAACAACATTTCGTACAACATTCTCATAGTGTGCTACAACCTGCAGCTCATGAAACTGATTGGCGAAGACGGTGTTGCAGTTTACGGAATAATACAGTATCTGGCTTTCTTCTTCGCCGCGCTGTTCATCGGCTACAACATGGCAGTTTCCCCAATAGTCAGCTTCAACTACGGTGCGCAGAACCATGACGAGCTGAAGAGCCTGCTCAGGAAAAGCATTGCCATCATAGTCGTTTCGGGATGCATTATGACCTTGCTGAGCGAACTGTTTGCAGTGCCGCTGTCAAAGGTGTTCGTCGGGCACGATGCTGACCTGTGCAGCCTGTCAGCCCACGCCATAAGACTTTCAATGATAAGTTTCATGATATGGGGTTTCAACAACTTCATTTCGGCCTGGTTCACGTCTCTCAACAACGGAATCGTATCGGCCATCGCATCGTTCACGCGCACATTCCTGTTTGAAATGGGCTGCGTATTCGTATTGCCTGTATTGCTGGAACTTGACGGCGTGTGGATATCGGTCGATGTGGCCGACTGCATGGCGCTGATAATGTCCATTTTCCTTTTGAAGAAGTTCAGAAAACGTTACCGATACTGATATGGAAGACAGTCTGTATTACAACATGTACCAGGACCGCCTGGAAAGTGATTTGCTGAAGATATGTACCGAACGCGGCATGCTCGAGGGTATGCTGCTGCAGTCGCAGGACCTTGACGACAAGTGGAGCGCCATAGCTCCCGAATACATTGCCGACGGTGTGAAGGAGATTGCGGCCTACCCCACCGTTTCGGTTGCTTGGGCCGCCTACATAGGCATGGCCGTTGCGTGCTGGTGGAACCGCGACTGGAACGGACTCAAGGACCAGCCATACAGCGTGCTGCTTGGTTCTCAGGGTTTTGACAACATGGATGACCACATCATGCAGGACATTCTGGGCCTGATGCCGGGCGGCATTGAGACACAGGGCATCAACGAGACCATCAAAGCATGTGCCGATGACGCTGTGGCACATATCCGTCAGGAACACATTGAACCGCAGAGTCCGCGTGCGTTCTACGTCTATGCACGAACCGTCCACGTAATGTTCCGCATAGGAGCCGCCCTTGAGCTGTACCGTCTCGGTTACGAGATGCGCGAGCTCTCCCGCTGACCTGCAATATGATTTTTTCTTACCAATTGTTTGGTATTTCAAAATGACAGTAGTATGTTTGTATAGTAATTCCTAAATACCGTAT
>JAKSIR010000042.1 GCA_024398695.1 Bacteroidaceae bacterium | reverse complement strand
TTGCCCATGTGCATTGTAATGGCAACGTTCTGGCGTGTGGTCATAGGGAACTTGATGGGGTCCGATGTCACCAACTCGCCCGGCTGTATGGTTACGCTGGCACTGCCGCCGAATGTCAGACTGACCTGGCTCTTTTCGTCAATGTCGCTGCTGCTGCCTGCTGTCAGGGCAATGGCAATCTCGGCGGCGTTGATTTCAACCGGCACCTTGCTCATTTCATTTGAGAACTTGACCCTTACTGTCTTGCCGCTGATTGAAGTCTGGACAATCTGGCGTATTGAATTCCCTTCCAGTCCCGGGGCAGGGGGACAGTTG
Organism: Bacteroidaceae bacterium; assembly: GCA_024398695.1. Lineage (GTDB taxonomy): Bacteria > Bacteroidota > Bacteroidia > Bacteroidales > Bacteroidaceae > Colenecus. Next base: position 14,876 of record JAKSIR010000042.1, on the reverse strand, counting down.
TGCGGTTCCACCACCTGTTCGGCAGTTGCCCATGTTGCTACCCAGTGTTTGCCGGCGTTGGCATTTGTGAATGAAAACAATGCCATAGCGGCTGTAATCAATGTTGTTCCAAGCTTCATAATATCGGTGTAATTGGTTTATATTAAATTGTTTATCCTATATCTACCACAGTGATGCCATGCCCTCCGAACTGAATATGCTCGTCATGATAGTCCTTGACGGCAGGTACGGTATGAAGGTATTGTCTGATAAGGTTTCTGAGTATTCCGTTCCCTGTTCCATGCAGAATCCGCACGCGGCTCATACCTATAAGAGTGGCATCGTCAATGAAATGCATGACAGTCTGAACGGCTTCGTCGCCACGCATTCCGCGCACGTCAATGTCGGGTTTGAAAGCCAGTTTCCTGTTGTATATGTCATCGTGAGTCTGCTTGCTCATGTGGGTGTAGGTCTGGTTGGTGCCGGTTGCCTGCACCGGTTTGGCATGCTCCAGACGGCTGGCCTTCACAATGCTGGTAATCTGTCCGAACGACACTGTAATGTCGTTCTTGGCTACACGTGTGACTTCGCCTACCGAAGTCTGTCCTATAAGACGGACTGTGTCGCCCGGCTGGAATCTCTCATGTGCCGATGCGGCCGGTACGTCTGTCAGGACCGCGGGTTCGGGGGCTGAGGCAGACTCACGTTCCTTCTTCTCACGCTGTTCCTGCTTGCGCCTGCGGCGTCGCTCCTGACTTTCCAGAATGCGCTGCATCTGACGCTGTATCTGCTCGTCCTTGTCGCTGTCAGCATGGGACTGTTCTATATTTTCCTTGAAATCAGTAAGTTCCTGTCTGGCAAGTCGTGTCAGCTCCCTGTCTGCCTGTGCTTCCTTGATTGTACGTATGGTGTTCTCAATCATTGCGTTCGAGTCCTGGATAAGCTGGTCTGCCTTTTCCTTGGCCTCACGCATTATGGACTTGCGCTGCTTCTCTATGGACTCCAGTTCCTGACGGTGCTGCTCAATCTGTCTGTCAAGCTGCTTTTCAAGCTCGTGAACGTTCTGACGCTTGTTCTCCCAATAGCGTTTGTCACGAACAATGTCCTGAAGATACTTGTCGGCGTTAACGTAATCGCGGCCTACAATCTGCGTGGCTTCCTCAATTATGTCTTCGGGCAGTCCTATCTTGCGGGCAATCTCAACGGCAAACGAACTGCCGGGGTTGCCTACCTGAAGTATGTACAGCGGCTGCATAAGGTGACGGTCGTAGAGCATGGCACCGTTCCTTATTCCCTCATTGCTGTCAGCATACTGCTTGAGATTCTGGTAATGAGTTGTTATCACGCCAAATACGCGAAGCTTGTTGAAGCGTTTCAGAACGGCCTCGGCAATGGCTCCGCCTATTCCGGGTTCCGTACCGCTGCCGAATTCGTCTATCAGGACAAGGCTGCGGTTGTCGGCATACTTTATCATGTTTTTCATATTCAGCAGATGGCTGGAATATGTTGACAGGTCATTGTCAATGCTCTGTTCATCGCCTATGTCAATGAACAGGCTCTTGAATATGCCGGCATGGCTGTTCGGACGCATAGGCACCGGAAGACCGCATTGCAGCATGTACTGAAGAAGTCCTGCGGTCTTGAGGCAGACCGATTTTCCGCCTGCATTCGGTCCCGAAATCAGAAGCATGCTGTTCTTTGTGTCAAGTTTCAGATCAAGCGGAACTACGGTGCGTTCATGTCTGGCAAGCGAGATTCTGAGCAGCGGATGCACAGCCATTACCCAGTCAAGCATGGCATGATGCTCAAGTACAGGTTTCGCTGCGTCAAAATCGACTGTAAGCAGTGCCTTTGCCCTTATGAAATCCATTTTTGCCATGAAACCGTATGAGTTCACGACATCGGGTATCAAGGGTCTTAACGTGTCGGCAAAATTCACAAGAATGCGAATGACCTCACGGCGTTCGTCGGCTTCAAGTTCGCGTATCCTGTTGTTCGCTTCAACAACTTCCTCAGGCTCAATGAACACGGTCTTTCCAGAGGCCGATTCATCGTGTACAATACCGCGTATCCTGCGCTTGAGGGCGGGCGCTACGGGCAGGACCAGACGGCCGTCACGCATGGTGGGCTGCGCATCCTTTTCTACCAGACCGTCGGTCTGCGCCTGTTTGAGAATGCTTCCCAGTATTCTGGAAATGCTGAAAGAGGTGCTGGCCAGATCCATGCGTATGCGGTACAGTTCCGGCGACGCATTGTCCTTGATCTTGCCGAACTTGGTCAGTATGTGGCTGATTGCCTGCGTTATGGCAGGAAACACCATGACATCGTGTGCCAGCTCGGTAAGTCGCGGATACAGTCCCTGGTTTTCTTCTTTGGTAAGAAATGTGACGATTGCCCCGATTGAGTCAAGTGACTTCCAGAGTCCTAGCAGTTCTGCTTCGTCAAGGTATGTGCCGATGACGCGGATTCTGGTCAGAGCTTCGCTCAGATCGGTATAATTCTGGTCCGGGAATGTTTTTCCTTCACGAATTATGCCCGCAAATTCCATTGTCTGGTCAAGCATGCATTCTATGGCATCATAATCGGTGCAGAAAGCCATTTCTTCGACCTGCCGCACACCCATGCCGCAAATGCAGCGTTCGGCCAGCATCTGCCTTATTTCATCGAATCCGACTTTATGTTCGTAGTTCTCGGGGTATATCATCTTTGATTCACTCAATAATCAGTTCAATGCTCTTTGAACCCGTACGGTTTTCAAGCCAGCGGTGCAGAATTGACCGGTCAGGCTGTTCTTCGGCATCGGCATCGATTTTCATTATGCAGATGTAGGCGGTATCGACCGGAGCACCGTCCATTCCGTAGGCAATGTGTTTTGACAGCGACATTCCGCTGATGCCGGGCACGAATACGCCAAGCTCACGGGCCATGCTTGAAACGGCAACGGTATCGGCCAGGGTGGTTATGGACAACTGCTGCTGAAGCCGTGAAATCTGCAGGTTCTTTTCCTTGATTATGTCTTCGTAACTGCTCTGAAGCGAGGTGAGGTCAATGCTTCCGTCCTTTGACTGGCGAACCCTGAGTTCTACATTGGGCAGATGGTATGCGGTAACCATTTGCCTTTGCAGGTTGTCAAGCATGTCCTGGCTTAACGGCTCGCCGAACAGACGTACTTCAATAATCGAGTTATTGCGGCCTGTGTGATATTCGGTCTCGGAATCGACCACTACAGTCTGGTCAAAGTTGAAAGCTTCATTTATGAAACGCTGGCTGTTCTGCTCGAAGGCGGATCTCTTGATGATTGTAACAGCCATGATGACGCTCGGTACGGTTATGGCGACCAATACGCCTATCATTATGCTCTTGTACCTTCTGCGCTGAATTGCCTCCATTTCACCCACAGCCTTGTACTTCATTATCAAGGTGACGATGTATGCTGCCAGGGCAATGAATATGCAGTTTATCGTGAACAGATACAGCGCACCCAGAATGAAGCGCATCTGGAATGTGGCCAGACCGTAACCGACAGTGCAGAGTGGGGGCATAAGTGCGGTTGCAATGGCAACGCCTGGAATGACGGTTCCCGTACGTTCATTCCTGGTCTGCGCAACCATACCGGCAAGACCGCCTACAAGAGCAATGAGTATGTCGAATGTGGTAGGCTGGGTCCTGGCCATAAGTTCGCTCTGGTCAAAGCTGATGATTGGCAGAAGGAAAAACAGCGTTGAAGTTATCAGGCTGACTACGACCATTATCAGGAAGTTGCGCAGCGATTCTTTCATAAGCTGGATGTCGTACACTCCGAATGAATAGCCGAATCCTATTATCGGTCCCATAAGCGGAGATATGAGCATGGCGCCTATTATGACGGCTGTGGAATTTATGTTCAGTCCCAGCGAAGCAATGAATATGGCCAGTATCAGCACCCATAGGTTGGTGCCCTTCATTTCAATGCTCTTGCGAATGTTCGCATCGACTTCTTCCTGCTTTGCGGCATCGGCTCCCAAATAGAAACGGGCAAAGAATCTCTCTTTCAGAAAAGTGACAAATCCATTCTTATCCATAGCGGTTATTTTTACGCAAAATAAAGAAAAAAATCTGGGATAAACTTGGCTATACCAAATATTCTCCCCACCTTTGTGCCCGCTAAAGGAAATATATCCCAAGGCATGGAAGTTTGGCTGAGTGGTCGATAGCACCGGTCTTGAAAACCGGCGTACGGAAACGTACCGGGGGTTCGAATCCCTCAGCTTCCGCAGAAAGAAAACAGGTTCCGGAAAACGGAATCTGTTTCTTTTTTCCCTATACGGCAGTACCCCGGACAGCAGTAAAAAAGGCGCCCGGATTTGCCGGACGCCTTTTGCCGTTATTCTGAACAGGCAGCGTTACTTGCTGATGTTGATCTTGTAGTACTTTGTCTGCTTGCTGGTAGTACCGGGATAGAGGTAGGTGGCGGTAATGAGTGCCGAACCTTCGTCTCCCTGAACCTGATCAACCCAGAATTCCATTGTTGACCACAGGCATTCAACCTTGACTCTTGGCTTCTGGCCGGGTTCAAGCTGGTAGTCCATTTCGTAGTGTTCGTTGTTCAGATATCCGTTGGCCTCGGTTGAACGGACCGGAGTTGCAGGAAGCTCAACGGATTTTCCACCGATGGTAACATTAAGAACAGGAGGTTCCGGACGTCTGAGCGATGTAACAGCCGGGTTGAAGCCCATGCCGTAGAATTCGCAGGCAGGACCGTCAACGGCAGCGTCGAATACCAGATAGATGGCGTGCTTGCCCCTGATGTCATCAACAAAATCGGAAACGTCGACAGTATACTTCGTAACCTTGTCCTTTGATGCTGATGAAGGAACCTTGATCTTGCCTATCTGCTTGCCGTTCCAGACTTCGTTCTTCCAGGGTCCGTCCATCATTACCTTGATGGTGAAGCCGCCTTCGGTCATTGACCTTACCCAGACATTGAGGGAAGTGTGCTTCTTTGATGTTGTAGGTTCAAATGCCTTGACACCGTTGGCATCCTTTGCAAGACCTCCAAAACCGAAGTACTTGTAACCTACGATGTCACCGCTCTCGATGTTGGCGGTCATTTCGTTCGACCATATGTCCCAAGTATCGTTAAGAACAATCTGATGTCCGTTGGGGTTGTAGAAGAAGCAAGCATAACCGGCTGAATAGTAACCGTATGGGTCCAGACCGTAAACGTTGAAGCCTTCTGATGTGACTTCGGCACCTGTGTAGTGGTCACCGTTTGAAGCTTTGGCATCCCAGACATTGCCTGTCGATACGTCATAACCGCTCAGGACCACCTTGCCGCCTTCCGAGCACGGCTTTTCGTCCCATTCAACCTTGATGGGAGCCACAACGCTTTCGCGTGCATAACCGAATCCGCGTGGAGGACGGTGATAGAAAATATACCACTGGTCACCAATCTGCTGGATGCTGCCGTGGGTGTTGTGAGCGTAATTGGTGGTAATGAGACCTGTTCCGTCCTCGTTCAGAGTGACACCGCGTGAATCGACTGCGACACCGCCACTGTACCATGGGCCGCTCGGAGCATCGGCATAGCAGTAACGCAGGGCCGAATTGGTTGAACCAAGTCCGTATTCAGTACCTGAATGGCCTGAGAAAATCATAACGTACTTGTTGCCGACCTTGCGGATGGAAGATGCTTCAAAGAAGTTGAAGTCCGATGGCTGCTGGCCTTCAGCAATGGCATATTTTGGTGCGGGAGCATCGGCGGCGGCACCGCGTCTGCCACGCTGCTGGCCGTTACCTACAGGGAGGAACGGATCTATGAGATTTTCAGATTTCGGTTCGCGTACAGAGTACATTGTATTCTGATCCAACTGGCCGAATGTGGAATGCTGGAAACCCCAGTATGCATACGCACGGAAACCTTTTGCATAGTCCGGATCATTGCTGTCCTCAATCTTCTCGATGAAGACAGACGGGTCGAATCCGATGCAGCTTCCTTCTACGGCAGCCTCGTTTTCATCAAGATTGATCGGAGTGAAGGGACCGTCAGGACGATATCCCTTGCAGACCATAGCCTCACGTCTGGGTCCGCGTGAATGGGGATACAGATAATAGACCTTGATGTCCTTGCCCTTGGCGTCCTTCTCTATGACTTCGGCCATATCCGGAGCGTACATGACGTCCCACTGGCCGTTTGAAGCCTGGTAAGTGAAAATGGGACCTTCGTCACGCCATGAGTTCAGGTCTTCAATGGGAGCTGACCACATGCGTATGTCCGGACCGCAGTATGAACCGAATCTGACATCGTGTGAACCGATTATGTATGCACGGTACTTGCCCGGATGATCGGGATCTTCAAACACATGGGGTTCTCCGTCCGGAACATGCTCCCAAAGGGGCAGATACGGATTGGCACCCAGATTATGCACGAACCTTTCCGACGGTTTGAGAGACTCGCCGTCAACGGTCTTCTTTGCGTCTGCATTCTGCGTTCCCAGAACCAGAGCCGATGCGCACAGCATCATGAAAAGTCTGTTGGCTTTCATTTAAAAGTATCAATTGGTTATTATAACGTTCTGAATTGTATTAGTGCAAAATTACGGAAAAGATAAACGCGTTTACTTAAAAAAGAAATCAAAATTGGCCAATACAGTCAGTCATAAGAGGAATGTCACCGACATCGATGCCCTTGCTGACAAGAATGGGGATGTCCTTCTGGAATTCCTCCATGAAATCACTTCGCTCCATGTGCTGCTGACCTTTGCGGTACCAGTCCACAGCCTTTTCAGTCTGGCCCTGGACCCAGCAGTTGTGTCCTGCATTAAGGAAATCGGTCCCGTTGTCCGATACGGCGGCAAGTCTGTCATAATAGGCCGATGCCTTTTCGTACTGTCCGGCCAGGAAGGCACACCATGCAATGGCACGCCATGCTTTCGGGTACTCTGGCTTGAGATAGTCCACTTTGAAGAACCTGGCAAGCGCCTCGTCGTAATTCTGCATTTCCAGCAGACAGTCTCCAATCTGAATCTGGAGCGATATGTTGTCCGGGGCCGATTTCTCAGCCTCAAGCAGGAGCTCAAGGGCTTTGTCGGGAGAATGGAGCACACGGTGGCACTGTGCCATGTGACGCAGTGTCCAGACATTGTCCGGCTGGAGCAGATCCGACTTGAAATAGGCCTCAAGAGCCTGTTTCCAATGTCCCGACATCTGCAATGCGTATCCCAGCTGCTGATAGAATACGGAATCTGCCGAATACCGGCTTCCATCGGCCTCCATCCGGGTCAGCAGGACGGCACTTTCGGCATAATACTTCCTTTTCAGCAGCCATAAGGCAATCTCCTTCTGCGAGCTGTCTTCGTCAAGGAACTGGGACATGACCCTGTCCGATGTCAGATTCAGGTCATCAAGGAAGGGATCATGAAATTCGTGTCTGCGGTAAAACAGTTTGAAGAAACGGTACAGGTCCTGGCAGTACTGACGGGCGAATACACGTTCCTGTTGTCTTATGGATGGCTGTTCGCTGTCAGACTGCTGTTTCAGCTGCTCCATTTCACCTCCAACCTGGCCTGCAATCATGTCACGCTGCTGCTTGGGTATCTGCGAGAAGGTGAGCAGGAACGAGAACTTGTCAGAATTGCAGAACGTGTCGCTTGCCATTATCAATCGGACGAATGCAGAGTCTGCATTTTCCGCACCGTCCATGCTACCCCGGACATCAGGCTGGTTGACATCAAACGGCCGGAGCCAGTTTGACGGTTCACGGAACATCGGGTATGACTTGAGGTTCGAGAAAGTACTCATATAGACATCGGCACCTTCCATCTGGAGCTCTGTCATTTCAATAAGGCTGTCCCTGATTCCGGACTTCTCTATCCAGCCGGACCATTCGGGACTGATATCGTCACCGGTAAGTTCATCGGTCAGGATTTCACCTAATTTCTGACTCTTCAGCATGCCCGGAATGATTTCCTCTCGCATGCGACGGTCTATCTTGTTGGTTTCGCGGCACAGCAGCAGCGCCATCTGGCAGACCAGCATCCTGTCCTTCAGTCCGGGAATGTCCGTCAGCAGCGATATCTGGTCTGTAACAGCCGGGAACAGCGGCAGAATGGCTTCATGGAAACGGACGGCAAGCGCCAGACCTACCAGGGCACGCACTGAAAGCATTATGTCAGTCATGGCAGCGACTGTACACAGGAACTGCATTTTCAACGGGTCAAAGCGATGGAGCAGGGCAATGGTCACGGCACTGACAATTACAGGCCTGTCATTGTCTGTAACATTGTCGGAACATATCAGTTCCATTGCCTGCGACTGTTCTTCGGAGGTCCACAGGCCACTGGTCCAGACCGTTCCGAACAGTTCATGTATGTCCCTTTCGTGCTGGGCCGCGAGATTGGCGTCGTTCCTGTCGGAAGCATTGCAATAAACCTCCAGTGACTGCTGGATGCGTCCTGTCGTCCGGGCGTTTCTGTGAAGCCTTATGTACTGATAATACAGGTCCATGGAATCCGGCAGGAGACGTGCGCGCAGAATGTCGTCAGTCAGAAGCAGAGCCTGACGTCTCAAATCGTCGTAAAGCGTCTGTCTGCGTTCGTCTCTGACACCCTCGGCGAAATAGCGCAGCATCGTACCGTAGGAATCTGCCAGTTCCTGCAGCCGCGACTCCGCAGACCAGTCGTCAATGCCCATGGTCATGGCCTGCATGATGCCGACAGCTTCATGCAGCCTGGAATCAAGAATAAGGTCTCTTGCTTCGGCGTATCTGCCGATCAGTTCTTTCCTGTCCGCCATAGATGTCCGTTATGGAACATGGAATTAAACGTAAAGTCCCCCAATGGCAGTAACGGCATTGGAGGACTCTGCATATCATATTTGAAGGCCGAAACTGATGTATCAGCCCTTGATTGCGGCAATACCGGGCAGAACCTTGCCTTCGATTGCTTCAAGAAGAGCACCGCCGCCGGTTGAAACGTATGAAACCTTGTCAGCAAAGCCGAACTGCTTTACAGCGCTGACAGAATCACCGCCGCCTACCAGTGAGAAGGCACCGTTCTTTGAAGTTGCGTTGGCAACGGCAGTGGCGATGGCCTTTGTGCCGGCCTGGAAGTTGCTGAATTCGAATACGCCGGCAGGACCGTTCCACAGAATGGTCTTTGACGATTCGATTACGCCTGCCATGGCTTTCATTGAAGCGGGACCTATGTCCATGCCTTCCCAACCGTCAGGAACGTTGTTGTTGTCAACTACCTGGGTGTTGGCGTTGTTGTCAAAGTTGTCGGCTGCAAGACAGTCTGTAGGAAGAACTATCTTCACACCCAGTTCTTCGGCCTTCTTCAGGACTGCAAGAGCCACGTCAACCTGATCGGGTTCGCAAAGTGAGTTGCCCACCTTTCCGCCCTTTGCCAGGACGAACGTGTAAGCCATGCCTCCGATGATTACCAGGTTGTCAACCTTCTGGAGCAGGTTCTCGATGATTGTAATCTTCGATGATACCTTAGAACCGCCGATAATGGCAGTGACAGGCTTTACTGAAGTGTTCAGAACCTTTTCTACAGCTACGACCTCCTTCTCCATGAGGTAGCCGAACATCTTGTGGTCGGCATCGAAGAAGTCAGCCATGACAGCTGTTGTGGCATGCTTGCGGTGAGCGGTACCGAAAGCGTCATTCACATATACGTCAGCATATGAAGCCAGAGTCTTGGCAAATTCCTTCTGGGCTGCCTTGAGTTCCTTCTTTGCTGCATCGTATGCAGGATCCTCCTTCTCGATGCCACGCGGCTTGCCTTCCTCTTCGGCATAGAAGCGTACATTCTCAAGCAGCAGGGCTTCACCGTCCTTGAGAGCGGCAACTGCATCCTGAGCCTTTGCGCAGTCTTCTGCGAACTTTACATCAACGCCAAGGCACTCTGAAACGTGCTTCTGAATGTACTTCAGTGAGTACTTGGGATCCGGATTCTTCTTGGGACGGCCCATGTGCGAAGCAATGATAAGACGGCCACCGTCAGCGATGATCTTCTTCAGCGTCGGCATAGCGGCGACGATACGGGTATCATCGGTGATGTTGAAGTTCTCATCAACGGGAACGTTGAAGTCTACGCGTACGAAAGTTTTCTTTCCAGCGAAGTTGAATTTGTCAATTGTCATAATATCAATGGTTTAATGGTTTTGTGTCAATGTGTACCGCAAAATTAGCAAATTACTTGACATATGGTGTATCATGGCATGTAAAAAAACAGAAACATCAGCCGCGGTCCTTTTCCCTGAAGTGCCTGCAGACGTCTGTCAGACCGCACGAACCGCATTTCGGAGACCGCGCCGTACAGACGTAGCGTCCGTGCAGAAGCAGCCAGTGGTGTGCGAGTGAAAGCGTATCATTCGGAAAGTATTTTACAAGTTCCTTCTCGACGCTGAGCGGTGTAGTGCATCGGGCCGGTACAAGCCCTATGCGGTGGCTCACGCGGAAAACGTGAGTGTCAACGGGCATGGCATTACCTCCGAATGCCACCGCAAGCATGACATTGGCCGTTTTTCTTCCGACTCCGGGAAGTGAAACCAGTTCATCCATGTCATCAGGAATCCTGCCGTCAAAGCGTTCCACCACCTGTTTTGCCATTGCGACAAGGTGGCCGGCTTTGGCATTCGGATATGAAACGCTCTTTACAAACGGAAGAATGTCACCGGGTGTGGCCGATGACATGTCGCGTATCGTGGGATAGGCTTCGAAAAGGGCGGGAGTGACCATATTCACACGCCTGTCGGTGCACTGCGCCGAAAGCATGACGGCAACCAGAAGCTGGTATGGAGACGAAAAGTGCAGCTCAGTTTCCGCCTTGGGCAATGCCTGGCTGAAATACTGGCTACACCTGTTGTATAGTTCCTTTTTAGTCAAGGCCCAATGTGACTGTCACTCAGTTGGCTGACTCGAACTCTTCAAGGAAACGCCTGTCGTTTTCCGAGAACATGCGCAGATCCTTGACCTGGTACTTGAGGTTGGTGATGCGCTCAATGCCCATACCGAGAGCGAAGCCGGTGTATTCCTTGCTGTTTATGCCGTTCAGTTCAAGCACGTTGGGATCGACCATGCCGCAACCGAGAATCTCGACCCAACCGGTGCCCTTGCAGAAAGGACAGCCCTTGCCGCCGCAGATGTTGCAGCTTATGTCCATTTCAGCACTCGGTTCCGTGAACGGGAAGTAGCTCGGGCGCAAACGTATCTTTGTATCCTGGCCGAACATTTCCTGAGCGAAGTACAGCAGGACCTGCTTCAGGTCGCTGAAGCTCACGTTCCTGTCGACGTACAGGGCCTCGACCTGATGGAAGAAGCAGTGTGCGCGGTAGCTTATGGCTTCGTTGCGGTACACGCGGCCAGGGCAGATAATGCGGATAGGCGGCTGTGTGACCTCCATGACGCGGCTCTGGACCGATGATGTGTGCGTGCGCAGTATGATGTCAGGATGTGATTCCACGAAGAATGTGTCCTGCATGTCACGTGCAGGATGGTCTTCGGCAAAGTTCATTGACGAGAATACATGCCAGTCGTCCTCGACTTCGGGACCGTCGGCCAGAACGAAACCCAGACGTGAGAAGATGTCGATGATTTCATTCTTGACTATGTTGAGAGGATGACGCGTACCAAGCGGAGCGGGATAGGCGGTGCGTGTCAGGTCGGGCTTTTCACCCTGAGCCTTCTGGGCGTCAAAGACTTCCTTCAAGGCGTTGATCCTGTCCTGGGCCTTTGTCTTGAGTTCGTTCAGTTTCTGGCCTACAGCCTTCTTCTGTTCAACCGGCACATTGCGGAAATCGGCCATCAGGTCATTGATTATTCCCTTCTTGCTCAAGTATTTGAGACGCAGGGCTTCAAGTTCTTCGGCCGATGCGGCCTTGAGGCTTTCAATTTCCTGAATAAGCTGTTCTATTTTCTCTATCATGACTGAAATGATTTTACAAACCGCAAAATTAGCAAAAAAAGGACTGCCTACAATTACTTTTAGGTATTTTTGCAGGCATGAAGATAACTCAATCTGCAAGACTGAAGGGGCACAACACCATGGGTATCGATGCCGTGGCCGACTGCCTTGTGGAATGGAACTCGCCGGAGGAACTCAGGTGCATCCTTGACGATCTGGAACGGCCTCTGCTGGCCATAGGACAGGGGAGCAACCTCGTGTTCATGGACGATTTCCACGGTACGGTACTTGTATCGGCCATACGCGACATTGAAGTGATTGGCCAGGACAGCGGTTCCGTGCTGGTTAAAGTGGGTTCCGGTTACGTGTGGGACGATTTTGTGACATATTCCGTGCTTAATGGATGGTGGGGCGTCGAAAACCTTGCCGCCATCCCGGGACAGGTCGGCGCATCGGCCGTACAGAACATAGGCGCATACGGCCAGGAGTCATCGGACTGCATTGAAACGGTGCTGGCCGTGTCGCTTGAAGACGGTTCCATGCGTGAATTCAGCAAGGAAGAATGCCGGTACGCATACCGCCAGAGCATATTCAAGAACGAGCTGAAAGGCAGGTATGCAATAAGCCATGTGATATTCCGTTTAGGTCTGAAACCCGCTCCAAAGCTATCATACGGCAATCTGGCTCAGAAAGTCGTAGCTCTTGGCGGACCGACACTGAAGAATATAAGCGAAGCTGTGCGTGACATACGCGCCGAGAAGCTGCCTGACCCTGCCGTACTGGGCAACGCCGGCAGTTTTTTCATGAATCCGGTCATTCCATTGTCACAATACCGGGACTTGCTGAAGACATTCCCCGACATGCCTTCATACCCGGCTGCCGATGGTGGTATGATAAAGGTGCCGGCAGGATGGCTCATCGAACACGCCGGCTGGAAAGGCCGCAGCATGGGACCGGCTGCCGTTTATGAAAGGCAGGCGCTTGTACTGGTCAACAAAGGCGGTGCTACAGGAGCCGATATCCTTGCTCTTGCAAACGCGATAACTGACAGTGTCAAAGAGAAATACGGCATATTGTTAAACCCGGAAGCCAACCTGATATGAAGCTGACATTCCTTGGTACGGGAACATCGATAGGAGTACCTGAAATGTGTTGCAACTGCGCTGTCTGCACATCGGCCGACGAACATGACAGGCGTCTCAGGACATCGGCATGGATAGAAACCGGAACAGAGAGCATTGTAATTGACTGCGGGCCCGATTTCCGTCAGCAGACACTTCGCGCCGGCATTGGACATATTGACGCCGTGCTGCTTACGCACGAGCACTATGACCATGTTGGAGGTCTTGACGACCTTCGGCCGTACTGTACCGGACACGACATTCCCGTCTATGCCGAACAGTATGTCATCGACGATGTGAAACAGCGCATCCCTTACTGTTTCGGCGACTGCAAGAAACCCAGAACCGCAAACATTCTGCCAATGCCCATTGAACCGGGAGTTCCGTTCAAGATCGGCAGTACGGAAATCCTGCCTTTCAGGGTAATGCACGGTACCATTCCCATTCTGGGTTTCAGAATAGGAAGCCTGGGCTACATTACCGACATGAAGTCAATGGATGATGACAGCTTTGCCCTTCTGAAAGGCGTCAGGACGCTGGTAGTCAATGCCCTGCACACAAAAGAGCATCCCACACACCAGAATGTCCGTCAGGCAGTGCTGTTTGCACAGCGGGTAGGGGCCGATGAGACATACTTTGTCCACATGAGCCACCGCGCCGGTCTTCATGAAGTGATGAATGCCAAGTTCCCGCCACACATGCAGTTTGCATACGATACGCTTTCAATTGACATATAGGATTTCTATGGCCTGGTATCAGAATGGCTCCGGAAACTCCTGAACGTTTGAACGCAGGATGTTCAGTACGTTGGACTTGAGCCTGAGTTCCGTTTCCTCGTAATCATTGCGCTTTTCCGGTTCGTAGAGTTTCTTGTACTCCGGCCTCTTGAGCTTGATATGTTTGAGAGGATGCTCGGAGATGTCAAACAGCGGACCGCTGACGGTTACGCCCAGACGTATCGGCAGAGGAGTCTTGACAAGAGAAATGTGATATCGGCAGTCCAATCCCTTGTTGATGTTGTGACGGCCTCCAATGACAGCGGCATACTTGCCCATGCCTATCCTGAACGGGAACAGAGTTACCTTGTTGCGTATAATCTGAAGTTCAATGTCAAGGCTGTCAATGACATTGCGGGCATTCTTTCCCATAAGCAGCTTGCGCTTTATTCCGTCAAACACTTCATTGTCCATAACGACCAGATCCTTGCCTTCAATGGCGGCTGCACCAAGCATGGTCGAATATATCGGAGTATAATCCGGCTTCAGGTTCGATTCTATGGCAAAATGGAACTGGGCCTCACCGTCAAAACTCTTCAGCATGGGAACAACCGAATCCACCTGAGGGACAATGTCGATAAGCTCATCTATCTGGATATCAAGCAAATGAAAATCCATTGCCATGAACAGAGAATCGACTGTCGGAGCGGTATATATGGCAGTCAGCTGCATACGTGCCGCATCGGACGAGAAACCGAGTTCCTTGAGAACGGCTGTACCGTCCTTGATGGTCACGTCGCCGCCCAGATTGTTGAATTCATGGTCACCGAAATCAATGCTTGCAAAATTCGTGTATAGGGTCAAGTCAATGCCTTTCGGTACCAGGAACGGTTCGGTAATGGTGCTGTCGGCCGGTTCCGTCATTTCCGCAGTGTTTTCTTCCTGTGCCGGCTCCTCCACGCCAAGACCGCTGGTAAGTGCCATGAGACGGTTCACATCGACATGGTCCGATTCAAGGAACAGTTCGCCTGTAAGCAGACCCGTGTCTTCAAGATATGCGCCTATATTGTATATGTCCCCCCAGAACGATATATCCGAGCCATCCACTACAATACGACTGTCATTGACCGAGAAACGTCCAAGCGAGAAGTCAGTATCGAACTGCGGCAGTT
>JAKSIR010000041.1 GCA_024398695.1 Bacteroidaceae bacterium | reverse complement strand
TTGCCGGTGTTATGGAGCTCGTTCTGTTCGGCTGTTGTCGGCATGCGCCAGCTGCAGCCCGCTCTGCTGCGATTCTCTCAGCTTCAGCCTTTTTCTCCATATATTTGAATATCAATTCATTACCCCCCCCTATCATAGTGGCAGGGAGGATATTGCTGTAGTAATTGTATGTGACAGTGTGTGTCATCTATCTTGTCTTTACCTCTTGAAAAGTTCCGAATGGGTCCCGATACGTACCAGCGATATTGTCTGTGTATCAACGTCCCTCCATATAAGAAGAAAGTCGTTCTCTACGTGGCATTCCATAAATCCCTTGTAATTGCTTTTCAGCATATGGGGGTCGTACTCGTGCGGAACTTCACCATTTTCCTGTAGCAAATCAAGCACGGACTTCAATGAAGCAAGCTTTTCCGACTTGTTCCTATATCTTTTGAGGTCTTTCTTGAACTGACCGGTCGGGATAAGTGTCCACATAGCTACAGGGAAGCAATGAACTCATTCCACTTGGAAAGATCCAACGCCTCTCCTTCTCCTGTCATCGCCTCCTTCATCGCAGCAATGGTAATCTCGTTCGGCTCGTCATAGGCCACAGCCATAAGAACCCTCTCAACATAATTATTGAGGCTCCTGTTCTCACGGCGGGCTTTCACCCTGAGCCTTTCAAGCAAATCACCATCCAGACGGAAGGCTGTCTGCTTCTTTGGTGCAACTGCTGTATTCATATCAAAACGTATAATTCAGTACAAATGTATAACACTTTGTAAATATATCCAAATATTACGCTGGCATTTTTACTTTATGCAGACACGGAACTTTGCAGGTGAGCCTCCGTTTCCATCTGTTCCGGCATTGCCACCTTTGCCTTCAGGCTCGCGCCGTATATTCCGACATCGCTGACCTCCAAATCACAGACGCCAGGTCCCGGATTTGTGTTTTCAACTACATCGTCGCCCTTGTTACAGGAACTGAGTAATGTCATGCATGCAACGGACGCCAGCAACAGCATCCCGTCAAAAAGTTTACCGGTTTTCATAGTTCCTATTTTTAATCAATCTTAAAGCGTCTGCAAATATAGTAAAAATTGTAAATGCTTTTATTATTACCGTATTTACAGTCACCCGTTACCGGTTATTACGACCAGGAACCTTAAAGATAGCTGTCCCGGACCAGATTCCCCGCTGTTTCAAGGGTTTCGGGACGGCCGGCATCGGCCCACTCCATCAGGGGGAAGGTTGCATTCCTTATATCAAGGTCAGCGCAGCTGTTTACATAGAAGTCTGTTATGCTGAATGCCTGTGTCTCAATCAGGTCCAGTGCAGGCAGTATTTCGGATGAAAGCACATGAATGCCCTGGAAGGCAAATGCCATGTCCTGTCGGGGGACGAAGTCCGGATACGGAGACCTGGTCTGCCCTGTCTTTTCGTTGCTCCAGCCTGTCAGCCTGCCGGCGGCATCAAAGTACATGTAACGGCTGGTCTGACGCTTTTGCGTAAGCAGGGTGGCGTGACAGCCGTTATTCACATGGGTGTCATACAGGGCTTTCAGATTGGCATTTGAAAAAATGTCGACATTATGTACCAGAACCGGTCCGGAACCGCCGAACATGTGCATTGCCTTGCGTATGCCGCCACCTGTATCGAGCAGCAGGCCGCTCTCGTCCGACACGCATATGTCAAGGCCGAAGTTGCGATTCCGTTCAAGGTAACCGGTTACCATAGGTGCAAAGTGATGCACGTTGACGACAAAGCGGTCAAAGCCGAAAGAAGACAGTCTGCGCAGCTGATGTTCCAGCATGGTGCGTCCGGCAACTTCGACAAGCGCTTTCGGGCGGTCCTGCGTATAGGCTCCAAGCCGGGTTCCGAGACCCGCAGCAAGAATAATGGCGTTCATAAGTTCTGTATTATCCCAAGTTCACGGTGTTCCAGAATTACCGCCACGCGGCCGGCGAACTTCTCCTTCAAATGGCGGGCCATGTGGCTGGCGCTGTAGACCGAACGGTGGTGTCCGCCGGTGCATCCGAAGTTCACGGTCAGGCTGGTGTATCCGCGTTCAATGTATTTTGCGACCGATGCATCGACCATTGTGTATGCGGCCTCGAGGAAGGGCTGTATTTCACCGCGCCGTTCCAGGAAGTCAATGACTTCAGTGTCGTTCCCGGTCAGTTTCCTGTACTGGTCATAAAGTCCCGGGTTATGCATGCCCCTGCAGTCAAACACAAAGCCGCCGCCATTGCCGCTTGTGTCATCAGGTATGCCCTGCCGGTATGAAAAGCTTGAAACACGGACGGTCAGACCGTCGGCCGGCTTTGCCGCCGCCACGTTGAAGCGCGGCATTTCCGCTATACGGGCAAGGATGCCGGCCAGATACGGGCAGTGTCCGGCAAGCACAGGCATGATTCTCTTCAGATCGGCTATGGCGGCCGGTATGCTGAGCAGGAAATGTGACTTGCGCTCAAAGAAGCCACGGTAGCCGTAAGCCCCAAGCACCTGCAGGGTACGTATGGCGGCAAACAGGTCCATTCTGTGTCTGAACTGTACCGGATCGGGGGTGCAGTATTCTGCCAGTGCATCAAGATATACCTGTGTCAGGCGTTCGCGTACCCGTTCGGGATATGCTGCACGTGCCTGGCCGATAAACGAGACAAGGTCATATTCAATCGGACCGCGCCGTCCGCCCTGGAAGTCTATGAACCAGGGGCGGTCCTGATATATCATTACGTTGCGAGACTGGAAATCGCGGAACATGAAGGTGCAGGGTTCCACACCCTCAAGAAGGATATCGGCAAGATGATTGAAATCGGCCTCCAGCTCAGCCTCAAGGAAATCGGCTCCGGTCCCTTTCAGGAAGCAGTACTTGAAGTAGTTCAAATCCCACATTATTCCCTGACGGTCAAATGATTCGCTCGGGAAGCACTGTGAAAAATCAAGTCCCTGCGCGCCTTTGAACTGTATGGCGGGAAGTGCGGCTACGGTCTGCTCGAGCAGGGACATCACATGGCTGTCAAAGCCGTCGGGCTGACGTGACTTTTCAAGCAGGCTGAACAGCGAAACATCGCCCAGATCCTGCTGCAGATAGCACATGCCGCTGTCCGATACGGCATAGACCTCGGGGACGGCGATGCCATTTGAACGCAGGGCCGCATCTATTTCCAGAAAGGCGCGGTTCTCCTGTACGTTGGTGCCCACAGCGCCTATCATGCTGTTGCCGTCGGGTCCGCACAGGCGGAAGTAGCTGCGGTTCGAGCCTGCTCCGGCAAGCTGCTCCACTCTGGCCGGCTGTGCGCCGGTATATTTCAGAAAGAGTGATTCAAGTTCCTTATCCATATTTCAATATGCCGGTCCGACAACGGTCCCGGGGTAGTAGTGTTCAAGTATTTCGGCATATCCGTAGCCTTGGCTTCCCATGACGGCGGCGCCTATCTGGCACAGGCCTGCGCCATGTCCCCATCCGCGTCCGTGCAGGATGAACAGCGTCCCCTCGGCATCGGCGGCACGTTCAACGGTGAAATTGCTGCTCAACAGGTGCGTGTCCGAAAGGATACGGCGTATTTCAAGTTCCTTGCCGACGGTTACGGTGCGTTTTGTCCCGACAATCTGCAACTCTATTATTCTGCCGGACGGGCCGCGTTTCAGCGGTTTCAAGTCTGTTATGAGACCGAAATCGATGCCCGATTTCGAGGCAGCCAGTTCTGACAGCTCCACGTCACGGTACCGGCGTGTCCATTCATACCAGTCGGGCGTTTCAAGGTCATATCCGTTCATGCTCATTCTGAGCGTCCGGGGCGTGGCCTGACTGCAGAAGACGTCGTCAACCGATACAAGATACGGCACATGGGTGTCCTGCCAGCAGCTTTCGAATTCTTCGGTACGGCCTCCGCAGCATTTGCTGAAGCGTGCGTCACACAGATGTCCCTTATACAGCAGTACCTGTCCGCAGGTGTCCCTGACGGCCTGACGGGCGGCATCGCTTATTACCCTTGTGATACCCTGATAACGCTGGCAGTGGTCATCGGCACATACGTCGAAAAGGCTGTGCTGGTCATGGTCGTACCATTTTATGACTCTGTCACCGGCCGGTGCGGGCATTACGCTGTCCGGAGCGCCGCCCTGCACCCTCAGCTGCGACAGCACCCAGCTGCGCGATATTACCGCATGGGCCTTGAGGAATTCGGGCGCGGCGGTGGCTTTCATTTCAGACGAGACTACACTTGTAAGGTAGTCCTCGATGTCCACATGGTTGACGGCATGTACGGTGACGCCGTCCGATATGAACTGCAGCGAGCCTGTAAATGTCTGTGGCTCCTGCCGCTGCCAGTGGAAGCTTGAGCCTATGGTCACATTTTCAAGGGTGAACGTACAGTCATCGGCGCATGGAGTCAGCAGGATTCGGTCATACAGTCTGCCGTTCCATGATATCCGGCCGTTTTCAAGCGACACCCTGCCCCCGTCCGAGGCTTTACGGCCATCGGCCATGAACGTGCCATGAAGGGTGAAGGCTATATCGGTCCCCGACATTATTCCTACTCTGAGAATGGGTCTGGAGGGAGTTACCTGGCTGTATATACGTTCTATCTGCCCGGCATCGAGACTGTCGAAATCCTGACGGCGCGGAGTGATCATGAACCCGAACATGTCAATGGCTCCGGGACTGACAAGACGCTGTCTTCCGTCGGTCAGGTAATAGCACGACGGTCTGTGATGCGTGCGCAGGACTACAGCGCACAGTGTCTGTCCCTGCCAGTTCACTGCAAGGAAATTGAAACGCGGCTCCTGCTCGGTCTCCACCCTTGGCAGGCTGTCAAGATATTCCAGCAGTCCGCTGCATCCGGGATTGCGGACTACGGCGACGGGGAATCCCAACGGATGCACAATCTGCGGAGTGCCGTCCAATGTGGAGGCATTGGCCCTGAGCCACTCGGCAAGCGGGACGCCGGTTGACAGGCCTATCTGCATGTGCAGATGGTCTGGTGCCGATGCACCGCTGTGCGGACCGTTGTACATTATGAGGTACTCCTGCGGCAGGCATGCGGCAATGTCAAGCGTTGCCTGACAGCAGTCGCGGAACAGTTGCGGACGGTGTGTGCGGCTTACCACGCAGAAATGCCTTTTCAGTATGGGAAAGGGATTGACCGTCAGTTCGAATCCGTTTTCGAGGTCTATGGCTCTCTGCTGTGGAGGGCGGTTCCTTTCACACAGGAAGCACGGTCTGGCTGCAAGTTCTTCGGGCTTTACTTTCGCTATGGTCGATACTATGCGCGCAGGGTTGCACTGCAGGAGGACATCGGTTCCGGGCACCTTGCGCACGAGCACATGCTCAAGGTCGTCAAAGGCCTTGCGTGCCTGAGGCCACTCATCCAGCTGGCTGTCAAGGAAGCTGTCAAGCTGACAGAAAACGGCGGTGTTCATCTTGCCTTTCCTTTGTTATGTTCAATACGGCACTGGATTTCCCAGGTACGCAGGCTGTCCTTGTAGAAGTTGTTGGCGTTGACCTTTTCGGGACTCAGGGCGGCATCGCTGTTGCCTTCCCAGCGGCGGCACAGGTAAAGTTCGTCAAAGATGCGGCCTATTGTCCATTTTCTGGAAATGGCAAGGCCCACTGCATAGTCTTCACCGTAACTTACGTTAGGGAATCCTATTTCCCGTATGGCCGGGGTGTAGAAGGCACGCGGCGCTCCAAGACCGTTTATGCGCAGGGCATTGTTGGGTCCGTTTTCATCGGTCCACTCACGGTGGTCGATTATTCCGGGAGGCAGGGTTTCAAGCTGGAAGTTACACATGCGGTAACTGCCTATCACCATGGCGTACCGCCCCTGACGGAATTTGTCGACAATGGTCTGCAGGGTAGCCGGGCTGCTGTACAGGTCATCGCTGTCAAGCTGCACCGCATATTCGCCGGCACGGCTGTCGTTGACGGCCAGATTCCAGCAGCCGCCTATGCCAAGGTCATCGGCCTGCGGTACAATATGTATAAGGTTGCCGTACCTGGCGGCCAGTCCTTTCAGGATTTCCGTGGTGCCGTCGGTCGAGTGGTTGTCGACCGCAATGACATTGAACGGGAAGCCGCATTTCTGACCGAGAGCCGATTCCACGGCATCCTTTATGGTTCTTGCACGGTTGCGTACCGGAATGATGACCGATGCCGTTACCGGGAACTGTCCGCCGGCACTTTCAACCGGCTTTCCGCTGTACGGTTCCAGCCATGCGCCTATGAGTTTCAGGTGCTCCGTGCACACTTTTTCCATTTCAATCTGGACACTGCGGTTGCGCGGGTTGACATAGTCGAACTGTCTGACTCCCGATGCGCGGCTGTCCGTTTCGCCAACCGAATACAGTGGCTGGTGAAGGCAGACTACAGGCAGATTGCGCTGTATGGCCAGACGCATCTGGTAGAACCCGCCGCTTTCGGTTGGCTGTAGGTCTTCCTGCGAAAGGTAGCAGTCAATTCCCGCACGCGTCAGCAGCACCATGGGACCGAAATCGAAATCGTCCCTTACCGAGCCTGCCTGAATGTCACAGACCGGAACCGGGACAATACTGTCGGGTATCGGCATTGACAGGTAGTCACTGTAGGCCATTCCTGCGCCTTTTTCTGCTGCAAACTGCGCAAGGCGTTCAAGTGAATCGGCAGAATACTGTGTTTGGGCCGGGCCTGTGCAGACGGCAAGACAGCTTGCGCTGCAGGCTTTGAGCGTGCTCCGCACCAGTTCGGTGGATGAGCCGTATAAGGGAATCTGTACTGACTGTATCATATATCCACGAAGGTACGCATTTTATTTTTATTTGATTGAAAACTTCAAAGCGGATTATAAAAAAGCATATCTTTGGGTTCTGTTATGGGAAAGTGTCAATCTCCATGGACATGGGTTCCGTCTCTGTACTTCGCAGAAGGCCTGCCCTACGTGCTTGTCATTACGGTGTCGGCTGTAATGTTCAAGGAAATGGGAATCAGCAATGCCGACATTGCCAAATACACAAGTTATCTGTATCTGCCATGGGTCATCAAGCCCATCTGGAGTCCGTTCGTCGATCTGGCAAGGACCAAACGCTGGTGGCTGCTTCTTACCCAGCTGATTCTTGGAGCGGGAATGGCCGGCATCGCGCTGTGCATGAACGCAGACAACTTTTTCAGGTGGTCACTGGCAATAATGTGGCTTATGGCTTTCAGTTCCGCCACGCATGACATTTCAATTGACGGTTTCTACATGCTGGGGCTTGAGGAAGGCGAGCAGTCCTTCTTTGTGGGAATAAGGAACACGGCATACCGCATTGCCACCATTGCCGGCCAGGGCGGGCTGCTGGTTCTGGTCGGCCTTTTCGAGAAGAGAATGAGCGTGTCAAGTGCTTGGAGCATAGGTTTCCTTATTGCAGGCGGAGTTCTGATACTGCTGTGGCTGTACCATTCATCGGTGCTTCCACATCCCATTGCCGACAGCGCGACCATAGTTTCGGGCAGGAATATACTGATAGGGTTCGGACAGACTTTTGTGTCATTTTTCAAGAAACCGCACATAGTGACAGCCGTGCTGTTCATTCTGCTGTTCCGTTTCCCGGAGGCACAGATAACCAAGATGGCGCAGCTGTTCCTGCTTGACGCCCCCGAAAACGGAGGGCTGGGACTGACGACCGTCCAGGTTGGAATAGCCCAGGGGACGATGGGCACCATAGGTCTGCTGCTCGGAGGAATACTTGGCGGAATAACCATTTCAAGGCATGGTATGAAAAGGTGCCTTTGGTGGATGGTGGCGGCCATTTCAATTCCGGACCTGGTATATGTGTACCTGAGCTGGATACCCACACAGAACATGTACGTTGTATGCAGCTGTCTGTTCGTGGAGCAGTTGGGATACGGATTCGGATTCACGGCATTCACTATGTTCCTGCTTTATCTGGCCAAGGGGGACCATCAGACTTCACATTACTCGATTGCATCGGGACTCATGGCGCTCGGCATGATGATTCCGGGAAGTTTTTCGGGCAGGCTGCAGGAAATGATGGGTTACCGCACATTCTTCATCTGGATTATGTGCTGCTGCCTTGTCACCTGTGCAGTATCGGCTCTGATCAAGTTCGAGCCTGATTTCGGAAAGAAAAAATAATACACTTATGATACTTGTTGCAGACAGCGGATCGACAAAAACCGACTGGGGGTTCTTCAACACCCGTGCCGACCTCAAATCACTTCGCACCGCGGGAATCAATCCATACCACCAGAGCATGGATGAAATACGGAAAATCGTCGAAGAGGAACTTCTGCCTCAGGCAGGAGACATCGACATAAGTTCAATAACCGAAGTCCACTTCTACGGAGCCGGACTCGCCACACCTTCAGTGTGCAGCCGCATGGAGGACTTCCTGCGCAGCATATTCACAGGGGCCGATGTTTCCGCCGCCAGCGACATGCTTGGAGCCGCCAGAGCGTTGTGCGGAAAGACCGAAGGAATAGCCTGCGTTCTGGGAACCGGTTCCAACTCATGTCTTTTCAACGGAAAGGAAATAACAGACCAGATTCCCTCTTTGGGATATATACTCGGAGATGAAGGCAGCAGCGCGGCGCTGGGCAAGCGTCTTCTCAGTGACTGTCTGAAACATCAGTTGCCCGAATCAATCTGCAAAGATTTCCTGAACAGGTTCGATCTTGATACGGCAAAGGTCCTTGACAATGTATACAGACGTCCGCTGCCCAATGTCTTCCTTGCAGGACTGGCACCCTTCCTCTCTGAAAACAGGGATATCCCCGAGATACGCAGTCTGCTCATACAGTGTTTCTCCGACTTTTTCACGCGCAATGTGATTACCTACCATCATCCGTGGCTGCCGGTTCATTTTGCCGGTTCGCTGGCCGGCGTATTTTCTCAGGAACTGAAGGAAGCCGCCGATATGCTTGGCATGAAAATAGGCAACGTCATGACGTCGCCTATCGAAGGTCTGGTGGATTATCACATGGAATAATCAGACGGCAGGTGCCCGAGTCGCATCTCAGCCCTTCTTCACAGGGTCGAAGCTGAGTCCTATTCCGAGTTTCTTCAGAATCTTGCGGTCCACTTCGCTCAGCATGACCGTGCAGTGGACCTGACAGCCGTCAAGTTCCGGAAGTTTTTCCAGAGCTCTGCGGCAGTTGTCGTTGTGGATGCTCAGCATTGAAAGGGCCACCAGGACTTCATCAGTGTGCAGACGGGGGTTCTTGCCATGAAGATAGGTGAGTTTGGTGGTCTGTATCGGCTCTATCATCTCCTGGGGAATCAGCTTTATCTCATGATTTATGCCTGCCAGGTGTTTTGTGGCATTCAGGAGCAGCGATGCGCATGGCCCCAGAAGGTCGGTGGTCTTTGAAGTGATGATGGTACCGTCGGCCAGTTCGATGGCTGCGGCATGTACTCCAGTTTCCTCATGTACCTGCTTGGCTGCAACGGTTGTGCGCCTTGTTGCCGTTGTAATGCCGGCCTTGTTCATGAGCATGGCAATCTTGTTCACTTCAGCATCGTTGCATGCACCTTCGGCCATCTGTCTGAGCGCATTGTAGTAACGGCGGATGACTTCGTCCAGGGCGGCTTTGCGGCAGACATCGTCATCGCTTATGCAGAAACCGGCCATATTGACGCCCATATCGGTGGGCGACTTGTACGGATTGCTTCCATAGATGCCCTTGAACAAAGCGTCAAGCACAGGGAAAATTTCAATGTCACGGTTATAGTTGACAGCCGTCTTTCCGTAAGCTTCCAGATGGAACGGGTCAATCATGTTCACGTCGTCAAGATCGGCTGTAGCAGCCTCATACGCGATATTCACCGGATGATTCAAAGGAAGGTTCCAGATCGGGAATGTCTCGAATTTGGCATAGCCTGCCTTTATTCCATGCTTGTGCTCCTGATAAAGCTGGCTCAGACAGACCGCCATTTTTCCGCTGCCCGGACCGGGTGCGGTCACCACTACGAGAGGACGTGTGGTCATGACATAATCGTTACGTCCGAAACCGTCGTCAGAATCTATCAGGGCCACATTGTTGGGATATCCGTCTATCGTGTAATGAACGTATGTGGTAATGTTCAGATGTTCCAGCTTCTTGCGGAAAGCGTCAGCACTCGACTGACCGTTGTAATGGGTGACAACTACCGAGCCCACGAACAGCCCCCGGCTCTGGAACTCTTCCCTGAGACGCAGCACGTCCATGTCGTATGTGATGCCAAGGTCTCCGCGTACCTTGTTCTTCTCGATATCAAGTGCACTGATCACTATGACTATCTCGGCACAGTCGCTGAGCTGCATGAGCATGCGCAGCTTGCTGTCAGGACGGAAACCGGGAAGCACGCGGCTGGCGTGATGGTCATCAAACAATTTTCCACCGAATTCCAGGTAAAGCTTGTCTCCGAACTGGGCGATGCGCTCCTTGATGTGTTCGGACTGTATCTTCAAATACTTGTCGTTGTCAAATCCGCATTTCATAACGGATTGCAAATATAGCAATTTTCCAACTATAATATATACATTTGCAAAACTATGAGAAAACCCGTCACAAAAAGCATGAACAGAAACACAATTCTTGTCAGGTTGCTGCTCATCCAGACCCTGCTGTGTCTTCCCTACGTCTCCAGGGCCGATGTCAAGGACAGGCTGATGGAATTTGCCGGCAGAATACAACAGTTCAACAGCATTTTTCCGCAGGAGAAAGTCTATCTGCAGTTCGACAACACGTCATACTACACAGGCGAAACCATCTGGTTCAAAGCCTTCGTCGTAAATGCATCGACACTCCAAAGTGCAGAAAGCAAAGTCCTGTACGTGGACCTGCTGTCGCCTGACGGAACTCTCCTGCAGCAGCAGAAGCTCAAGATTGTAGCCGGGCAGGCCGACGGGTCTTTCGCACTGCTTGACGGAGCTACCGCCCAGGCACGTGAGCTTCGTGGCATAACCCCGTATCCCAGCGGCTTCTACGAGGTCCGCGCCTACACGTCATTCATGCAGAACTTCGGTGACGACATAATCTATTCCAGAGTATTTGCAGTATACGACAAGCCCAAGGAAGAAGGCGCCTATTACGAATCCAGCCCCACCATTACCATTCGCAGCAACAGCCTTCAGGAAAAACGTCCCGAAGCGCCCAAGCTGAAGGGCATCAATGCCGCATTCCTGCCGGAAGGCGGTCACCTCATCATGGGACAGCCGTGCAGAGTCGCTTTCAGGATAAGCGATTCCAATGGTCTGGGGACCGATGCCCAGGTCGTTCTCCAGGACGGTTCAGGACTGTCGGCGCAGACCGTTCACGACGGGATGGGAGCATTCACCTTCACCCCCGTAAAAAAACATTCAAGCGTCGAAGTCATTGCCGACGGCAAGTCACACACGTTCCAGCTGCCCGACGCCGAAGAACAGGGATGTGCAATCCAGTTGTCATACGGTTCCGACAGCCTGATTGCCGACATCATCGCAACCGACATGTTCAGTGACTCCGTCCTTGGCATTACCGTCACATGCCGCGGCACATTGTACGGCTTTGAGACCGTCCTGCCTGCAAACGGCCACGCCCGGCAGCATTTTGGCACCGGAGCCCTTCCCGAAGGAGTATGCAGACTGACACTGTTCGACTCCGAAGGACACATACTCGCCAACCGCAGTTTCTACAACTCCAATCCGGCCTGGGACGGACCGGCTCTGACCGTTGAAACCGGAAGCGTCCGTTTCGCTCCTTTCCAGAAGATATCCCTCAAATTCAGCCTGATTGACAGCAACGGCGCTCCGTTCCGTTCCCGTTTCTCATTGGCAGTACGCGACAGCCGCTCCCAGGGAAATGCCCTCATTGACGACATACGTTCGTCACTGCTTCTGTCTTCCGACCTCAAAGGCTGCATTGAACATCCTGACTGGTATTTCGAATCTCAGGATTCCATTCACCGTCAGGCGCTTGACCTGCTGTGCATGGTCAACGGTTGGGAACGTTACGACTGGCTCACCATGGCGGGAATCACGGATTTTCAGGAAAAGCACCGTCTCGAAAAGGGTCTTTCCCTGAACGGTTGGGTACTCAATCCGTTCGGTGACAAGCCGATGGAAGGCATAGAAGTGACTGCCGGCCTCATGCCTAAGGACAGGACCCAGTCCGAAACATATTCATATATGACCGACGAGTCTGGCTATTTCGGATTCGACATCGGAACGGAGTTCTACGACAGGGCACGGTTTTCGATAAGCGCCAACCCCAAGCACCAGCGGCTCGTCGGCACAAGCGCCCGCATACTTTTCGAGAGGTCCATAACGCCCGGAACCCGGGCCTATCTGCCGGCCGAAACCGTTTTCCGCGGTGTAGCCCGCAGCAAGTCAGCCAAGTCAAAGACGACCGCACCGGTTGAAGACACTCTGGCCACGGTCATCAACATTGAGACCGGTTTCCTGTTGCCCGATGTCGAAATCAAGGAACACCGCAAATACATCGACTACTACACTTTTGAAGCCTACGACGTGATAACCGATGTGGAGAAGGAACTTGACAAAGGTGTATATTCGACCGATGTCACAGGCTACCTGCTGGAGAAAGGCTATCAGCTGATTTGTCTTGCAAAGGACAACGGGGACGATTCCATACTGCTGAACGGCTTCGAACCGCTGTTTTACGTACACGACAACAGGAAATGTCTGGATGCCGGAGTTTTCGAAACTCCCCTTTCAATCGACACCAAGGACATAAAGAGCATTCTGGTGTATGACCGCCCTCTGTACAAGCAGGAAGCCTGGCAGCTTGCTCCGCTGTATGTGGAACTAATCAACAAGAGAGTCGGCAGTCTTGAAGGAAGAGAAGACAAATATGACCGCGTCTACATGGTCGACATCCTTGTGAAGGACGAGTCGGAACGCAGCAGCAGGAAGGAAATATACAAGACCGAAAGACGTCTGACCTCGGTCGACGGATACTCGCAGCCATACGACTTCTACGCTCCTGAATACCCCGACGGCCCGATTTTCGGAGATGTGGATTACCGTCGCACCCTCTACTGGAATCCGAATGTCTTTACCGACAGTCTTGGACAGGCCACGGTAGAGTTCTACAACAGTTCCATCACGAGCCACATAAATGTAAACGCAGCCGGAATCACCCCGGGAGGACGTCCGTACACGCTTGACGAAGACTTCTGAACAGTCCGTCATCAAGGAATCTGAATGCCGCCGCAAAAAATGTAGCGGCATTTTTCCTATTATTAAGGTATAATTCATATCTTTGCACCCGCTTTGCGCCAAAACGCAAGGCAAGAGATAAATAACTGATTGTCTAACTTTTAATTTTTGTTTTTTCCATAATGGAAGATTTTAAGAACATCGCTCCCCTTCAGGACTTTGACTGGGATGCATTTGAGAACGGATCTGCAGGCGCAGGCATGACCAAGGAACAGCTCGAACAGGCTTATGACGGCACACTGAACAAGGTTGCCGACAACGAAGTCGTAATGGGCACAGTTACCGCAATCAACAAGCGCGAAGTAATTGTCAACATCGGCTACAAGTCAGACGGTATCATTCCTGTAAGCGAATTCCGTTACAATCCCGAACTCAAAGTCGGCGACGAAGTTGAGGTTTACATTGAGAACACCGAAAACAAGAAGGGTCAGCTGCTTCTTTCACATAAGAGAGCACGTGAGTCACGCTCATGGGATCGCGTAAACGAGGCACTGGAATCACAGGAAATAGTAAAGGGTTACATCAAGTGCCGCACAAAGGGTGGTATGATTGTCGACGTATTCGGCATCGAAGCCTTCCTGCCCGGCTCACAGATCGATGTAAAGCCTATCCGCGACTACGATGTATTCGTTGGCAAGACCATGGAGTTCAAGGTCATCAAGATCAACCAGGAATACCGCAACGTCGTTGTATCACACAAGGCTCTCATTGAAGAGGAACTCGAACAGCAGAAGAAGGAAATCATCAGCAAGCTCGAAAAGGGTCAGGTACTTGAAGGTACTGTCAAGAACATCACCTCATACGGCGTATTCATCGACCTTGGCGGTGTTGACGGCCTCATCCACATTACCGACCTCAGCTGGGGCCGCGTAAGCGATCCTAAGGAAATCGTCGAACTCGACCAGAAGATCAACGTTGTTATCCTGGACTTCGACGACGAGAAGAAGCGCATTGCTCTCGGTCTGAAGCAGCTCACCCCGCATCCATGGGATTCTCTCAATGCAGAACTCAAGGTCGGTGACGTTGTAAAGGGCAAGGTTGTCGTTATGGCCGATTACGGTGCATTCATCGAGATTGCTCCCGGCGTCGAAGGTCTCATCCACGTTTCAGAAATGTCATGGAGCCAGCACCTGCGTTCAGCTCAGGACTTCATCAAGGTAGGTGACGAAGTTGAAGCAGTAATCCTGACACTTGACCGCGAAGAGCGCAAGATGTCACTCGGCATCAAGCAGCTCAAGCAGGATCCTTGGGAAGGCATTGAAGAAAAGTATCCTGTTGGTTCAAAGCACAGCGCAACAGTACGCAACTTCACAAACTTCGGTATCTTCGTCGAGATTGAAGAAGGTGTTGACGGCCTGATTCACATCAGCGACCTGAGCTGGACCAAGAAGGTCAAGCATCCTTCAGAATTCACTACCATCGGTGCTTCAATCGATGTTGCAGTGCTTGAAATAGACAAGGAGAACCGTCGTCTCAGCCTCGGCCACAAGCAGCTGGAGGAAAATCCTTGGGACAGCTACGAATCAATCTACACCGTTGATTCAATCCACGAAGGCAAGATTACCGAAATGATGGACAAGGGTGCCGTCATCTCACTTGCAGAAGGCGTTGAAGGCTTTGCCACTCCGAAGCACCTCGTCAAGGAAGACGGAACCCAGGCCGCTCAGGGCGAAACCCTGCAGTTCAAGGTAATTGAATTCAACAAGGATTCAAAGCGCATCATCCTGTCACACAGCCGTATCTTCGAAGATATTGCCAAGGCAGAGGCACGCGCCGAGAAGAAGGCAGCCAAGAAGGCTACTTCAAAGAAGGAAGAAGAGAAGCCGGCTATTCAGAACCAGGCAGCAGCCACCACACTCGGTGACATCGACGCTCTTGCAGCTCTGAAGGAACAGCTCTCAAAGTAATTTGCTGAAGCATTTTTTCAGGATATTGGAACGGCACTCTTTCAAGGGTGCCGTTTTTTTGTGTATGTTTGCCGGAAATTCCGGTAAGGCATGAACAACAGGGAAGAACAGCTGCAGGCCTTTTCACGCTTGCTTGATGTAATGGACACGCTTCGCGAAAAGTGTCCTTGGGACAGAGTGCAGACAAACGAATCGCTCAGACAGAATACCATAGAAGAGG
>JAKSIR010000040.1 GCA_024398695.1 Bacteroidaceae bacterium | reverse complement strand
ACCCCCCTGTCAAAGAGGCTCCTGATATAGTTGTGGCCGTCATTACGATTGCCTGCAAGGGCGAAGAAGAGCGTTTCCGCGGGAAAGCACAGCGAACGGCTGTCAGTAAGAATCCAGCTGATGTCCGAACGGCAGAAGCCATGCCTTTCAGCCCCGATCATGCCCGATATCTCGTCAATGGAATAAGTCATGGGAAATTTCCTTAGTAATTATGCATCCAAAAGTAGCCAAATAATTGCAGAAATTGCATACCTTTGGAAGATATTACGTACGAATAAACAGACTTGATATGAGCAACGACAGTTCGAAAGGCTCCGTGATGACCGGTTTCCGCTGGGTTATGGTCATACTTCTCTTCTTTGCCACCACCATCAACTACATGGACCGCCAGGTCCTGTCACTGACATGGAAGGATTTCATTTCACAGGATTTCTCGTGGACAGACAGCCAGTACGGCACAATAACAGGCTGTTTCTCTATATTCTATGCTGTAGCGTGCCTGTTCGCCGGAAAGTTCATTGACTGGCTCGGTACCAGAAAGGGTTATCTGTGGGCCATCTTCATCTGGTCGGTCGGTGCCTGCCTGCATGCGGCATGCGGATGGGCTGCCATCAGATTCAGCAACGCATGGGGGCTCATCGTATCCACCGCATCGGTCTACATGTTCATATTCTGCCGTCTGGTGCTGGCCGTAGGCGAATCGGGTAACTTCCCTGCAGCCATCAAGGTCACAGCTGAATATTTCCCTAAGAAGGACCGTGCCTTCGCAACGTCCATCTTCAATGCCGGAGCATCGGTCGGAGCCCTGGTCGCTCCAGCATCGATTCCCCTGCTTGCCTCAAGATGGGGCTGGGAAATGGCGTTCATCATCATAGGCGCTCTCGGTTTCGTGTGGATGTTCTTCTGGTTCGGCCTTTATGAAAGACCCGAAAAATCGAAGCACGTGAATGCCGCTGAACTTGAATACATACATCAGGATGACATTCAGGATGTCGCAGCGGCTCAGGCTACAGTTCATGAGGACAGGAAGGAAAAGAGCATTCCTTTCCTGAAGTGCTTCACGTTCCGTCAGACCTGGGCGTTCATCTGCGGCAAATTCTTCACTGACGGTGTCTGGTGGTTCTTCCTTTTCTGGGCACCGGCATATTTCTCGGACCAGTACGGATACCGTTCCGATTCGAAGGAAGCCATCATGCTCATATCAGTCCTTTACCTGATTGTCACCATCGTCAGCATAGGTGGAGGCTATCTGCCGAAACTGTTTGTGGAGAAAAAAGGCATGGAACCGTATCCGGGACGCATGAAAGCCATGCTGATTTTTGCATTCTTTCCTCTGCTGGCTCTGTTCGCCCAGCCGCTCGGCCGTTTCAGCGCATGGTATCCTGCCATCATCATCGGACTGGCAGGCGCAGGACATCAGGCATGGTCCGCCAACCTTTACTCGACAATAGGCGACATGTTCCCGAAATCGGCCATCGGCACCATAACCGGTGTCGGGACCACAATGGGCGGAATAGCATCGTTCCTTATCAACAAAGGGGCCGGTATGCTGTTTACGAAAAGCGCAGCCATGGGGGCCGGCTTCACATTTCTTGGTTTTGAAGGCAAAGAGGCCGGATATATGATTGTATTCTGCGTATGTGCCGTAGCCTATCTGTTCGGCTGGATTGTGATGAAGGCACTTGTACCTAAGTACAGACCCATAACCATTGACTGACAGCGCAAGCAATCTGGCCAAAATCAGAAACAATGAACAAGAACGGAGACAGAAGACTTCTCGAAACTATTGACTCGCCGGCCGACTTGAAGAAACTGGACCAGTCCAGTCTGCCGCAGGTCTGCAATGAGCTCCGTCAGATGATTATTGACGAGCTTTCACATAACCCCGGCCATTTCGGTTCCAGCCTTGGAACCGTCGAACTGACAGTTGCGCTCCACTATGTGTTCGACACGCCCTATGACCGCATAGTCTGGGATGTGGGACACCAGGCATACGGTCATAAGATTCTGACCGGACGCAGGGACAGCTTTCACACCAACCGCAAGCTGGGAGGACTCAGGCCCTTCCCGTCACCTGACGAAAGCGAATATGACAGCTTTACCGCGGGACATGCGTCAAACTCGATATCGGCCGCCCTCGGCATGGCAGTTGCCGCGAAGAACAGCGACGACCCGAAACGCAGAGTGGTTGCGGTGATTGGCGACGGAGCCATGAGCGGAGGACTGGCCTTTGAGGGCCTGAACAATGCGTCAACCATTGACAATGACCTGCTGATCATTCTGAATGACAATAACATGAGCATCTCCAAAAGCGTTGGAGGAATGCGCAATTGTCTGACACACCTTCAAACTTCGCGGCCGTACAACACATTCCGGCACATTGCATCGAAAATTCTGTCAGCTCTCGGCCTTATGAATGACAGTATGCGCCGCAAGATCATCAGACGCAACAACCGTCTGAAAATGAGCTATGCGCAGCAGAATAACATTTTCGAAGGAATGGATCTGCGTTACTTCGGTCCGGTTGACGGTCATAATGTCCAGAATATGGTGCGTGTCCTGTCAAACATCAAAGACATGCACGGTCCAAAGCTGCTGCATGTCATTACCGTGAAGGGCAAGGGATTCGAACCTGCTGAAAAGGATTCCGAGATCTGGCATGCCCCAGGCATGTTTGACAAGGAAACCGGTCAGAGAATACAGCGCAACGCAGAAGGGCTGCCGCCACTTTTCCAGGACGTCTTCGGAGAAACGCTGTTCGAGCTCATGAAAGAGAACAGCCGTATTGTCGGCGTCACTCCTGCCATGCCGATAGGATGCAGTATGGACATTCCCATGAAGCAGTTCCCCGACCGATGCTTCGATGTAGGCATTGCCGAAGGACACGCCGTGACATTCTCTGGTGGAATGGCATCACAAGGCATGTTGCCGTTCTGCAATGTCTATTCGTCATTCCTGCAGCGCGCCTATGACAACGTCATACATGACATTGCAATACAGAAGCTTGGAGTCGTGCTGTGCCTTGACCGTGCAGGACTTGTCGGAGAAGACGGCCCCACCCACCATGGCTCATTCGACATGGCATTCCTCAGACCGATTCCGAATCTGACCATCGCTTCACCGTACGACGAGATTGAACTGCGCAACCTCATGTATACCGCTCAGCTTCCCGGACAGGGGCCGTTTGTAATCAGGTATCCCCGCGGAAGAGGTGTGACAGTCGACTGGCGCAAACCTATGCAGCCCATTGAAGTGGGTACAG
This sequence comes from Bacteroidaceae bacterium, assembly GCA_024398695.1. Taxonomy (GTDB): domain Bacteria; phylum Bacteroidota; class Bacteroidia; order Bacteroidales; family Bacteroidaceae; genus Colenecus. The sequence continues at coordinate 12,130 of JAKSIR010000040.1, read as the reverse complement.
GACGCACCATGAAGAACGGAACCGATGTAGCCGTACTTTCATTCGGTCCGATAGGCAACATCGCCATGGAAGCCATCACGGAATGGGAAGGAAAATCCGGTCATACGGCATCATTGTATGACATGCGTTTCCTGAAGCCTCTTGACGAAAACATTCTGGAACATGCCGCCAACTGTTTCGACCGCATAATCACCATTGAAAACGGATGTCTGGAAGGAGGTATGGGCAGCGCCGTACTTGAATACATGTCTGACCACAACCACCATCCGCATGTAATCCGCCTGGGTCTGCCAGACAATTTCGTTGAGCATGGAAATGTCCAGCAGCTCATGCATATATGCGGAATAGACAAGGATTCCGTTGTCAATGCACTTGACAGCATAATGAAAATTCAGAAGTCATGAAGATAATCATTGCAGGAGCTGGAAACGTAGGAACCCATCTGGCAAAGCTGCTTTCAGTCGAGAGCCAGGATATAGTTCTCATTGATGACAGCGAAGACAGACTGGGCCAGATGGGGTCAAGCTTTGACCTTCTGACCATTCAGGAATCGCCAGTTTCGATTGACGGTCTCAGGGAAGCCGGAACAGGAAGTGCCGATCTTTTCGTAGCCGTCACCCCCGACGAAAGCACCAATCTGATTTCCTGTCAGATCGCGCACTCGCTAGGTGCCAAGAAGACTCTTGCCAGAATCGACAATGGAGAATACCTGAATCCAAAAAACATGGACTTCTTCCAGAAGACAGGCATAGACTCCCTGATTTATCCGGAACTTCTGGCCGCGCAGGAAATCGTAAACGGTCTGAAAGTGAGCTGGATCCGTCAGTGGTGGGAATTTGCCGGCGGTTTGCTGGTACTCATGGGCATCAAGATAAGACTGGGAGCCGAAATACTTGACAGGCCGCTGCGCGAGCTTGGCCCCGGACAGCCTTTCCACATTGTTGCCATAATGCGCGAGGGCAACACCATCATTCCAAGCGGCGACGACATGGTACTTGCCGGAGACCTGGTATACTTCATGACCATGAAGAAGGAAATCAGGTATATCCAGCGCATAGCCGGAAAGCAGCAGCTTCCCGATGTCAAGGATGTCATCATAATGGGAGGCAGCCGCATAGCCGTACGTGCCGCGCACCTCATTCCGGACCACATCAATCTCAAGATAATTGAAAGTGACCTGGCACAGTGCCACAGGCTGACGGAGCTGGTTGACGGACGTGCAATGATTATAAACGGTGACGGACGCGACCCTAGTCTGCTTATGAGCGAAGGTATTTCACACACTGAAGCCTTTGTCGCCCTGACCGACAATTCCGAAACCAACATTCTGGCATGTCTTGCCGCCAAACGTTTCGGCGTGACGAAGACCATAGCCGAAGTCGAGAATGTCGACTATATCAACATGGCCGAGCGCCTTGACATAGGTACCGTAATCAACAAGAAGAAGATTGCAGCCAGTCACATCTACCAGATGATGCTTGACGCCGATGTCACCAACGTCAAGAGTCTGACTTTCGCCAATGCCGACGTTGCCGAATTCAACGTCATGGAAGGCGCACGCGTGACGCGCTGCGATGTAAAGGACATCAGCCTGCCGCGCGGTGTCACTATCGGCGGTCTTATCAGAAACGGTCAGGGCCTTATGGTTGACGGCAGCACACGCATTGAGCCGGGTGACCATGTGGTCGTCTTCTGTCTTGAAGGAATGATCAAATCAGTAGAAAGATACTTCAATTGATACACCCCAGAATCATAAGCCGCATAGTAGGAATACTGCTTCTCATTGAAGCGGCTATCATGTTCCTGTGCGGCATCATACCTCTGCTGATGACCCAGGACGACCTGTTCGGGTTCATCGCCGCATCGCTGGTAGCTGCAGTCTCGGGAATGGCATGTCTGCTGGCCGGCAAGAAGGCACGTTATTATCAGGAACTTATGACCAGACGTGACGGATACATCATCGTAGCATCATGCTGGGTCATCTTTTCGCTGTTCGGCTGTCTTCCATATTTCTTCAGCGGATACATCCCGTCGTTCACAGACGCTTTTTTCGAAACCATGTCCGGATTCACCACAACCGGTTCCACCATTATACCTGACGTTGAAATTATTCCCAACGGCCTGCTGTTCTGGCGAAGCCTCACACAATGGATAGGCGGTTTGGGCATCGTATTCTTCACGGTTGCCGTACTGCCGGTATTCGGAATGGGCGACGTACAGCTGTTCGCGGCCGAAGCCACCGGTCCCACCCGCAACAAGCTCCACCCCAGAATAACCGTCAGCGGCCGTTGGATTCTGTCGGTATATCTGTTCATCACCATAGGGTGTGCCGTATGTCTGAAGCTCTGCGGCATGAGCCTGTTCGACAGCATCAATCATGCATTGTGCACTGCTGCGACGGGAGGTTTTTCAACACGCAACGCCAGCATAGCATATTACGCTTCGCCGGCCATTGAATATGTCATCACCTTGTTCATGTTCATTTCGGGCACCAACTACGGACTTCTGTTCTTTGCCACCGTCAAGGGCCGGGTTGGCAAGATGGCCGATGACACGGAATTCCACTGGTATCTGTGCATAACGCTTGTGTTCACCGCAATAGTGGCAATCAGCCTGCTTGCTTCAGGACAGTACGAGCTGACAGACTCCGTCCGCAACGCGCTGTTCCATGTGACAGCCATAATCACGACCACCGGTTTCACCACGACGGACTACACCGCATGGCCGCCTTTCATATGGATGATTCTCGGACTGTGCATGTATTTCGGAGGCTGTGCGGGTTCGACATCGGGAGGTGTGAAATCCATACGTGTCGCCATACTGTTCAAGTCCATGCGCAACGAAATAGAACGCATCCTTCATCCGAATGCAGTTCTGCCAGTACGCATCAACGGAAAAGTCATTCCGCCACAGGCAAGGCAGAGCGTGCTCACGTTCAGCATATTCTTTCTTGCACTGGTGTTCTTCGGATGGTTCTTCTACATTGCCATAGGACTGGACATCACCGATGCATACGGCACATCGATATCATGTCTGAGCAATGTGGGACTGACTATTGGAGATCACGGATGCAACATCCCGTGGGACAACATGCCGGCCATAGGCAAGTGGTTCTCAACCCTGCTGATGCTGGTCGGCCGTCTTGAGGTCTTCGCCGTCCTGCTGCTTTTCTCCCCCTCTTTCTGGAAGCATTACTAGCAGATCGCGTATGTCACGGCTCATTCGGGCGTACATGGGGCAGTCGCGATAGTGGGTATTCTTCCGGAGTGCCTCGGAAATGTCCATCTGGCTGTGCCTGTATGCGCTGATTTCATTCTGATACTGCTGCTGGTGGACTGCAAGATGGCGTATTTCGGTTTCACGTTCCTGACGCAGATTGAGGCATATTGCGTCAAGCAGTTTCAAAACCACATTCTCGACAAGGTGATGTCCCTGAATGAACAGATAGCAGTTCGATTCAGTAATGCCTTTGGACGCCAGCAGTTTCTTCAGTTCATCAATCTGCTCCAGAGCATCAGGATACTTCTGCGACAGCAATGCCACCTTGCGCTGCGTACGCTCTGACAAAGACTGGAGGATCTTGGAAGGATGCTTCAGATCGACATGTCCCAAACGGGTATCTATGCCGAATTCCTGCATACTGTATTCGGAATGGCGGCGAGCCCGGTAAAACCAGACATTCCATACGAAGGCAGGCCATACCGCCTTGGAGTATTCGGCCATGAATTCCTCAATGTCAACCGGACGCCTGTCATTCAGCGTACACTGGACGCATATCTGATACAGGCTGTGCGCCCAGCACTGATAGTTCTCTATGGCGTACGTATATGTCTGGATGACGTATGGACTTTCGTTGATGAAGCGTGACGTTCCGGTAATGTCATCCATAAGCCAGTCATAGTCACTGTCCACGCAGGCTATCATATGGGAGCCCAAAGCATCGGCCTCCAGAATGGAATTCAAGGCAGGTTTCTTACCCTTTGTCAGCCCGCCTTTTGCAGGCAGCATTATCTGGAAATGATGTTCCTTGCTTTCAAATTCGTCAAGAAGAAGACGCCAGAACGAGACATCGTCATAACTCTCCACATACGCGATGATGCGGCCACGGCGACTTCCGGGAAAAAGGCGGTCTGCAGCCTGCATGTATCGGGAATTGACGTTGTCTGTCAGGCGTTTCATTTTACCGTAATGTCGTCAACATCAAAGACACAGTCCATCCAGCCGTCCATAATCAGAGCGGGCGAATGTGTGGTCATTATTATCTGTGCATTCGGATTGAGACTGCGGACACGTTCAATGAGCTGCTGCTGCCATTCAATATGGAGCGAAATTTCCGGCTCATCCATAAGCAGTATGCTCGGCTTCATGTCCTGCACCAGCACCGTGAGCATCACCACCAGAAGCTGTTTTTCGCCCGATGACAGGGTGTATGGCAGCAGAGTCTGGCCGAACTGGTCAAAAAGTATCTCGTTGCTGGTCCTTACTATCTTCTTGCCAGTATCGACGAACAGCTCGTCCATACTGTCCATGAAAGCCGTCCTGGGCCTGGAAACGGCCTGTGCCAGAGCCATGCTTTCAGGAGTGCCCTGAGTAAGCAGTTCGATTGTCCTGTTGCCTATGTTGACCTGATAGTCAAGATAGCGTCTCTGGAGCTTGTAAAGCTGCCAGTCAAGTTCCGACACCACATTGCGGTCCGACATTTTCTCCAGCAGGTTGGAATGCATGAGCGGACGGTCAATGCTGCGTATGACATCATAGCGGAATCCGGTCGCCCCCTCCGGCGCGAATTCAATCTTCACACCGTCGGCCGGTTCGTCACTCTCGCCCGAAAGCATGTCAAGAGCAGCTACCGTACGGTTCAGAATGGTACTCTTGCCTGTCCCGTTGACACCGCTCAGAATGTTGACGTCGGGTCTGAGATTCCAGACAATGTGCTTGCGTCCCCACAGGGAATCGATTTCGATTCGGCTGATGCCTGTTGCCATATTGTTCTCCATGTGGCTTATGTTTAATCGGTTATCCTATTTCAAGTCCGTCAAGAAGTTTCAGGTAGGCCGGAACAGCTGCCTCAAGTTCTGAAAGGCAGATGTATTCGCCGGCGGTATGTGAACGTGCCGAATCACCCGGTCCCATCTTGAACGACGGGCACGCAAGAACGGCCTGATCTGACAGTGTCGGTGATCCGTAAGGTTCGAGGCCAAGAGAGACCGCCTTGCGGACAATAGGATGCCCCGGATTCAGTCTTGACGAATTAAGATTGAACGAGCGGGCCCTTACAAGGCACCATTCGGGAAGATTCTCCTGAATGAGATCGAATATCTGCCTGTTCGAATACATTTCGTTGCTGCGCACGTCAGCTGTGAAGGTGCATGTATCAGGTATGACATTGTGCTGTGTTCCTGCATGCACCATGGTGACAGTCATCTTCACCGGCCCAAGGAACGGCGACACGCTTTCAAACTTGAAGTCGCGCAGCATGGAAATCACATCCATGGCACGGTACAGGGCATTGATTCCCTCCTCACGGGCAGCATGTCCGGCTTTGCCCTGAGCCGTGAAGTCAAGTACCATGAGGCCCTTCTCGGCAATGGCAGGCTGCATTCCGGTAGGTTCACCAATCAGAGCCACGGCAATCTGCGGCAAGTGGGAAAGCACCAGTTTCATTCCGCCGTCACCGTTCACTTCCTCCTGACATGTAGCAAGGAAAATGGGATTGTACTTCTGGTTTCTGCTGTCAAGCGCATAGAAAGTGTGAAGCAGGGATACAAGACTTGCTCCGGCATCATTGCTGCCAAGCCCGATCAGTTTTCCATCTTCCTCTACAGGCTGGAACGGGTCAGTCTGCCAGCCTGCAACAGGTTTGACAGTGTCCATATGGCTGTTCAGCAGCAGATTCGGTTTTGACGCATCATAGTTATGTCCACGTGCCATCAGATTGAGACCTATCTGTTTGGGCTCATACCCGTGGGCGCGCAGATCGGCCAGAACAATCTGCGAGACCTCCTGCTCGTTGCGGGTTACCGAAGGATGCGATATCAGGTTCTTGAGGAGTTCGAGCGACTCTGTGTAATGTTCTTTCAAGCTGGTCATATCAGGGAATAAGGAGTGATGAATCGCCATAGCTCAGGAAACGGAAACCGTTGGCCAGGGCATATTCGTATATTTTTTTCCAGTCTCCGTTCACAAAGGCTGAAACCAGCAGCAGCAGCGTGCTCTGCGGCTGATGGAAGTTTGTCACCATCCGGCATACGATATGGTACCTGTATCCGGGTGCGATTATGATCTGCGTGCTGGTTTTCAGTACATCGAGTCCATGACGGTACAGATAGTCCAGAATGTTCTGCATTGCCTGTGCCGGCGTTTCCTGAGGACAGGTCTCGTACGGAGTCCACTGTTTCACATGCATATCCTCCTCAGTGGCATCCGGATGCGCGCCAAGATAGACGCCGATGTAATACAGACTTTCAAGAGTGCGGACGCTGGTCGTACCGACAGCTATGGCCTTGCAGTCATGTGCCAGAAGCTTTTCAATAGTGCGACGGCGAACCGCTATGAATTCGGTATGCATTTCGTGGTCCGATATCTCTTCGCTCTTGACAGGACGGAATGTCCCGGCGCCCACATGAAGCGTGACCTCTTCACGGTCTATCCCGTGCGCGTCAAGATCCTTCAGGACACGCTCGGTAAAGTGCAGTCCGGCAGTGGGTGCCGCAACGCTTCCCTTTATTTTGGAGTAGACAGTCTGGTATGTTGTCTTGTCACTTTCCTGTGATTCGCGGTTCAGATACGGGGGGATGGGAATTTCACCGGCGGCCTCGAGGACCTGGGCGAAGCTCACCCCGCCATCCCATCGGAAATCGACCCTGTGGCTTGTACCATGGACAGGCCCGCGGCTTGCCTTCAGTGTAACTGTCCTGCCGTCAATTTCGACTGTAGTGCTCAGCGTGACCACATCGGCTTTCCAGCGTTTCAGATTACCGATAAGACAATACCAGCTGCAGCGCTCTGTCTGTGTGAACATTATCTGATAGTCGCTCGGAACAGCCGGTTCCAGCAGGAATACCTCAATCAATGCACCAGTCGATTTCGGCCCGCCGCAGGCAGGCTTATTGAAATGAAGACGCGCCTGAATGACCTTGGTATTGTTGAATACCATGAGCGCGCCCTTAGGCAGATAGGACGGAAGCTGTGTGAACACATCGTGCGTAACCTTGCCGTGGTCATATACCAGCAGCTTGGATGAATCGCGTTCAGGCAGCGGGAATTTGGCTATGCGCTCGTCCGGAAGGCTGTACGCAAAGTCAGCTATCTTTATATGTTTGACTTCGTCAGAACCGTTCATGCTGTAAAGTTAATCAATTTCCGGATTGATTATTGTCCGTTTGCTATTGCCAGAGTAAACACGCTGACTCTGACTCCGGAATTGGCCTCACACAATGCCTTGATGACAGAGCACAGAGTTGCGCCGGTGGTCATGACATCATCGACAAGAAGCACATGCTTGCCGTTCAGACACTCGGGGCGCGCAACGCTGTACAGCCCGGTTGCATTCTTCCAGCGCTGGAACCTGCCCAGACCCGCCTGACGTGACCTGTTCTTTGTCCTTATAATGATATCCTCGTAGACGGGCAGACCTGTAACCTGCCTGATTCCGTATGCTATATATGAGCTCTGGTTATAGCCGCGACGACGTTTTTTTCTCTTGGAGAGCGGCACCGGGATGATAATGTCAATACCGTCAAAGAAACCCCGGCCGGCAAGTTTTTCGGCTCCCATTGCAGACAGCCATACACCGACATCCGGATGATTGTAGTATTTCAGATGATAGATGATTTTCCTGTAATTGCTGTCCTTGTCATACTGGATGACCGATGCCGCCCGCTGGACCTGCCTTTCAGACAGGAGTATGCGTTCTGCAGGACTGAAACCGTCATCCGGATTCCATTCCAGGACTGGCATGGATGCAAAGCAGCCCATACAGAGATGCTCTTCGCCCAGATTGAGGCGCTTGCCGCAGACCTTGCAGTAACGCGGCATAATAAAATCAGTCAGTGATCGGAAAAGTCTCATAATGTATTGTCAAAAATCTCAGGGAGTTCTTCACCTCCGGCATTCGGCAGAAACCTGCGGACCAGCTCAGGCTCGAAGCCCCGTGAAACAGCGCTTTTCATCGTCTTCATGTTCCGGGCATACCCGGCAGGAGCCTTGACCTGACGGTAGCAGGCTCTTACGACCTTCTCAAGAACCTCCATGTATACCTGCATGTCAATGTCTTCAAGAGCCTGACTGACGATGGCCCCGTCAATGTGCTTCATCTTGAGGGCCGGGCCTATCTTTCTCCTGCCCCAACGGGCAAAACGGATCTTGTCACTGACGAATGCCCTGGCATATCTGGATTCGTCCGTGAACCCGTCCTTTGCCAGACTTTCAAGTATTCCGGATATCTTGTCCCGAGACAGCCCGTGACGTTCCAGCATGGCAGCCACTTCGCTGCTGCAATGCTCCGCTCCGGCACAGTACGACTGCGCCCTGGCCAGCCCCGTATCGTAATCCCATTCCCTGCTTTCCATCACTTCAACAGAGCGCTCATCATGCGCCGTTTTCCGAAAATGTCAGTCCGCGTCTCAATGTCACAATATCCCAGTCCTGCCAGCATGTCTTCCATTTCAACGGCAAACAGCGGATTTATCTCGAAGAAAAGACGTCCGCCCGGTGTCAGGGCGTCAAGTCCGAAATCTGCAATTGCCCTGTAATAGAGAAGCGGATCGTCGTCCGGCACGAACAGGGCCAGTTCCGGTTCATATTCCAGGACATTCCTTTCCATACCGCTCCTTTCGCTGCAGGTCACATACGGCGGATTGCTGACAATCACGTCAAAACGGCAGCCCTTACCGCTCCGGGAAAGGATGTCATGCCTTTCGAACCTGACATCCACGCCGTTGGCCTTTGCGTTACGGGCCGATGTCTCCAGAGCCGTATCGCTGATGTCCCAGCCCTGCACCTTCCAGTTTCTGAGCTCAGACGCAAGCGTGACCGATATGCATCCGCTGCCGCAGCCCACATCGAGCAGGCTGCCGCTGCTGCCGGCACAGGCCGAGCGCACCCACTCCACCAGTTCCGCAGTCTCAGGACGCGGAATCAGCACACCGGGCCCCACACTGAAAGTCAGTCCGCAGAAGAATGTGAAACCAAGCACATACTGAAGAGGCTCGCCCCGTTTCAAACGGTCAAGCGCAGCATCAAGCCGCGCCTGTCTCTGCGAATCAGGTTCCAATCTGACCTTCAGCCAGAAGTCAGTCTGCGGAATGCCAAGATGTTCAAGACACAGAGACCTGCAGACCGTCTCCAGTTCGCCGCCGTCATATACGCCGGCCAGTGCTGTCCTTATGTATTCAAGCGTAGCCTGCATCCGGGCCTGCAATCATTCTGTCACCGCCGTTTCAAGAGCCACCTCCATCATGTTGGTGAAACTTGACTGGCGCTGTTCAGTCGTGGCATATTCCTTTCTGACCAGCTGGTCAGATATCGTACAGATGGTCAGAGCCTTCTTTCCCGCTGCAGCGGCGTTGATGTACAGACCGGCAGCCTCCATCTCAACAGCCTTGACACCGTACTTGCCCCAGTCCATCTGACGGTTCGACTCGTCATAGAACACATCGGCCGAATAAATGTTGCCCACCTTGAACGGGAACTGTCTTTCGCGTGCAATGCGGACGGCTGTTTCAAGCATTCCGAAATCGGCAATGGGAGCGAACTGGGCGGGAAAGTTGAACTGATGGCCGTAGTTCGAATCAGTGCAGGCACCCTGTGCGAACAGCATGTCTCCCAGATTCATGTCCTCGGTCAGAGCACCGGCAGTCCCGAACCTTATTATGCGGTCAACGTCATAATGGTGGAACAGTTCGTGGGAATAAATCCCTATTGAAGGTATTCCCATGCCATGGCCCTGCACCGACACACGCTTGCCCTTGTACATGCCGGTATAGCCGTACATGCCACGAATGCTGTTGTACTGCACTGCGTCGGTCAGGAATGTTTCGGCGACAAACCTGGCGCGCAGCGGATCTCCGCACATGAGTACGGTCTTTGCAATGTCACCGTATGCTGCAGCGTTATGCGGTGACGGACACTGTTCCTTGCTCATATCATTATATTTTTTCTTCGAGTGCCGGTGACACCAGACACCCTTCAATAAAATCGGTCTTCCTTACCTTCGCAGCCGATGGAGCCACAATGACATGACGGTCCTGTACACTTATCCTGCCTTCAGCGAACCATTGCAGAGCCTGAGGGAAGATACGGTGTTCCATACGGTGAATCTGGCTCTCCAGTTCATCGACCGTGCCGGAAATGGGAACGGCAGCCTGGAGAATTACCGGACCCGCATCGAGTTCCAGCGTCACAAGATGAATGGAGCAGCCTGTTATCCGCACTCCATGACTGTATGCGTCGGCAATTGCCGTGGCGCCCTTGAAACTGGGCAGCAGTGCAGGATGCAGGTTAAGGATGCGACCCTTGTAGGCATCAATGAACACTTCACTCAATATCCTCATCCATCCGGCAAGGGCTATCGTGTCAACTTCATACTTTTCCAGTGCCGCAACCACCAGCGCATCATATTCCGCACGGTTGCGATGCCCTTTCGAGGGTACTATTTCTACGGGGATACCAAACTTCTGTGCACGGGAAATCACCCCTGCATCTTCCTTGTTGGTCAGGACTACGCGGACATCGGCGTCAAGACGGCCGTCGCGCACAGCTTCAATGATAGCCTGTGCATTGGTTCCGTTGGCCGATGCCAGAATTGCAAGTTTTATCATAACGCTTCAAAGTTACTCACAAAAAACAGAAAACCGGCCAGAAATGACCGGTTTTCAGGTTATTGGAATCAGACAGTTTACATCATTCCGTCCATTCCGCCCATTCCGGGGTTCATTGGAGGCAGAGGCTTGTCTTCCTTCTTCTCGACTATGACGCATTCGGTCGTCAGGAACATGCCTGCAATCGAAGCTGCGTTCTCAAGAGCAACGCGGGTGACCTTTGCAGGATCCACCACTCCGGCCTTCTTCAGGTCTTCGTAACGGTCCATGCGTGCATTGTAACCGAAATCGCCCTTGCCTTCGGCAACCTTCTGTACAACCACAGCACCCTCCTTGCCTGCATTGAACACAATCTGACGCAGAGGCTCTTCAATGGCACGGCGTACAATCTGGATACCTGTCTGTTCGTCAGGAGTCTCGCCCTTCAGCTTGTCAAGAGCCTTGATGGCACGGATATATGCGACACCGCCACCTGCAACGATACCCTCTTCAATGGCAGCGCGTGTTGCGCACAGGGCATCGTCAACGCGGTCCTTCTTTTCCTTCATCTCAACCTCGCTCGGAGCACCTACCTTGATTACGGCAACACCGCCTGACAGCTTGGCAAGACGCTCCTGGAGCTTCTCCTTGTCGTAGTCGCTGGTAGTGGTCTTGATCTGGGCCTTGATCTGGGCAACGCGGTCTGCAATCTTGTTCTTTTCACCCTTGCCGTTGACAATGGTGGTGTTGTCCTTGGTGATTGTAACCTTCTCGGCTGTACCGAGCATTTCCATTGTAGCCTGTTCCAGCTTGACGCCACGCTCTTCGCTTATTACAAAGCCGCCGGTAAGTACGGCGATATCCTCAAGCATCTCCTTGCGGCGGTCGCCGAAGCCCGGAGCCTTGACGGCTGCAATCTTCAGACCCGAACGCAGACGGTTCACGACCAGAGTGGTCAGAGCCTCAGAATCGACATCCTCGGCAATTATGAGCAGAGGACGGCCGCTCTGGACTGCAGGTTCCAGAATTGGAAGCAGGTCCTTCAGGTTGGAAATCTTCTTGTCATGAATAAGGATAAGAGGATTCTCCATCACGCAGTTCATCTTCTCGGTATCGGTCACGAAGTACGATGACAGATAACCGCGGTCAAACTGCATTCCCTCAACCACGTCAATGTATGTTTCGCGGCCCTTGGCTTCCTCGATGGTGATGACACCGTCCTTTGAAACCTTCTTCATTGCCTCGGCAATCTGAGAACCGATTTCAGAGTCGTTGTTGGCCGATATGGTGGCAACCTGCTGAATCTTGTCGAAGTCGTTGCCGACAGCCTC
>JAKSIR010000004.1 GCA_024398695.1 Bacteroidaceae bacterium | reverse complement strand
TTGTGAAATTTATCGGCTAAAAATGGCCGTTTGAGAACTTGCGAAACTTAAATTATTTAAATAAACTGCCAATGCCGCATAATATACCAGCAATGACCATAATAATGATAAATGCGAACAAAACTGTACCTAATAACATTCCTATAAAGCCTAAGAAACTATTGGCACTAAATATTTCACGACCTGTTTTATCTATTAATACATGACGCCTTTTCTCTCCCATAGAATTTATCTATTAAGAGTTTGTGAATCCGCTACAAATATAGTCAATTGTTATACCCTTCAAAATGTTCTTTCTCTTTCCAATATGCTATTATTTCATCCACGTCCTTTGCCGCATCTTTGCCTCGGGCTCCGTATTCAGGCGCAACATTGTCCCGGAAGTCCATCAGGATAGAATCGGCAGTAGTGGCATCTCCAGCCAGATGATATACTGTATTCTCAAAAAAGGCTTTCTCGTACTTGGTCCACAATTCATCATCCGGGTAGAAATATTCATTGGCCAGGTTATATATTGGTACCAACTCCAGAGCAAGATCCAGACGGCCTGCTGAAGCGAGTACGTTGCCATAACACGAAACAAGTTTGGGAAAGGTCTCTGTTACATTATGTGGCTGGCCATATAAGATGCCGTTGTACTCCATTTCAGTTTGGACTTCGTGAAATAGCCAATCAGCATAAGTGGAATAGTATTTGTCTTCCTGATACTCCAGTAACAGACTACTTTCTACATCAATGATGAAATTGGTACGTAGTTCAAAATCACACAAATGTACAATTAGACTTTGATGATTAATAGGTTCCTGAATGAATTGGGCTGCCTTTTTAAACTGCTGCTTATGGATGTACTTTACGAACTGGCTCCAGGTGCTGGCCGTCATTTCCATTATGTCACGAATAGACTGTTCCGAGTCTGGCTTTGTTGTTTCCCAACCTGCAATTTGTTCTGCGTAGACGTTGTTTATGGAATCTATCTCTGACACCGTTGTACAGAGTGCTTCAGGATCAAAGTTTGTGATTTGCTGATGCCCCTTACAGGAACATAGCAATAGCAATGTCAGAGATATGTATAGTCCTATAATTCTCATTAAGATGGGCAGTATGTAGGTTTTGTTTTCAAAGGTATAAAAAACTGCCGTATTTTACACTTTATCCTTAGTTGATACTATCCAGGCAAAAACTGTATCTTTACAACCGATAACCGCATTTGAAAACTACCAATATGGAATTCAAACAATCTGTAATAGAAGCGCTACAGTGCTATGTGTATTGTCTGGTTGACCCGCGTGACAACAAGATTTTTTATGTTGGCAAAGGACAGGGCAACCGTGTGTTCCAACACGCAATAAATGCATTGGATGAAAGTGCAGACAGTTTGAAATTGAATACCATCCGTGATGTCATTAAAGCCAATCTGAGCGTCAAATATTACATCATACGTCATGGAATGACTAAAGATGAAGCTTTACTTGTAGAATCTGTTCTTATTGATGTATTAACCTACAATCAATTCAATCTGGAATCTGTGCTTACGAATATCCAGAGCGGGCATCATCAATGGGACAAGGGTGTAAAAACCATTGAGGAGATAAACACTTTGTACGACTGTGCCGAAATAGTTCTAGGTTTAACTGACAGACTAATCTGCATCAATATCAACAAGACTTATAACCATGTTGATGTTGACAGTTATGGCACCAGGGACAACAAATATGAGGCCACAAGAAAGTATTGGAAGTTGAATGGCAACCGAGCCAAACAAGCTGATTATGTCCTTGCAACATACCAGGGTATTGTACGTGCAGTGTTCAAGCCCAGCAGATGGTACGTATCAAAAAAGCAGTTTGAATCAGGTGGATGCACAAAGATAATCAATTTGTAACGTGTTTACAATGGGTTTCTGGAGTGGTTTACGAGGCGGGAGGAAAAATGTGATGGGTGGTCCGGATGGTTCGGGGGAGTTTGGACCAATGGGATATAATGGAGTATAAATTTAGGATGGGGATAAAAATTTTGAAGTTTGATCTGTTTTTAATCAAACGAAAGACCTTACCTTTACACAAAATCGGTACGCAAGTGCTGAATTTTAGAATTGCTAATGGGCCGGTGCTCCTCTTTTTTGAGGGGTGCCGGTCTTCCTTTTTAGAGACCAATAAAGGTCAATAGACATTAAGGGTGTTGGTACTTTGTTGGTACTTTTTGCAGATTTCGAAAAAATTATCGCCCCCACAGGGTACTGTGGAGGCGATGTCTGGTGATCCGCTCGGGGTTCGAACCCGAGACCCCATCCTTAAAAGGGATGTGCTCTACCTGCTGAGCTAGCGGATCTACCTTGTTTTTGCCGTTAAGCGGGTGCAAAGTTAACTTGCTTGGTCGGATTTGCAAAGGATTTTGGAGTTATTTTCCAAATTCACGGGCTCCATAATGAAACCGTCCCGCATGGCAGGCGGTCTGCTTTGCGGGACGGCTGTGTCCGAAAGTCTGTTGTCAAAGGACAATCTTGGCGGTCCTGGCGCCCAGTCTCAACAGGTAGACTCCCTTTCCAAGGCTTGAGAGGCTTATTTCAAGACTGTCAGAATCTATCTTCTTTTCGAGGACAGCCTTGCCGCTCAGGTTGTATATGGTTACGGTTTCTCCTTCCGAACCCGACACCGTGGCGCTGGCGTTGTGCGAGCTGTACTCAATGTGTCCGTCAAGAACCTTGACCTTCTGCTCTTTTCCGGTATCACTGCCGTTCTGTTCAAGCTGGTTTATGCGTTCGGCTGCATAGCTGTCAGAGACAGGCTTTTCTGTCGGACTGACTGCAATGGAATCCTGAGCCTTGACAAATGTGAAGGCTATGCAGATTGCGAATATGGCCGATGCCAGTTTTCTCATGACGTTGCCTGAACCGGACGGAAGGTTCTTTGTGTTGTCAGAACTTGTACTTGTACGAGAAACTTACAGCAAAACCTGCAGGCTCTCCGTCGGCTGCACGGTTCTGGAAAACCATGGCACCTTCAAGAGCCTGGCCCTTTGTGATTTTCCAGTCGCATCCAAGGGTGAACTTGGTCTTCTCGAGCTTCATGCCGTTGCTCAGGGCATTGAACAGCTCAAATTTTGCAAAGGGGTCAAACTTGCAGTTCGCAATGTCGTATGCTGCACCCAGCTGGGTCCTTGCAAAATGTTCCTTTTCAGACTCCTTGCTCTTTTCCTTGTGGCCGATAATGAAGTCCTGGCTGGTGGTAGGCTTGCTGTGCTTGTCAATGATGTATGAAGCCTTGCCGGTAATGTTGAACTGATAACGTTCTCTGAGTGTGAAATCCCATCGGTCGAGTTCATACTTGCCTGCCACCTGGAGGCTTATACGGTTACGGTTGCGCCAGTAGGAATTGTGGTAGTTGTAGTCGGAAATGCTTTTCCACACGATTTTGGCTGTGGTAAGGTTTCTGGTGTATTTGTAGCCGATGCCGGCATCGAGCTTGAAGGCATTGTCGCTGCTGGTCCAGATTGTCCGGTCAGCATCAAGTTCAAATCCCCAACGGTCAATGTGGTTCCCGATGGTTCTGTATTCAGCACCGAAAGAACCGTCGATGCCGTATCCTATTTCCTTTTCAGCACTGGCCGATGTCCAAAAACCGATTTCGCGAGCCGATGCAGGTGTGGCGGAAATGAATGTCAGAGCGCAAAGCGCAAGTTTGGTTGTTAGTCGCATAGTTACTTCAATTTACAGGGTTTGTTAATATTGTCTATCGTTCCGAATTCGTCCATGACGGGTTCGTAGTATATCTTGATGATGGCCGAGTCCTTAAGAAAATCGACATTGCCTGTTTCGATGCGTATTATCTTCAGGCCAAGACGCTTCTCCAGATCGGCCTTCAGCTCGTCTTCACGGCCGTGGGCTATGAGCTTGATGTTGTCATATTTTATGAGCTTGCTGGGCACATGCTTCATCCATCGGGTGTTTTCGCATACGGCCAGAGCCGTAATGAAAATCAGGTTGGTGACAATGAGTTCAAAGTAGCTGACCGCTGTTGCAAGTCCGTTGATTGCCGCAACGGCAATTATGACGAACATATAGGTCATTTCGCGTATCGGGACCTGCTCGGTACGGTATTTTATGATTCCGAATATTGCGAACAGACCAAGGGCGAAGCCTATCTTGAGCTTGATCCCGCCCATAAGGTAGATGAGCATGAATATGCTGACCCCGATTATGGAGAAGGTGAAATAGTAGTCGCGCCTCTTTGCTTTGGGATAGTAGAAGGCATGGACTATTATGCCGATTGTCACTATGTTCAGTGCAAGTCTTATGAGCATTTCCCAGACGCTGGGCCACACCGGCCAGAACGGCGTGGTGCCCACGCTTGCCAGTATGCCTGCACCGTCATCGGCAAGAAAATCCGCTTCTTCCTGCACCGTTGACAGCATCTGGCCTATTCCAGCCAGGAGGACTGATGTGTTCAATGTCATTGCCGTGTCAGCTTGTCTATTCTTACCAGCCTTTCCTTGAAGTTTCCCCGTTTTATGCCGGGTTCCGTGAGTGCCATTCCAATGCAGTACTTACTGAATCCGCTTGGAAGGATTCTGAGCTCACGAAGCATGTCCAAAACGGGTGACGGGGTGTTTCCGTCCCTTTTTACTTCAATGATGACCAGGTTTTCCATTTCCCTGTCAATGCCTGATGTCTCATTATGGAAACTCAGGTCCGTATCTATTGTCAGTCTTTCGGTCCGTTCCCTGTTGACCAGGGTTATGCGCCTGAAACTGTTCGATATGCGTGGTTCCATGCTGTCAAGCGGAATGGGCAGCAGGGCGTGCCTGGTCAGGAATTCACCGGCTTCATTCACCCTCCATGCACCGTCTCCGGCCAACTGCATGCGCTTTTTCTTTGTGCGTCCGTGGTTGTTCTTGATTTTGACCTCGAAAAAGTCCAGGCCGCTGTCAACGTAACTGCGTACGCGCACTTTCTGACGTGGCTGACGTCCGCCATGATGAAGCATGTACATGGTCAGGTCTACGTCGTCAAGATACATGGTCCTGTACGATGCCACACGGCTGCCTTCAATTTCCTGCACCAGATAGTCACGACTGACCATTCCAAGCAGGGCGGACAACTGTTCCGAACAGGCAATGAACTTGCTGTCAGTACGGTTCATGAGCCGGACGGATTCCATCTGAGCCAGTGTGATGGGACTCAAAGGCTTGAGCTGATTCATTATCCGGGCGTCCATAGGCATACAGTACCCTGTACATTACTGCAAATATAGTGCTATTTTTTTCAATATCAACCAAAATTGCCTATCTTCGCCAAAAAGATACAAACAGACACTATATGCTAGACGTAAACAAATGCCTCGGCGACGCCGAAGAGATGATGGAAATGGCCATCATGCACCTTGAAGACGAATTCGCACACATACGTGCCGGCAAGGCCAATATCCGTATTCTGGATGATATCCGTGTCGATTCATACGGTCAGGCAGTGCCTCTGAACAACGTTTCGGCACTTTCTACTCCAGATGCACGTACCATTGCCATCCGTCCATGGGACAAGAACATGATCAAACCCATTGAAAAGGCTATCATCGATTCCCCTGTGGGCATCATGCCGAGCAACAACGGTGAGGTTATCCGTCTTGTCATCCCGCCTCTCACCGAGGAACGCCGTCGCGAACTTGTGAAGCAGAGCGGCAAGGCCAGCGAAAGCGGCAAGATTTCCATACGCAACACCCGCCGCGATTCCCTTGACCAGCTGAAGAAGGCCATCAAGGACGGTCTGCCCGAAGATGCCGAGAAGGATGCCGAAGAGAAGCTGCAGAAACTGCATGACAGATACATAAAGAAGGCCGATGAACTTTTCGCTGAAAAGGAAAAGGAAATCATGACCATCTGATGCGGTTTGATGCGCGGTCTGGTAATCAAGAGCACGGGAAGCAGTTATCTTGTCCGTACCGGTGACGGCACGGTTCAGGAATGCCGCATCAAGGGTACATTCCGTATAAAGGGCATAAAGAGCACCAACCCGGTGGCTGTCGGTGACTATGTCGAATTCCAGCAGCCGCAGGAAGGCATCCCCGCCTTTATCACACAGATTGAGGAGCGCAGGAACTACATTGTCCGGCGTTCCTCAAATCTTTCCAAGCAGTCGCACATCCTGGCCTGCAATCTGGATTTGTGCCTGCTCGTAATCACGGTGTCGCATCCGGAAACGTCAACCGTGTTCATCGACAGGTTTCTTGCATCGGCCCATGCATACCGTATTCCGGTTACCATTGTCATAAACAAGCAGGACCTGCTTGACGGGCATGACATGGCTGTCGCACAGGAATGGATGGAGATTTACCGCAGCATAGGTTATGACTGCATTGCATGTGACTGTCTGCACGGCAGCGTTGATGAAATATCGGCCCTGCTGAAAGGTAAGGTAACACTTCTTTCCGGCAATTCCGGAGTGGGCAAGAGCACGCTTGTGAACCGCCTCATTCCCGATCTTCAGCAGCGTACGGCTGCCGTATCCGAAAAGCACGATACGGGCATGCACACCACGACGTTTTCCGAGATGTTCCAGCTGCCTGACGGGGGCTGGATCATTGACAGCCCGGGCGTGAAGGGCTTCGGAACCTTTGACATGGAGCTGCACGAGGTGAGCCACTATTTCCCGGAAATTTTCAAGGCGCAGTCCAAGTGCCGCTATCAGGACTGCACCCATACCTGCGAACCTGGCTGTGCCGTTCTGGAGGCTGTGGAGCAGGGCTCGATACACATTTCACGCTACAACAGCTATCTGTCCATTCTGGAAGACATGGACCAGGGCAAGTACCGCAAGTTCTAACGTCTGGACTTGAAGAACTCCTTGAGCATGGACTCGGCCTCATCGGCCATGATTCCTTTTGTGACAGCCGTCTTGGGATGGAGGGCGGCCGGAGCATACTGCGTGTAGCCGCGTTTCGGGTCCGATGCCCCGTAGACCAGGCGTCCCAGCTGTGACCAGCCTATGGCTCCGGCACACATGACACAGGGCTCGAGCGTCACGTACAGCGTGCATTGGTCAAGGTATTTGCCGCCCAGCCATGACGCTGCCGCGGTTATGGCCTGCATTTCGGCGTGCGCTGTCACATCGGTGAGGGTCTCGGTAAGGTTGTGGGTACGGGCAATGACCTGGCCTTTGCATACCACGACCGCTCCGACCGGAATCTCTCCGGCGTCACAGGCGGCCCGGGCTTCGTCCATGGCCATCTTCATGAACCTGCTGTCCTGCTCTCCGGCTTCCATGTCAACGGCGCATTTCCTGTTCGTTGAACAGGGTGGGATAGTCCTGGTCAAGATTCTTCAGTATGAATGAGACGAGCGTCTCACGCATCCAGCGGCTGTGGTTCTCGATGCCGTACTTCTTCAGGTAGCTCTCAATGAGGTTCTTCTCCTCGCTGTTTACCAGAAAGGAATACCTGTCTGTTCTTGCCTGTGTTTCTTTTTTCTGCATAGTCATTGTCCAGCACGAAGGTAATGATTATTTTTGTCAAACACATGGCAGAACACAACATTCTGGGCCGTAGCGGCGAATTGCTGGCGGCCGAATATCTGGAAAGCAAAGGTTACACGGTACTGGACCGCAACTGGCGGTGCGGTCATAAGGAACTTGATCTGGTTGCGCGCAGCGGAGACACACTTGTCGTGGTCGAAGTCAAGACCCGTGGAAGTGCGTGTTTCGGCAATCCGGAGGATGCTGTCGATGAACGTAAAATTATCCGTACCGTGATGGCGGCCGATGCATACATCCGCCGCAGACGCCTTGACCTGGATGTTCGTTTTGACATAGTGGCGATAACCGAAAACGGTGGGCAGGTATCGGTACAGCATATCGAAGATGCCTTTTTCCCACCTGTCGAGTGTGTGAAATGAGAATAAAATGGCACAGGTCGGACAGCATAACTTCGACCAATACATATCTGACCGGGCTGAACGGAGGCGATCCCGAATTCAACATGGAGGTTGCGGTGGCCGGATTCCAGACTGCAGGACGTGGGCAGCGCGGTAATACGTGGGAATCGCAGCCTGGAAAGAACCTTCTGTTCAGCATACTGGCGCACCCGTCGGCTGTCGATGTGTCACGCCAGTTCTTCATTTCGCAGGCCATTGCACTGGCCGTGAGTGACTGCGTGTATGAATGTCTGGGAGCCGGACTCGGACAGCATGTCAGCGTGAAGTGGCCCAATGACATATATTGGAAAGACTTCAAGATGGCCGGAATACTTATAGAGCATTCCATTATGGGCCGTCGCATACAGCACACGGTGGCAGGTGTAGGACTCGATGTCAATCAGACTGTTTTTGAAGGCGATGCGCCGAATCCGGTTTCAATGGCGGCTGTCGCCGGTCACGAGTTTGAACTTGAGCCTTTGCTGCAGTCAATTGTGGACCGCTTTGTCCATTATATGGAGCAGAGTACGGAAAGCGGCATGCGCAAGATAGATGCCATGTACCATGAACGTATGTACAGAAAGAATGGAATACACCGCTTCCGTGATGCACAGGGCGAGTTTTCGGCAAGTATCAGCCATGTTGAACCGAACGGTTGTCTGGTACTTGAAACTGACGGAGGGGAACACCGGACCTATGAATTCAAGCAGGTTCAGTTCGTCATTCCAGTAAATAAATGATTACTTTTGCATAAACAAATACAGACAATGGCACGTTTCAAAAGAATATTGCTCAAGCTTAGCGGCGAGAGCCTCATGGGAGAACAGAAATACGGCATTGACGAAAAGCGTCTGGCCGAGTATGCACAGCAGATCAAGGAGATAAGCGACATGGGTGTCCAGATAGGCATCGTTATAGGCGGCGGTAACATTTTCCGTGGTCTTAAGGGTGCAGGAAAAGGTTTTGACCGTGTAAAGGGAGACCAGATGGGCATGCTTGCCACAACAATAAACGGACTTGGACTCAGTTCGGCTCTTACAGCTGCAGGCTGCCCGAACACTGTGCTTACAGCCATACGCATGGAACCTATAGGCGAGCTTTATACCAAGTGGAAAGCCATTGATGCCATGGAGCAGGGCAAGGTTGCCATTATGGTAGGCGGAACGGGAAATCCGTACTTCACGACCGATACCGGTTCGTCGCTTCGCGGCATTGAAATAGAGGCCGATGTCATGCTGAAGGGCACCCGTGTTGACGGCGTCTATACGGCCGACCCTGAAAAGGATCCGTCAGCCGTCAAGTTCCAGGAAATCACCTTCGATGAAATCTACAACAGGAACCTCAAGGTCATGGACTTGACCGCCACCACCATGTGCAAGGAAAACGGCCTGTCAATCTATGTGTTCAATATGGATGTCCCGGGTAATCTGAAAAAGGTTATGGAAGGCGAGCCCATAGGTACTCTGGTCCACGCGTAAGACAGCCTGTTGCTATAATTCTTCAAAATCGACGTATTCCCCGTCGTCGCTGTCTATTATCTTTTTCTTTCTGTCGCTGCGTGTGTGGACGGTGGTCCGGTGCGTCCCGCCGTCGCGGCTGCTGTTGCTGTCCGGAGTCCTTCTTCTGAACGGGCGTGCCAGCCAGTCCAGGATGGTTATCAGCAGATTGCTGAACAGGGACAGTACAATTATGAAGACTGCCAGCAGTATGAAAAATATGGATGCTATCATTACCTTGTCTGAGATTTGTTTTTCTATGGAATAAGGGGCAAATAACGTGCCCTGGTATCAGAACTGACCTTTTGTCAGCAGCGAAAGGAACATGTACCAGAGCATGACCAGCCAGAGGCCTTTGCGTGCCGGTACGCTGCCGTCACAGAAAATCCCGGCAAGCACAATGATGACGGCTGCTCCGCCAAGGAATATGAAGCGTACCTTGTTCTGCTGCCAGTCCAGGCTCTTGAACTTGAACGAGAACATGGGTATGTCGCTGATCATGAGGAAGGCAAAGGCAACGGCGAGCACTCCGATGACATAGGGGGCCCAGACAATGCCTGAAAAGTCCAGTTGGAACAGACCGCACCAGAAAAGTGCATTGGCCGGGACTGCAAGACCGCGGAACGATGTCGTCTGCCGGTCATCGATGTTGAATTTTGCCAGTCTGATGGCCGCGAAGGCAGCCAGGATGAATGCAATGTAAGGGAAGACGGCAGCCATGCATCCGCACGCATAGGAGTATCCCTGAAGCATTCTCCAGCACAAAACTGCAGGTGAAAGACCGAATGTTATGAGGTCGGCCAGCGAGTCAAGCTCCTTGCCGAGCGGCGAATATGCCTTGAGCAGACGTGCTGAAAAACCGTCAAGAAAATCGAAGGCGGCTCCTGCAACTACCCATAGAAGGGTGCCCCACGGGTCACTTCCGAATGCTGCAATGACAGCCATGCAGCCGGAAAGAAGGTTGCAGCAGGTAAGGGTGTTGGGGATATGCTTTGTAATGCGGTTGGCCATTTCAGATCAGACTTTTTCCTGATTCGGCAATTTTGCCAGAATTGTCAGGTCTCCGCTGACCTTCTGGCCTACTTTGACGCAGACCAGGCTGCCAAGCGGCAGATACACATCGACTCTCGAACCGAATTTGATGAAACCCATGTGGCTGTCCAGACTGCATGTGTCACCCGGGTTGGAATAGGTGACGACACGGCGTGCAAGGGCACCGGCAATCTGACGCATCATGACATGGTGGCCTTCCGGAGTCTCTATTACAACCAGCGAACGTTCGTTCTCCGTGCTGGCCTTCGGCTTGAAGGCTGCATGGAAGTTTCCGTCCTGATGTTCTACCTTGATGATACGGCCGTTCACGGGATACCAGTTGGCATGTACGCTGAAGACGCTCATGAATACGGATATCATAATGCGCCGGTCACCGAAATGGTCGGGCTCGTCAACTTCCTCCACCGTGACGATGGTGCCGTCGGCCGGCGACACGACCACGCCCTGCTTGTCTTCCATCGGGAACTTGCGTACGGGATTGCGGAAGAAATAGAAGAAAAAGGACATGATGAACAATGTGACGGCGAGAACGGGATACGCCCACCAGCCGTACAGGGGACTGCAGAACAGTACGAGATTGACAGCAATGAATGCAACTGCGGCCAAAAGGAGCGTGCCCTTTCCTTCCGGGTTGATTCCTGTATGTCTGTTGCTGCGGTCGGTCACTTTCCTGCTCTGCTTTTTCAATCGTCCTCCAAAGGTATGGATAATAATTGGATATACTGCACCATTCTTTTATAGTTTTTGACATGAATCTTCACTTGGCGTGCTCTGTCCCGACATGACATCGGAAAGTTCCTCTTGTTGAAAACTTTTGTCGCTTAGTACTCTTGCGTGAACCGATTGTGAAGAGTACCTTTAAAGAGTTTTTCGACTCCGGAAAAGAGTATGCATGATTTCGTCCATCTGCACGTCCATACCCAGTATTCCCTGCTGGACGGACAGACCAATATCCAGAAGCTGGTCGACAAGGCCATAGCCGATGGAATGCGGGGTGTTGCCATAACCGATCATGGCAACATGATGGGCATCAAGGAGTTCAAGAACTACTGCGACAAGGTGAACGGAAAGCTGGAGGAGAAAGGACAGCATTTCAAGCCCATCATAGGCTGCGAGGTCTATGTCGCTCCGCGCCACAGGGAGCAGAGTGAAAGCAAACAGCTTGACGGTGCGAATTACCATCTGATTCTGCTGGCAAAGAACGAAAAGGGCTATCATAATCTGATTAAGATCGTTTCGCACGCCTGGACGGAGGGATTCTATTCCCATCCGCGTACTGACCGGTATGACATCGAAAAGTATCACGAGGGCATAATATGCTGTTCTGCCTGTCTTGGCGGAGAGGTGCCGCGCGCAATAACGGCAGGAGACATTGAGCGTGCCGAAAAGACGATAGAGTGGTATCACAACCTGTTCGGTGACGACTATTATCTTGAGCTGCAGCGGCACAAGGCGACTGTCGAAAAAGCCAACCATGAAACGTACCCGCTGCAGGTTGCCGTGAATGAGAAGCTTCTCGAGCTGGCAAAGAAGCACGGAATAAAGACGATATGCACTAACGACGTCCATTTCCTTGACCAGGAGAATGCCGATGCTCACGAACTGCTCATATGTCTTTCGACAGGCCGTGATCCGGACGACCCGAACCTGATGCGCTACACCAAGCAGGAGTGGTTCAAGACAACGGCCGAAATGAATGAGGTCTTTGCCGATGTGCCTGAATGTCTTGACAATACGGTGGAGATTCTTGACAAGGTCGAGGAATATTCCATAAACCATGCACCCATTATGCCAAACTTCGCCATTCCGGAGGATTTCGGCACTGAAGATGAATACCGCAAACGCCTGACCGAAGAGGATCTTTTCAACGAGTTCACCCGCAACGAACATGGTGAGGTGGTGATGGAGCAGGCCGATGCAGAAAAGAAAATAAAGAAGCTTGGCGGTTATGACAAGCTTTACCGTATTAAGCTTGAGGCCGATTATCTGGCAAAGCTGACTTTCGAAGGCGCCAAGGTGAGATACGGCGACCCGATTCCCGACAGCGTGAAGGAACAGCTGGTATTTGAACTGCACATTATGAAAACTATGGGTTTCCCAGGTTACTTCCTTATTGTGCAGGACTTCATCAATGCGGCAAGGAACGAACTGGGCGTTTCTGTAGGACCGGGGCGAGGATCGGCAGCAGGTTCAGCCGTAGCGTACTGCTTGGGAATCACTCAGATAGACCCTATCAAGTATGACCTGCTGTTTGAGCGTTTCCTGAACCCAGACCGCATTTCGCTGCCCGATATAGATGTCGATTTCGATGATGACGGCCGCGGCCGCGTGCTCCAGTGGGTGACTGACAAGTACGGTGCCGAAAAGGTTGCGCATATCATAACCTACGGTTCCATGGCCACGAAGATGGCCATCAAGGATGTGGCACGTGTGCTCAAGGTGCCGCTGGACATTTCGAACGCTCTCTGCAAGGCCATTCCGGACCGTCTGCCCGACAAGCCTGACGGCAGTGCACGCAAAATGAACCTGACCAATGTCCTGGACTGCGTTCCGGAGCTGCAACAGGCCGCCGTATCTGAAGACCCGAAAATACGTCAGACCATACAGTTTGCACGAATGCTGGAAGGCAACGTGCGCGGTACCGGCGTCCATGCCTGCGGCACCATTATCTGCCGTGACGATGTTACGGACTGGGTTCCAGTATCGACAGCCGTTGACAAGGACTCGGGAGCACGCCTGCTGGTCACTCAGTATGAGGGCAGCGTGATTGAGGACACCGGCCTTATCAAGATGGACTTCCTTGGTCTGAAGACTCTGTCCATAATCAAGGAGGCTCAGGAGAACATCCGCGTGAGTCTTGGCTTTGACCTTGACATCGACACTATTCCCATAGACGACCCCAAGACCTTTCAGCTGTACTGCGAAGGCCGCACCATAGGCACGTTCCAGTTTGAATCGCCCGGAATGCAGAAATATCTGCGAGAACTTCAGCCCGGCGTGTTCGAGGACCTCATAGCCATGAATGCCCTGTACCGTCCGGGACCTATGGATTACATCCCGGACTTCATTGACCGCAAGCTGGGCCGCAAGCCAATAGAGTACGATATTCCGTGCATGGAGAAGTACCTGAAGGATACTTACGGAATTACGGTATATCAGGAGCAGGTCATGCTTCTGTCACGTCTGCTGGCCAATTTCACCCGAGGTGAGAGCGACACTCTGCGCAAGGCCATGGGTAAGAAGCTCAAAGACAAGCTGGACCATCTGAAGCCCAAGTTCATTGAGGGTGGAAAGGCCAACGGCCACGATGAAAAGGTGCTTGAAAAGATATGGGCCGACTGGGAGAAGTTCGCATCGTACGCATTCAACAAGAGCCATGCCACGTGCTATTCGTGGGTGGCATATCAGACTGCGTACCTCAAGGCCAACTACCCGTCGCAGTACATGGCCGCCAACCTGAGCCGCAACCTTTCGGACATTACCGAAATAACCAAGCTCATGGACGAGTGCAAGGCCATGGGAATCAAGGTCCTGGGGCCCGATGTGAACGAGAGCCTGCGTAAGTTCAGCGTGAATGCGGCAGGCGACATACGCTTCGGCCTGGTTGCCGTGAAGGGCGTGGGCGAGAATGCCGTGCAGTCTATCATCGAGGAGCGTCAGAAGGGTCCTTTCAAGGATATTTTCGATTTTGTGCAGCGCGTCAACCTGAGCGCCTGCAACAGAAAGAACATAGAGTGTCTGGCTCTGGCCGGCGCCTTTGACAGTTTCAAGGAAATCAGGCGCGAACAGTTCATGGAGCCGTGCGGCAAGAGTGATACCTTTGCCGATGTCCTTGTCCGTTACGGCACGCGCTTCCAGACTGACAGGAACGAGTCACAGTTCTCGCTGTTCGGCGATATGGGAATGAACGAATGCGTTTCCACTCCGATTATTCCCGATGCTCCCGAATGGTCTGCCATTGACAGGCTTAACCGCGAAAAGGAACTGGTGGGCATTTACATATCGGCCCATCCGCTTGACGAATACCGCGTGATACTTGAGCACGTGTGCAATGTGGGCATGGCTCAGCTGGCGGAACGCGAAAAACTGGTAAATCGCGAACTGACATTCGGCGGCATTGTGATAGCAATGAGGGAGTCGCGCATGAAGAACGGCAAGCCGTGCGGCTTTGCCAAGGTCGAGGACTTTACCGGTTCGCACGAACTGGCCTTCTTCGGCGAGAACTGGCTCAAGTGGCGCAATATGATGGTGGTCGGCAATTTCCTTTTCATAAAGGGCATGTGTCAGGCCAGCCGTTACATTCCTGACCGCATTGACTTGAACATATCTTCAATTGAACTGCTTCAGGATGTCAAGGAGAGTGCCATTCACAGCATGACGGTGTGTCTGCCGCTTTCAGTCCTTGACAAGGAATTTGTGAGTGACCTGGATACGCTCACAATGAAACCGGGCGGCGTCATGCTGAAGTTCGAGATTACGGACCTGACCGATGACAGCAGGGTTGTGCTGGCATCGGCTTCAAGAAAGATTGAGGTTACATGTGAAATCATAGATTATCTTGAGAAGACAAGGAACCTTCAGCTGAAATTCAATCAATAATCAAATCATACAACTATGGAAATTGAAATTACGGAACAGAATTTCGAATCTCTGGCCAATTCAGGCCAGCCCGTGGTAATTGACTTCTGGGCAACGTGGTGCGGACCCTGCAGACGTCTGGCTCCCGTCATTGAGGAACTGGCTGCACAGTATGACGGCAAGGTCATTGTCGGCAAGTGTGACATTGAAGAGAACGTTGAACTGACTGAAAAGTTCGGAATAATGAACGTTCCCACTGTCGTGTTCCTGAAGGGCGGACAGGAGGCTGACCGTCTGGTAGGCGTTGCAGGAAAGAACGTTTACGAGGAAAAGATCAATTCACTTCTCTGATTGCAGCTATGGCCGAAGACGAATTCCTTGAAGACGATATCGACGATCAGAAAACCGTCGAGTTCATTCAGAATGCCCTGCCTCAGGAACTCAAGGAGAAGTATCCGGAGGATACGCTGTACTATATTCTTGATGTAATCAACGACTGGTTCGTCCAAAGCGGTGTCCTGGATCAGGAACCGGACAAGGACGGTTTTGTCAATATTGACAACGACGCTCTTGTGTCATATATTGTCAAGGAGGCAAAGCATGACAAAATGGGGTCTTTCCCGGCCGACGAAATCATGCTCATTGTACAGGCCGAGGCTGACTACGTTGATTCTCTTGAAGAGGAATGACGTGCTGACGGGTGTCTGACGGCACTCAGAAGCTTATGGTACGTGTTCCATCACCGTTTTCGGTGATGGACACTTTTTTTGCGTCGGCAGGGAGAAGTTCCTCAATAAGCTCCGGCCATTCTATGAAGCACAGGGCACCGCTGTAGAAGTAGTCCTCATAGCCAAGGTCATAGACTTCGTCCAGCTTCTTTATGCGATAGAAGTCAAAGTGGTAGATCAGTTCGGCTGTGGTGGCCGAGCGGTACTCGTTGATTATGGCGAAAGTGGGGGAATTGACTTCGTCTTCAACTCCAAGCTCCTTGCAGAGAGCCTTTATGAAAGTGGTCTTTCCTGCACCCATCTTGCCATAGAAGGCAAAGACGGTGTCATCGCCCATAAGTTCCATGAACTGCCTTGCGGTTTCGGAAATTGTATCCGTATCCTTTATTGTAAGTGTTGTCATATTCTATTGTCTGTGTTTGGGTTGCATTGTGATGAACGGAACTATCATTTCCTCCATGGAGATTCCCCCATGCTGGAAAGTGTCCTTGTAGAACTGTGCGTAGCTGTTATAATTGTTCTGATATACGAAATAATCGTTTCCTGTGCAGAAAATGTATTCAGTACTCAGGTTCGGCTGCGGGAGATGTGCCTTGCGGGGGTCCTGAATCTCGTACACTTCCTTGGGGTTGAACGCCAGGCTGCGTCCCAGCTTGTAGCGCAGATTGGTGTTGGTTGACTGGTCACCGGCAATCTTCAGGGGGTGCGTAACCCTGATGCTGCCGTGGTCTGTGGTAATGAATACCTTGCGTCCGGTCGCAGCCAGGGCGCGGGCCAGGTCTCTCATGGAGGAATTGCGGAACCATGACAGAATGAGGCTGCGGTATGCGGCCTCGTCCTGAGCCAGTTCACGCATCATGCGCGAGTCGGTCTTTGCGTGTGACAGTATGTCAATGAAATTGATGACAATCACGTTCAGGTCATTGCCCAGCATGTTGTTGATCTGTCCGAGAAGTTTTTCGGCGGCAGCGGAATCGTTGATCTTGCTGTACGAGAAGCTGTCCTTGCGGCGGTAACGCTCAATGTGAGTCCTGATGAGCGGCTCTTCGTTCAGGTTCTTGCCTTCGGGTGAATCCTCATCGACCCACAGGTCAGGGAACATACGGCTTATCATGTCGGGCATAAGCCCGGAGAAGATGGCGTTTCTGGAGTATTGGGTGGCTGTCGGCAGAATGCTGTAATAGAGCTGTTCGTCAAAGGAAAACAGCCCGGACAGCTCGGCGGAAAGCACTTTCCACTGGTCATAACGGAAGTTGTCCATGACTATAAGGAAAGATTTTTCACCGGCATCGAGCGAAGGGAATATGTATTTTCTGAACAGGTCATGGCTCATTACCGGCCTTTCGGTCCTGTCCTGCATCCAGTCCGTGTAATTGCGTTTTATGAACTTGCAGAAGGCTGCGTTTGCATCGGCCTTCTGTTGGGCAAGCATTTCGTGCATGCTGCTGTCGGCTTCTTTTAGCTCCAGCTCCCAGAAAACCAGCTGCCGGTATGCCTCAATCCAGTCCTGCGCTGTCAGGGAGTCGTTTATCTGCATGTTCAGACGCCCGAAATTCTGCTGGTAGCTGCGGTTCGTTTCGGCCGTCACTATGTCGTTCTTGTGTATGTTCTTCTTCAATGTCAGAAGAATCTGGTTCGGGTGGACAGGCTTTATGAGATAATCGGCAATCTTTGAGCCGATGGCCTGGTCCATGATGTTCTCCTCTTCACTCTTGGTGACCATTACCACTGGCAGCCCGGGGTGGCTCTCCTTGATATGGGCCAGAGTCTCCAGCCCGGTCATGCCCACCATGTGCTCGTCAAGCAGGACCAGATCATATTCCTTTCCGGCGCAGAGCTCAAGTGCATCGTGCCCGTTGGTGACAGTATCGACTTCGTAGCCCTTGCTCTCAAGGAACAGTATGTGGGCTCTCAGCAGGTCGATTTCGTCATCGACCCATAACAGTGTTCCGTTCTTGCTCATGACTCAGGTTCCAGATTCTCTTCGGTTTCGCCTTGACCTTCGGCATCCTGATTCTCCATTTCAGGAATGTCTTCCAGTTCTTCGTACAGGCTGGTCCCGTCAATTTCAAACTGCGGTATGTTCAGGAAATTCTCTTCGTAATATTCCTGCCAGTCATTGAAGCTGTAATATTTCAGAAGGAGTTCAAGATTCTTTCTGGAAATGACAAGAGCTTTGATTCCTTCAAGCTTCTGTGCCATCTCAGAATCGGAATACAGCTTGTGGCTGTATGTGTATGCTTCGTCAAAGTTCAGGAATTCGCTCACCGTCAGCATGCCTATTCCCTGGAAGTCTGAGAATGTCAGGTCGAAGTTGCGCATGGTGAAGCTGCTGAAGTTGTAGTTGGCAAGTTCAAACAGCAGCTGGTTTTCATTGAGTCCTCCTTCGGGGTAGGCGAGTATGAAAAGGTATGGCTGGAACCGGTCATTGTCGAATGACGGCTTCAGGCTGTCGGGCATCTGGCCTTCATTGCCGGAACGTTCCCAGATTGAAAACATGCTGCCCGACTGGAGTATCCTGCCTTCCTGTACTCCCTGCACTATGAGACCTGCATATTGTGATATGTCCTGGGTGGGATATCTGTCTACCAGTGCCTTCAGCTCGGCCAGGAAGGTATCCAGATGACCGGCCTGGAGCTGGACGGCCGCATGAAGGAACATGAATCTGGCGCGGTTCAGGCCAATGGGATACAGGGTTTCCGATACATGACAGCCATGGTTCACGAGAGCTGTGTCCCCATCGCGGAATGCCTGATATGTCATGGCGTATATGGAATCTTCCCGGTGACGGCCATATCGGGCGTTGTCAATGTAACTGCTGTCTGTCAGCATAATGGTGTACTGCCCGTCCGGATACCGGCTTTTCAGAATGCCGATGCAGTCTTCCGCCTGTCCTTTCCTGTCAGTCTGCAAATACATGAGGAACAGCTGATAAAGGGCTTCATCGGCCTCACGGCAGTCCGGATAGTCGTTGACAATCCGCCACAGCTGTTCTTCCGCTCTGGAATGTTCATTCAGCTCGTCCTTGAATATTACGCCTGCGGCAAACAGGTTGCGCGTGATGTTCTTGTCCGATTCCTCCAAGGCCGCCTGTGAATATGGAATCCTGCTGAGATGGTATTCCCGGGAATGCGGGTCGGCCGATACGGAGTCCTGTACACCTCCATTGTCCGTGACAGTGCTGTCGGACATTGGAACGTCACCTGAAGTGTCGGACTGCCGGTTCTCATCGGGATATTGCGCAAGCACGCTCTTGTTGCTGCGGCGCCAGTCGTCTTCAAGCTTGCGGTCACCCCACTGCCGCTGGAAATCGGCCTTTCCGCGTTCAACGGCCCGGGTGTTGTAGAAGTACCAGACACCGGTTCCTGATCCCGCTTCTTCCTTCGCGCCGCCGGCATCGGCATCGGCCTTGCTGACGCCCTGCTGTTCAAGCTCCTCTTCAAGAATCAGTCTGGCTATGGCATCGTCTATTATCTGATAGACTTGCTCTTCAGGGAGGGTGGCCAGCCATTGCAGACTGTCCTGAAGCTTCACCATGGCCAGATGTGAATTGAGCCTTTCAAGAACTGTGCTGCGCTGTTTGACGGTTTCGAATTCCTTGTGTCCGGAGCCTATCATGCCCACCGCCTTGGAATAGTATTTGCCTGCGTTGGAGTAATCGGCCATGTCCCAGTACAGGTCAGCCATGGTCAGCAGCAGTATTCCCTTTTCCGGAGAACTCTTGCCGTTGTCCTGCGCGCCGCTTTCATACAGTTCGAGAGCCTTGACGGTGTCGTTCTTCAGCATCTCTATGTTGCCCATGGCATAATACACCTGATCGCGGCGGTCCCTGTTCTTGGGGTCGCGGAGCATGCGCTCCAGCTTTCTCATTGCCTTGCGTGAACCCTGAGCCGATGCCATTGTCTCTGTCTGGCGTATGCGTGCATGGAATTCTATGTCATAGCTCGGGTTCATGTGTATGACCTGTCCGAAGCAATGCGCCGCTTCGCTGTTCCGTCCGGCAGACCTGTACAGCTGCGCCAGCAGATAACGTTCCCTGATGCGCTGTGACTTGCTCAGGCCTTTGCGGCCGATAGCGCTTTCGAGCAATGGTATGCACTCATCATAGCGTTCCTGCCTCAAAAGTGCCTGCGTACGCAGGGCCTTGATGTTCATGTCTCCCTGAATGCCGGTCTTCAGGCCGGCGGTACGCGAGAACAGCTCGTCTGCCTCATAATACCAGTCAAGTTGGGAATAGCACCAGGCCATCTTGCTGAGGGCCTCGGCGGCTATTTCAGGCTCATCGGCATACAGCTTTGCAATATATGAGTATGTGCTGGCGGCTTCAATGAATTCCTGAGTCTGCGCCTGTGCATCGGCCAACATCATCCATGCGTTCCAGAGAAACGGATTGTATTCCGATTTGGCATACCATTCCTTTTCCTTTTGTGTCAGGGTCTTTCCGGGCTTCCTTTTGGGCTTGGCCGATATGGAATGCAGCTTGATGCACTTCTTTGCCTTGTCCATTGCGGTCTGGTAATTGCTCTGACCGCTGCTTTTTGTCCTGGCGTCACCGGCCGGATTCATGTCGGGATATTCCAGCCAGTTGACTTTCATCGCCTTTTCCTGAGCGTCATATCCCTTGTCGAAGGCTTCCTTTCCGTTGAAGTAGGTATTGTAATGTGACACCGTCGCATGATAGAAACGGGAGCCGGAGGTGTTCTTTGCGGTCGAACAGCCGTTCATGAGCAGAATGCAGACAACTGCCTGAAGGACAACATGAATGTTCCTTCCTGCCCTGTGAGCATATGCTTGCATTCTTTCAGACATAGGTTACAGACTTTCGTTCATCATGGAATACGCCTCTTCCTTGAGCTGGTCGGGCAGTTCGATTCCGCGGGCATCAAGGCATTCCAGCCATTGGCGTACCTCTTCCTGGTGCATGGTGTACATGACGTAACGGAATTCCTCCACCTGGCCGTCATCATAATCCTGAGCCGGTATGCCGCGGTATCTGTCCAATTCCTCGTCATCGAAATACTGCGCTTCGCGCATTCTGGCTTCTGCCAGTTTCTGCTTCTCGCATACTGCGTGCTTCCCGCAGCATCCGTCGCCATGGTCCTGTGGACTGTCCTGCGCGACTGCGTTGTCTCCGTCCGGTTGGACATTCCGTTCTCTGCCGCCTTTTCTGCGTCTGGCACAGTAATCCAGACAGCATAACGCCACCAGCACGGCCGCAGCGTAAACGACAATGATATCAACGCTCATTCCTTTTCTGATTTACATGATGATGCGAAGATACAAAAAAAGTGTGGCATTCGGTTTTTTTGTAAGTTTGCGGTCCGATGGAACCGTTTGAGAATATTCTGGCGCACGCGCTGGAAACTGTAGCTGCCGAGCGTGGCTGGCAGTATGCCGGCAACGGCAGCGTGTTGTGGGCAGGTACAGGCGTTGCATACCTTTCCCTTGCCCTGCTTGACGGCAGTCAGGAAGCCGTTCGTTCCTGCCAGTATCAGGCGCGTGAAGTTGGCGGCCAGGTTCTCGTAGACTGCCATCAGTATGAAAGGCTGGCCTGCCTGTGTCTTGAAGACAGTACGGAGCGGGAAATTCTGATTCCCGACAAATCCGGCAGACAGGTGCCTGTGGCTCTTTCAAAGGATATGTTTCTGGAAATGCTCGATTTCCTTCGTGACGGATAAAAATAAGCTGCCATTTTTGGATAATATCACAAAAAGGAATACCTTTGCGCCGATTTAAGGAATCCCTTTGTGGAAACCGCTGTCAGCGGGGTGTAGCTCAGCCCGGTTAGAGTACGCGTCTGGGGGGCGTGTGGTCGCTGGTTCGAATCCAGTCACCCCGACTGAAAAATTTAGGCAATTATCTGTCCGACAGATAGTTGCCTGAATTTTTTTATTTGAAGAACGAGAAGTTCACCGAACCGTAGGTGCGCCTGTCGGTAAAGCGCGGGTGACTTGAGAAATCGTTTCCCTTGCCGTGCTCCAGAACGAAGATACCGTCAGGGGCCAGCAGACTGTTCTGGAAAATCAGGTCAGGAATGTCGGCCAGGTTCTCCAGCTGGTATGGAGGATCGGCGAATATGAAGTCGAACTGTGTATTGCAGTTGGCAATGTATTTGAATACGTCACCTTTTATGGGCAGACATGCTTTCGTGCCGACCTTTTCCATTACCTGGCAGATGAAATTGTAGTGGACAGGTTCCTTTTCGACCGATACCACCTTCGTGCAGCCGCGGGAAACAAGCTCTATGCTTATGCTTCCGGTACCCGAAAACAGGTCAAGCGCCGTGGCGTCCTCAAAGTCAATGCGGTTGGCCAGGACGTTGAACAGATTCTCCTTTGCAAAGTCGGTTGTCGGTCTTGCACTGAATGTGCGCGGCACTTCGAAGTGCCTGTGTCTGTAGATTCCGCTAATTACTCTCATAACTTCTGCAGGTGTTTTTTGAAAAAAGAATCCACCCGCTTAAGGCAGATGGATTCGTATTTTTTGCAATCAGGAAAACCTGATCAGTCCCAGTTACCTGACTCGTTGGTGACTTTGAGACCACGGTAGCTGCCACGGTCGTCGCACTTTTCCAGCAGGTTGATGATTTCCTGTTTGTCAAGACCGCCAAGGAACCATTCGAATGGAGCCTGTGCATAGAATGAGTACTGGACAAGACCGGTCTTGGCCGATGTGTCAGCTGCTGTTGCGAGTTCAAACTGCTTGCCGTCTGAATAAGGAACGTAACTGAGCGAGTCAACATTGATCTTGCCGTGGAAAAGGGAGTCCATCATGTCAACCCAGACTGTATCGCGGTAGAATGAGAATTCCCTGGTTCCGTCCTCGTTGACTGACACGAAGCCTGCCGATATGGCTGAATCCCACAACTGCTGAGCCTGCTTGGCTTTCTGGGCGGCTTTCGCACCTTTCAGGCTCTTTGACAGTTCCTCGGCAATCGATGCTTCGTCATAAAGTTTCAAAATCTTGCTTTCAGTCCATTCGGCTTCAAGCTGTGCGTCGGTCAGAGCGCCGATCTTCTTGATGATTGGCAGACGGCCTTCCTTGACGAAAGCGATCAGCGTGTCGAAATTGTTGCAGTAACCCTGGCCGTATGTGTTGTTGTATTCGGCCTGAGCCTCCTTGATGGCCAAGAGTTTGGCAATGACTGCATCGTCACGTATGCTCTTTTCCTTCTCAAAATTGATAGGACCCATAATGCTTCCATAGTAAATGTATGCAAGGCCTGCAATGCACAGGATGAGAAGAATGTTAATGACTTTTTTCATATGTGGTCAGTTATTTTTGTTATTTTCGCTTCGCAAAAATAGAACAATTCTCGGTATATCACCAAAAAAGACGTACTTTTAGTAATTTATAACAGTGAACCGCAAGGTATATGAGCATATTATAGCGGATTTTCCGTTTGAACCGACGACTGAACAGGATAAGTTGGCCGCCATGCTGGCAGTGTTCGTTACCCGTACCGACGCCCGCAAGCCTGCGTTCATTCTGAAGGGATATGCCGGTACCGGAAAGACAACGGTAGTGGGTGCACTCGTAAGAGCACTGGCATCAACTGGTTACCGCACGGTTCTGATGGCTCCGACAGGACGAGCGGCAAAAGTGTTTTCGCTCAGTTCGGGCCATGCGGCGCTGACAATCCACAAGAAGATTTACCGCCAGAAATCAATTCTGGACAGCGAGAGTTTCCAGCTGGACCGTAATCTTCACGAGAATACGCTTTTCCTGGTTGATGAGGCTTCAATGATTTCCAATGACGGACTGTCCGGACCGAATTTCGGAACGGGACGTCTGCTGGACGATCTTGTTGACTACGTCTATTCCGGCAGGAACTGCCGTCTGCTGCTTTTGGGCGATGTGGCCCAGTTGCCTCCGGTCGGGCAGGATGACAGTCCCGCCCTTCTGTCGGAAAAGCTGGAACTGTACGGTATTCAGGTTACTGAGTTCTGCCTTCGCGAAGTCATGCGTCAGGGGCATGATTCCGGGATCCTGTATAATGCCACCTGTCTCAGACAGATGCTGGAAGACGCGTCAGACTTCAAGGTGCAGAAGTTCAAGTTCAGACTGAAGGGTTTTGCCGATGTGATACCGATATCTGGGTCAGAACTGACAGAGACCATAAGCACCTGTTACAGCCGTGACGGAATTGATGAGACCATGGTCCTTTGCCGTTCAAACAAACGGGCGCAGATCTACAACAACGGCATACGTGCCACCGTTCTTGACCGTGAAGACGAACTGTGCCGTGGGGATAGTCTTATGGTTGTAAAAAACAACTACTTCTGGACTGAAATGGAGATGGCTGCTGCAGCCGGCCTTCAGGACGCCCGTCAGGGAATACCTTCCTTCATTGCAAACGGTGACATTGCAACGGTACGCCGGGTGCGGCGTGAACGCGAGCTGTACGGGTTCCGTTTTGTTGATGCCGTACTGTGCTTTCCGGATTATTCGGACTATGAACTTGAGGCGACCCTTCTGCTTGACACTCTGCACAGCGAGTCGCCGGCACTGTCGAAAGAGCAGCAGGACAGCCTGTTTGCGAACGTAATGGAAGATTACGCCCATATAGGTTCGGGTAAGGAGCGTATGGAGGCATTGCGCAAGGACAGGCATTTCAATGCCCTCCAGGTGAAGTACGCATACGCGGTAACCTGCCACAAGGCCCAGGGCGGCCAGTGGATGAACATATTCATCGATCAGGGTTACATGCCGCAAGAAGAGCAGGGACGCGACTGCATGCGATGGCTGTACACTGCACTGACACGTTCGACAGAAAGGGTGTATCTGGTGAACTGGCCGGAAGAGGGCATAGAAAAATGAAACGCCGGTCTTGCCGGCGCTTCATGAGTTCACTTTACATAGAGACTGCGGAAAGAACCCGACCCCCATGCGGAATGTTTTATGGCCGGTTCAATGAGAAGCGCATCGGATTGACGCCTTGAGTTCCCTATGACATAATCGTTGATGAATTTCATGCATTCATCGGCCAGGAAGACATAGCTTCCTGCAATTTCGTGCTCATTATCTTTGAAGCGCATTATCCTGCAGGGGTATTCTTCCTTCAGGAATACCTTTGCGATGCGGTTGGTGCCGGCAAAATTCTGGTTGAAGACCCGTACTCCATTATACAGGACAATTCGGTCACTTGTGCCGTGCAGCAGCATGTGCGGACACGGATCGGTTTCCCTGTATTTGATTTTCCCGTTTTCCGAGAATATTGCGCCTGAAAAGGAAATGACTCCGGCATAATTGAAGCCTTCCGGAAGCACCGATGCAATGTCATGCCTGTTGCAGAGCTCATATTCAGCCTGGAGGACTGACAGGGCGCCTGCGCTTGCTCCCGATATCACTATCTTGTCCGTGTCAATGCCCAGTTCTTCGCTGTGTGCAAGAATATAGACGGTTGCACTGTACAGGTCTTCAACGGCCATGTAGATGGCCCGATGCAGGAGACCTATGGATTTCAGGCCTATCTTGTGCATGTCCTTCAGTCCGAGCCGGTAATCTATGGAAATGGCCCGGAATCCGTTCTGGCAGAGCTTGTTGCAGAATGCCTTTTCGCCGTTACCGTTACGTTCTCCGCTGACAAAGCCGCCTGGGAACATGAAAATCACTGTAACGGCATTTTCACCGTTTTCAGGTTCGTATATGTCCATGCACAGTGCCGCTGAATCCTTTTTCGCGAATTGGACAGTCTTGGGCGGAATGGAGTCATTTCCGGAAATCTGCCAGGAGAATATTGCCTGACTCCAGCCTTCCGTGGCAAGGCCGACGGCAACCAGCAGCGTCAAGAAGATTTTTTTCAGCATTTCTGATATTGTGGACGTTTATCTGATCTTTTCAACGATTGAACTGACGGCTGCAGCCAGACCTTCCGGATTCTTGCCGCCGGCGGTAGCGTAGTGTGCCTGGCCGCCGCCACCGCCCTGAATGAGCTTTGCGGCTTCGCGGACCATCTGGCCGGCATTGAACCTTGAAGTCAGGTCATCGCTGACGCTGACGGTAATCATGGGCTTGCCGCCTTCCTGACTGCCTATTACGATAACCAGATTCTTTTCAAGCTGTGCGCGGAGCTGGAATACCAGGTCGCGTACCATGTTGGCGGAACCTTCCATGGTGCAGTCAATTACCTGGATGCCGGCAATCTCCTTCTTTGCGGCAAGCAGGCTGTCCTTGAGCTGTGCGGCCTTCTCCTTCTGCAGCTCTTCAAGCTGTTTCTTCAGAGCCGCGTTCTCGTCAATCATCTTCCGGGCCGATGCTTCCAGACTGCCGCCCGGCAGCATGGCCTTCAAGGCATTCATGCTGTCCTGATATGTGTAGAGCAGGTTTTCGACTGCCTGACCGGTGATGGCCTCGATGCGGCGTACGCCTGCAGCGATTGAACTCTCTGCCGTTATCTTGAACATTCCTATGCGTCCGGTTGACTGAGCGTGGACACCGCCGCAGAATTCTATCGACTGGCCGAACTGGACTACACGTACCTTGTCTCCGTACTTTTCGCCGAACAGTGCAATGGCACCGAGCTTCTTTGCCTCCTCGATAGGCGTGTCACGGTGTTCCTGCAAAGGAATGTCTTCGCGTATCTTCCGGTTGACCATTTCCTCAACCCGGCGCATCTCTTCGTCGGTAACCTTCTGGAAATGCGAGAAGTCAAAACGCAGGCCTTCGGGTGTTACCAGAGAACCCTTCTGTTCTACATGTGAACCCAGAACCTCACGCAGAGCCTCGTCCAGCAGGTGCGTGGCTGTGTGGTTGGCCTCGCAGGCACGGCGGCGGTCAACGTCGACGCATGCCATCATGGGCGCGTCAAGATGTTCCGGCATCTTCTTTACGATATGTATGGGAAGACCGTTCTCCTTCTTGGTGTCAATGATTTCAACGGTCTCGAATTCGCTTACAATCACGCCGGTGTCACCGACCTGACCGCCCATTTCGGCATAGAACGGAGTCTTGTCAAGCACAATCTGGAAGGTGGTGCCGTTCTTCTGCTTCACTTCACGGTAACGCAGAATGGATGTTTCGTATTCGGTGAAGTCATATCCCACAAATTCGGTCTCGCCTTCCTTCAGGACTACCCAGTCACCGTTTTCGACGGCTGCAGCATTGCGTGCGCGAGCCTTCTGCTTGGCCATCTCGTCGTTGAACTCGTCCTGGTTGACGGTCATGCCGTTCTCGCGCAGAATAAGCTCGGTAAGGTCAAGCGGGAATCCGTAAGTGTCGTACAGTGTGAAGGCGTTCACGCCGCTTATTACGGTGCTCTTTGCGGCCTTTGCATCGGCCATCACCTTGTCAAGCAGCTTGATGCCGGTGTCAAGGGTGCGCAGGAAAGATTCCTCCTCCTCTATGATGACCTTCTCTATGAGGGTCTTCTGTGCGTTCAGTTCGGGATAGGCATCGCCCATGTTGTCAATGAGGCAGGGCAGAAGCTTGTAGAGGAAGGCTTCCTTCTGTCCCAGGAAAGTGTAAGAGTAGCGTACTGCACGGCGCAGAATGCGGCGTATTACATATCCGGCCTTTGCATTTGAGGGCAGCTGGCCGTCAGTGATTGAGAATGCAATGGTGCGTATGTGGTCGGCAACGACGCGCATTGCTATGTCGGTCTGTTCGTCCTTGCCGTACTGCTTTCCTGTGAGTGCGCCTATGGTGCTTATGATTGGCTGGAATACGTCCGTGTCATAGTTCGATGTCTTGCCCTGCAGCGTGCGTACCAGACGCTCGAAACCCATGCCTGTGTCAATGACCTTGGCAGGCAGCGGCTCAAGACTGTGGTCAGCCTTGCGGTTGTACTGCATGAACACAAGGTTCCAGATTTCAATGACCTGCGGGTGGTCCTTGTTAACAAGGTCGCGTCCTGCAATCTTTGACTTTTCCTCTTCGGAACGTGAGTCAACGTGGATTTCGGAGCATGGACCGCATGGGCCTGTGTCACCCATTTCCCAGAAATTGTCGTGCTTGTTGCCGTTTATGATATGGTCTTTGGGCAGATGCTTTTCCCAATATGATGCAGCTTCGTCATCGCGGCTTATGCCTTCTTCCTTTGAGCCTTCAAATACGGTGGCATACAGGTTCTTCGGGTCAAGTTTCAGAACGTCAACCAGATATTCCCACGCCCAGTCAATGGCTTCCTTCTTGAAGTAGTCACCGAACGACCAGTTGCCCAGCATTTCGAACATGGTGTGGTGATAGGTATCGTGACCTACCTCCTCAAGGTCATTATGCTTGCCGCTTACGCGAAGGCATTTCTGCGAGTCTGCCACACGCTTGCTTTTTGCGGGGCGGTTGCCAAGGATGATGTCCTTGAACTGGTTCATGCCTGCGTTGGTGAACATCAGTGTGGGGTCGTCCTTGACTACCATGGGAGCCGACGGAACTATAAGGTGTTCCTTGCTCTCGAAGAACTTCTTGTACGATTCGCGTATCTCTTTAGCTGTCATCATAGTCCTATTATTTTTTTTGGTTTGCAAAGATACTGTTTTTTCACTATTTTTGCCATCAGTCCTATGAAGAAAGTATACTATCAGTATGACCCTAAAACAAGGGCGTTCCGCCGGGTGTATCCTACATTCCGTCAGCACGTCAGGGCTATAGCCAGAAAGGTTCTGGTCTGTCTTCTGGTCATGGCGGCTTCTTTCTTCCTGTATCACGTCATATTCAGCACTCCCCAGCCCGCTGACCTTATGAAGGAGAATACCGCTCTGAAGACTCAGTTCCGTGTGCTTTCCCGTAAGGTTGACGATGCTTTGGCCGTGCTTCAGGACATTGAACAGCGTGATGACAACCTGTACCGCGTCATGCTTGAAGCCGATCCGGTTCCGCCGCAGTCACGCCTTGCGGCATACAATTCCCGCGCCCGTTATGCGGAACTTCTGGAAATGCCCGATGCCGAACTTCTTGTCAGTACCGCCCAGAAGATAGACATGCTGAACCAGCGTCTGTACATGCAGAGCCGTTCTTTCAATGAAGTGGTGGAGATGTCACGCGAGCAGGAAAAGCGTCTTGCCTGCATTCCGGCCATACAGCCGGTATCGAACAAGGACTTGAAGCGCACGGCATCGGGATACGGGTATCGCAGTGACCCCATATATCACGTGAGCCGTTTCCATAAGGGCATGGACTTTGCGTGCGATACCGGAACGCCCGTCTATGCCACCGGCGACGGTACTGTCATCTAT
This sequence comes from Bacteroidaceae bacterium, assembly GCA_024398695.1. Lineage (GTDB taxonomy): Bacteria > Bacteroidota > Bacteroidia > Bacteroidales > Bacteroidaceae > Colenecus. The sequence continues at coordinate 15,484 of JAKSIR010000004.1, read as the reverse complement.
GCGAAATGGCAGTCCGGATACGGAAACCTCATTGAAATAGATCATGGCTACGGCTATGTTACCAGATATGCACATCTGAGCAGGATTCTTGTAACGAAAGGGCAGAAAATCCATCGCGGTGCCGAGATAGGCCGCGTCGGTTCCACCGGCAAGAGTACGGGACCACATCTGCATTACGAAGTCCTTGTGCAGGACAAAAACGTGAACCCCATCAACTATTATTTCATGGACCTGGATGCGGAACAGTATGATGAGATGATTTCTCTCGCAGAAAACCACGGAAAGGTATTTGACTGATTACTATTATGGCACTCAACACAAACAAGGTTCTCAAAAAATACTATTCCATCAAGGAGGTGTCCGAAATGCTTGACATTCCCGAAAGCACTCTGCGCTATTGGGAAAAGGAGTTCAAGCAGATCTCTCCCAAGAAGAATTCCAAGGGAATACGGCAATACACTGTCCAGGACATAGAGCAGGTCAAGAGCGTGTTCCATCTTGTCAAGGAGAAGAACCTTACCCATAAGGGCGCGAAAAGTCATCTGGACAACAAACTGCCCATGCATGCCGACACGGAGGAAATTGTAGAACGCCTCAAGAACGTTCGTGACCAGCTCAAGTCAATAATGGAGGAACTGGACGCTACTCCTCCTTGCGGACTACGGTTGTAATTCCCGGAATCTTCTTCAAGCCTTCTTGAATGGCCTTCAGGTCATCGAGGCTGTGGACCATGACGTTGATGGTACCTTCAAATACCCCTTCTTTCGATTCTATCAGCAGCCTGGTCATGTTGACGTTCATCTTCTTTGAAATGACATCGGTCACCTTACCCAGGGTTCCAATGCTGTCAAGCCCCTTCAGATATATGCCGGCAGCGAATATGCTGTTTCCAATGTTCCATTCCACCTGCAGAATGCGGTTGCCATTCGAAGCCTTGAGTTTTGTGGCCGTGTCGCACTTTCGCTTGTGTATGGTAATGTGACCGCCTTCTTCAACGAATCCGAGCACGGCGTCGCCCGGCACGGGATTGCAGCATGTGGCAAAACTGTACACGTGACTTTCCAGATCGCTTATTATGAGCTTGTTCTTGACATCCGGCGTTACGGGCTCGGCTTGCGCTTCCTTCTTGCTGTCTGACGAACCGTTCTTGTAGAACGATGTCCAGAACCGCTTGTACCAGCTTCTGCCGCTTCCTTTCAGCAGATCACGCTCGGCTTCTCCAAGAACGACCTTCTTCTGGCCGATGGCGACCATCAGGGCTCCGCGGTCTTCCATTCCGTGAAGGGCGCACAGGCGGTCCATCTTCTGCTGGTTCACATCCAGCTTCTCATTCATTACGAATTCATGGAACAGCGCTTCGCCGAACTTTTCACTTTCGCGGTTGTTCTTGCGCAGCCACTGCTTGATTTTTGCACGGGCTTTGGCGGTCGTGGCAAATTCAAGCCAGTCAGGACTGATTTTCTGACTTTTCGCAGTCAGCACTTCCACCTGGTCGCCGCTCTTGAGTTCGTAGTTAATGGCCTCGAGCTTATGGTTGACCTTGGCACCTATGCAGTTGGTGCCCATGAAAGTGTGGATGGTGAAGGCAAAATCCAGAACGGTGCTACCCTGCGGCATTGTACGCAGCTCCCCCTTCGGGGTGAAGATGAATATTTCCGATGAATAAAGGTTCAGCTTGATGGAATCCAGAAAATCCATCGAGTCCGGCTGCGGGTCTTCCAGGATTTCCTTGATGGTTTCAAGCCAGTGGCCAAGTTCGGTTTCGTCGTCCTCATAGTCATGACCGGCATCCTTGTATTTCCAGTGAGCAGCAATACCCTGCTCGGCTATCTCGTCCATACGGCGTGAACGTATCTGGACTTCCACCCATCGGCCTTCATTGCTCATGAACGTGCTGTGCAGAGCCTGGTATCCGTTTGCCCTGGGCCGTGTAATCCAGTCCCGCAGGCGGTCAGGGTGCGATTTGTACAGACTGGTCAGAGCCAGGTATATGTCAAAGCATTCGCTCTTTTCCTTGTCAGGCGTTTCGGGGTCGAATATTATCCTTACGGCAAGTATGTCATAGATCTCCTCGAATGTCAGCGAGTTGCGCGTCATTTTCTTCCAGATGGAATAGGGTGACTTCAGACGTCCCTTGATGCTGTACCTTATCCCCATGGAGTCCAGTTTCTGAATGATCGGCCCGGTGAACTTGCGGTACATTTCATTGATTTCGCTTTGTGAAAACGACAGCTTGTCCTGGATCTCCTGAAATTCCACAGGATGTTCGAACTTGAAGCTCAGATCCTCCAGCTCGCTCTTGATTTTATTCAGTCCCAGACGGTATGCAAGCGGGGCGTACAGGTACAGGGTCTCTCCGGCAATCTTGTACTGCTTGCGGGGCTGCATGCTTTCCAGGGTGCGCATGTTGTGCAGACGGTCTGCAATCTTTATCAGAATGACACGGATGTCGTCATTCATGGTAAGCAGCAGTTTCTTGAAGTTCTCGGCCTGTGCCGATGCCTTTTCACCGAAAATGCCGCCGGCAATCTTTGTCAGACCGTCAACAATCTGTGCAATCTTGGGACCGAACACGTTCTTGATGTCCTCAATGGTGTAGTCGGTGTCTTCAACGACATCGTGAAGCAGCGCCGAACATATTGAAGTGGAACCGAGTCCCATTTCGCTGCACACAATCTGCGCAACGGCCAGGGGGTGCATTATGTAAGGCTCGCCCGAATGACGCCTTATGCCGTTGTGGGCGTTGCGTGCAAAGTTGAAGGCCTTTGTGATGATGTCGGTCTTCTTGCGATGAACAGACTGGACGTAAGTGTCAAGCAGGTGCTGGAAAGCCTCATCTATCAGCCTTTCCTCGTCAACTGAAAACAGCCTTTCTTCGCTCATGTCAGTAATGCTCTATCGGTTATATATCTTCAGGGTCTTGCCGGCGCGTATATTGTCGCTCTTGAGACCGTTCCATTTCTTGATGTTTGCCACACTCGTGTGGTATTTGCGTGCAATGGCGCCCAGAGTCTCGCCTTCCCTGATCTTGTGGGTCACATAGGTTATGCGGCTGTTCATGTCGTCGTCAATGTATCCCAGCTGGGCCTTGGTGAACAACTTGTCACGGTTGTAGCTGTACAGCGAATCGCCGGCTTCGGCCAGCGGACGGATGAACTGCTGCGGCAATGTGAGAACGCACTCGCGATGTGCCCCCGGAATGACATCGGTCAGATACTGGGGGTTGAGCGCGGCAAGTTCGCTTTTGTCAATTCCGCTGAAATGTACAATCTGGTCGAAATGCAGGTTCTGCGTAATGACAAGAGTGTCTGTCATCTGGCTGACCGATACCGTCACCGGGCAGATTCCATGCTCGCGGTAGAATTCCATCGCATAGTTGACGGCAATGAATGCAGGCAGGTATCCGCGGGTTTCACGTGGCAGATAAGGATAGATTTCCCAGAATGAAGTCTTTCCGCCTGACCTTGAGATGGCCTTTGTAATATTGCCCGGGCCGCAGTTGTAGGCCGATATGGCAAGAGACCAGTCTCCGAACATGTCATACAGGTCGCGCAGATGGTGGGCCGCCGCTTCGGTCTCGCGTATGATGTCATACCGGTCATCAACCAGACTGTTCACTTTCAGTCCGTATTTGCGCCCCGTGCTGTAAATGAACTGCCACATTCCTGCGGCACCTGCACGCGAATATGCCTTCGGTTTGAGGGCTGATTCCACAATCGGCAGATATTTCAGTTCAACCGGGACATTGTACTTTATCAGTGCATTGACAAATGTCTCCTCGTATATGGGCAGCATGCCCAGCGCGTATGAAATGATACCGCTGTTGCGGCCGGTATAAGCCTGAATGGAGTTCCTGACCACGTTGTTCATAGGCATTTCTACTATGGTGGGCAGCGTGCTCAGACGAATCGCCAGAATAGAATCGCTTACAGGTCCGATTACTGTGTCGCTGTTGCAGCTGCTGTCGAACTGCAGCAGGTGCGAACCGTTCCACATGGCCATCAGACTGTCAATGTCGTATGCTGAACTTTCTGGCAGGTCAATGCTGCCGGCCGTCGGTACGGTCTGCTGGGCCGGTGCCGATACCATTCCGAAAACTGTCAGGAGAATAATGGGGAAGAGTTTTTTCATTGTCAGAAATTCAATGCAAGAGACAAGCCTGTACTTGCCATTCCACGGTTGTCAATGCGAATGTCGGGCTGGATATGCAGGCTCAGGTCCGGGGTGATGTCGAAATGTGACAGTTCGGCATCGACATACGCGTCTATGGCTGCCAGGGCATACATGCCTGCAAAGGCGAAAATGCTCAGGTCGCGGTAGCGGCGGTATTTGTTCTTTCTGTTGCGGAACACTTCCTTGAGCCAGCCTTCCATATCGTCGTCAATTTCATAGTGGGGCGGCAGGAAGTCCTCGTAGCTTTTTGTGTTCGGGTCATCGTCCATGATGTCCACGTAGGCATTCATGTAGTCAGTGTATGTTCCCTGATTCCATGTAAGGGCATAGACGCATCCTACAAAGCCTCCGTAGACAATCGGAAGCTTCCAGTATTTACGGTTGTAAATCTGTCCTCCACCTGGAAAGACCAGCGAAAGGAATACGGCCGCTCTCGGATTGGGCTCCCATTCCACGGCTTCGCTTTCAATACCGGCAACTGCAATGCTGTCCTTCTGTTTCCAGGTCAGCCTCCTGTGTTTTCCGGCCGCCTCCTCTTCCTGAGTGAACAGCTCCGTCTCTTCCTGCGGGGTATCAAAGTTCAGAAGACGGGCATATTCAAGTTCCTGCACCCAGGCAAGACTGTCACCGATTGAATTGAACAGACTGTCAACCAGTGCCGTCCTGAGGCTGTCTTCCTTTGGGCCGATGTCCTGTGCAGCAGCCGGCGTCACCATAAGAAACGCCAGGAACAGTGACGGAATGATGTATCTGAGGCTCTGCTTCATTATTTGATGCGGTCAAACAGCTGCATGATTCGGGCCAGCTCCTTTTCATTCCTGAAGGAAATGCTTATGCTGCCTTTTCCCTTACTGTCACATTTCATTTTTACGGCGGTGCCCAGTCTCGAAGAAAGCTGTTTGCCAAGCGGAGCAAGGTCTATGGACCCGTTGCCGCCTTTCTTTCCTGTCCCGGCGCCTTCGCACAGCTGGCGTGCCTTGGTCTCTACCGTACGGACCGAGTACCCGTTCCTGAGCAGTTCGTGGAACAGTTCAAGCTGTTTTACCGGATCTTCAATGGCCAGGAGTGCGCGGGCATGCCCCATCTCGATGCGGCGTTCCTTCAGTGCCACCTGAATTTCGGCCGGCAGTTTGAGAAGTCTTATGTAGTTTGCCACCGTCGCCCTGTTCTTGCCTATGCGTGAGCTCAACTGCTCCTGAGTCATATTGTAGACTTCAAGCAGATTCTGACACGCCAGAGCAACTTCCATCGAGTTCAGGTCTTCGCGCTGGATATTCTCGATAAGTGCCATGGCCATGACATTCTCGTCGTTTGCAGTGCGAATATATGCGGGTATCTGTTTCAGACCTGCCATGACCGATGCGCGGTATCGGCGCTCGCCGGCAATGATCTGATAGTTCTTTTCGGCAATCTTGCGCAGTGTGATGGGCTGGATTATGCCTATCGCCTTTATCGATTCCGACAGTTCCTCCAGACTCTCCTTGTCAAATTCCCGGCGGGGCTGGTCGGGATTGGCATGTATCTGGTCAACAGGTACTTCGCTGATTGACGACGATCCCTGTGTCCTTACAAGTTCCGTCGAAATGAGCGCGTCAAGGCCGCGCCCCAGGGCCATTTTCTTTTGGGTTGTCATTTGATTCCGTTTTTCCTGAGAATTTCCATTGCAAGTGCCAGATAGTTCTTCGCACCTGCCGATTCTGCATCATACATTATGACGGGCAGCCCGTGACTGGGCGCTTCGCCCAATTTCACGTTTCTTGTTATGATAGTGTCAAAGACCAGTTCCTGGAAATGCTTCTTGACTTCCTCGTGAATCTGGTTGCTCAGTCTGAGTCTCGAATCGAACATTGTAAGCAGGAAACCTTCGACATCAAGCTCGGGATTGAGTTTTGTCTTTATTATCCTGATGGTGTTCAGCAGCTTGCTTATTCCTTCCAGGGCAAAGTATTCACACTGCACCGGAATGATAAGTGAATCGGCTGCGGTCAGCGAATTGACGGTAATCAGTCCCAGTGACGGAGAACAGTCAATGAATATGAAGTCATATTCGTCCCTGACCTTGTCCAGCATCTTCTTCATGACCGATTCCCGGCTTGCCATGTTCATGAGCTCCAGTTCGGCTCCGACCAGGTCTATGTGCGACGGCAGTACCTGAAGACCTTTGACACAGCTTCCGACTATGGCCTTGTGAGGGTCGGTCCCGTCAATAAGGCATTCGTAAACCGATGAATCCAGTCCCGATATGTCAATGCCCAGACCGGACGATGCGTTTGCCTGAGGGTCTGCATCGACAACCAGAACCTTCTTTTCAAGAACTGCAAGCGATGCTGCAAGGTTTATTGTAGTTGTGGTCTTGCCAACGCCTCCTTTCTGGTTGGCCAGAGCAATGATCTTTCCCATAGGATTGCTGTTTACTTGAGGTATAAAAGACAAACAAAGTATATTGTCACGGCCGGGATGGCCAGGAACGCACTGTCAAACCTGTCCAGTATGCCACCGTGTCCCGGCAGAATCTTTCCTGAGTCCTTGATTCCCATTTCGCGTTTCATAAGCGACTCGACCAGATCGCCCAAGGTTCCGGACACTATTGTAACGAGTCCCATGCCAAGCCAGACGGGAAGCGGGAGCATGCCATACATGGACGGAACCAGATGCGATACAAGTCCCGCAACGGCAAGAGTGAACACCGCACCTCCAATCGAACCTTCCCATGTCTTTTTGGGCGATACCCTTTCGAACAGCTTGTGCCTGCCTATGGTACAGCCGGTGCAGTATGCTCCGACGTCGTTGGCCCAGATGCACAGGAACAGCATGAGGGGCAGGGCGGGAGAATATCCCGGCCTTGCGCCAACGTGACCCGGCATATAGCCCAACGCAACAAGAAGGGCCATCGGCAAAGCCGCGTACAGCACGGGAAACAGGGTATAGGCCATGCCGGTTATCGGACTGTCATGCTTTGCGAAAAGCTCGTTCACGGGGACGGCAATCAGGCAGACGGAGAACAGGCTCCAGAAAACCAGTGCCGTGCGCATGTAACTGCGGAACAGGAAGGCACAGCCCAGAAAGAAAGCCAGCGCTGTGAGAACAGTAAGAAAACGGCATGTCATGCTGCCCTTGTGTCTGTTGACCAGGCCTGCGAATTCATTTGCAGTCAAAGCTGTCACCAGTCCGAAAAGGCTTGTACACCAGACGCCGCCTTTCTGTATGCAGAACAGCATCAGTGCAGCGTAGATGATTGCGGTTATGGTTCTGATCAGGAAATTCACTTTGGATGTTTCAGTTAAAGGTTGGTGCTTCAGACTGAGTCAGGGTGCTGCTGCCGGTATCGCCGTCAGCATTGCTTTCCGTTTCAGCCTCTCTGTTTTCCTTATTGTCATCGTCAAGGATTTCGTCACTGCGTGATGCCCACTGGCGCTTTCCGAAAATCTGTTCGACGTCTTCGGCAAAAATCACTTCACGCTCCATGAGCAGCTGCGCCAGCCGGTGGTGTCCTTCCTGATGCTCAAGAAGCAGGGCCTTGGCGCGTTCGTACTGACTTGCAATCAGAGCCTTGACATCGCTGTCAATCAGTTCGGCAGTCTTTTCGCTGTAAGGCTTCTGGAAAGCGTATTCGTCGGTGCTGCTGTAGTAGCACAGGTTGGGCAGGCTTTCGCTCATGCCCAGATAGGCAATCATGCCGTATGACTGGCGGGTCACACGCTCAAGGTCGTTCATGGCGCCCGATGAAATGTGACCGGTGAACAGTTCTTCGGCGGCACGTCCGCCAAGGGTGGCGCACATTTCGTCAAGCATCTGTTCCTTTGTGGTAATCTGTCTTTCTTCCGGCAGGTACCAGGCGGCACCAAGGGCACGGCCGCGCGGAACTATCGTAACCTTGACAAGCGGGTTGGCATATTCCAGGAACCATGACAGCGTGGCATGACCGGCTTCGTGGAGGGCAATTGTTTCCTTCTCCTTTGCCGTGAGAACCTTGGTCTTCTTTTCAAGACCGCCGATGATGCGGTCGACGGCAGCAAGGAAATCATCCTTGCCGACTTTCTTCTTGTCGTGACGGGCCGCTATCAGGGCTGCTTCATTGCATACATTCGCAATGTCGGCTCCGGAGAAGCCCGGAGTCTGCCGTGCCAGGAAGTCCCTGTCGACATCCTTGTCGAGCTTCAAAGGCTTCAGGTGAACGCCGAACACTTCCTTGCGCTCATTGAGGTCGGGCAGGTCAAGGTGAATCTGGCGGTCAAAACGGCCTGCACGCAGCAGGGCCTTGTCAAGAATGTCCACGCGGTTGGTGGCTGCCAGAATTATCACGCCGCTGTTGGTGCCGAATCCGTCCATCTCGGTGAGCAGCTGGTTCAGGGTGTTCTCCCTTTCGTCATTGCCTCCCATTGACGGGTTCTTGCCGCGTGCGCGTCCGACGGCATCGATTTCATCAATGAAGATTATGCAGGGCGACTTTTCCTTTGCCTGATGGAAAAGGTCACGTACGCGTGACGCTCCCACGCCCACGAACATCTCGACAAAATCGGAACCTGACAGAGAGAAGAAAGGAACATCGGCTTCGCCTGCCACAGCCTTGGCCAGCAGGGTCTTTCCTGTTCCCGGAGGACCTACCAGCAGGGCGCCTTTCGGAATCTTTCCGCCAAGGTCGGTGTATTTCTTGGGGTTCTTCAGGAACTCGACGATTTCCTGCACTTCAGCCTTGGCTTCGGCCTGTCCGGCAACGTCCTTGAATGTGACACGGTCGGGCTTTCCCTTCTCGTAAACCCGTGCCTTCGACTTTCCGACCGAGAAAACTCCGCCGGGGCCGCCTGCGCCTCCTCCTGACATTTTGCGTGACATGAATATCCACAGTCCTATGAGAAGCAGGAACGGAAGTACTGAAATGAGCAGTTCCATTCCGGTGCGCGATTTCTTGCGGTATTCAACGGAACCGGTAAAGGTGCCGTCCTGCTCGGCCTGGTCGATGAATTCCTGGAAGCTGTCCATGGAGCCTACGCCTACGCTCAGCATGGGGCGTGCAAGCGGGTTGAGCTTTGCGGCCCTGTCACCGAAGACATACATGGCCGAATCGGGCTTGATGTACATCTCCATTGTGTTCATGTTCGAATAGACTACAAGGTTGTTTACGTAACCTTTTGACACATATTCCTTGAACTGCGTGTATGTGGCCTTGTCTGTCAGACTTTCACCGTCGTCCTTGAACATCATGTAGCCAAAGGCAATGAACAGGGCAATGTAGAACCAGCTCCATATCTTGGAGCCGCCGGCATTTTTCTTGTCTTTTTTATTGTTGTCTGTCATTCTTGTTTTCTTAATTGTTATGTATGTCAGTTGCCACGTGCCTTTTTGTCAGTCAAGGTCAGGTATCTCTTCAAGCTTGGCATCGGCCCACAGATGGTCCAGATCGTAATACTGACGTTCCTCGGGCGTGAATATGTGTACTATCACCTCGCCGTAGTCCATTACAATCCAGTGCGCGTAGCCCTTGCCGTCGACGAACATCGGTTTGCGGCCTTCGCTTTCGCGCACCTTTTCGCTTATGCTGTCTTCTATTGCGAGGGTCTGGCTTGGGGTCCCGCCCTGACAGATTACAAAGTATCTGCAGATGGTGTCTTCAATGCCCGACAGGTCGGCAATGGTGATTTTTTCTCCCTTGCGGTCCTGAATGCCCTCTATGATGCATTTGACGATGCTTTCTTTCTTGTTCTTTTTTACCATTTTCAGTGCGGTTTCCGTTTGTGCAAAATTCTTTTTCTACATGTAATACTGCAAAAAGCAGACCAGCGTATATGAGACCTGCACGTAGGTCACAAAGTTAATGATTTCATCCGGATTTCCCATAAAACAGAAAAGAGAAACGCATCCTTGGCGGATGCGCTTCTCTTGTGCTGGGCTACCCGGATTCGAACCAGGAAAGGCAGGACCAGAATCTGCAGTGTTACCGTTACACCATAGCCCAATGCAAATGCCTTCGTTTCCGAAAAGCGGTGCAAATATACTGCTATTTTTCAGTACTGCAACAATAGTGCAATGTTTTTTTATTGCAATGAGACAATTGTCCCGCAGCATCAGTTCTCTGAAGGCAGTTCGCGAATCTGCTGCTGGAGTTCGGCGGCCTGCTCCTTCAGGGCTTCGACGCGCAGTCTGATGGACTCCACAAAGCCGTTGCTGCCCTTTGAACTGACCATGGCCAGATTGTTTTCGTACGTCTGAATTTCAGCTTTCAGGCTGTCCAGCTGGCGCTGCTTCCTTTCGCGCGGAGTTTCGGCAGGTCGCTGTCCGCCCTGACGCTGTCCACCCTGACGGCGACGGTCGGCGGGACGTATCACGGACGAAAGGTTCTCCATGACGCTGCGGTATTCGACGGCCATCTTCTCCTTCATCTTGAACGGAACGAAACCTATGGTCTGCCATTCGGCAACAAGGGCCTGGGCCTGTGCGGCATCATCGGCACCCATGTTTTCGGGATTGAAGGCCTTGAGCTTTTCGAGAATTTCCTTCTTGCGTGCCAGATTGGCGTTTTCCTCCTGACGCTTTGATGAAGTGTTCTTGTCGCGTGCTTCGTAGAAATGGTTGCAGGCTCCAATGAAGCGCTTCCATAGGCTTGCAGTGTATTTCTTCTGGACAGGGCCGATTTCGCGCCATTCCTTCTGCAGCTGGGCCAGCCTGTCGCCGGTCTCCTTCCAGTCAGTGCTGTCCTGCAGGGCTTCGGCCTGTTCGCACAGGGCTGTCTTGCGGGCCAGATTCTCGCTCATGCCGTTCTTGGCTTCCTTGAAATATTCCCCCTTTTTGCTGAAGAACACGTCGCAGGCTGCGCGGTAACGCTCGAATATCTTCTGATTGTGCTTTGACGGAGCAAAACCTATCTCCTTCCATTTTGTCTGGAGGGCCAGTATTTCCTGAGTCTTGTCGTTCCAGCTCTGGAATGTCTTGAGACTGTCATAGTCAATGGCTTCAAGAAGTTCGCAGATGACGGTCTTGCGGTCCAGATTCTCCTGCTCGGTCTTCTTGATTTCTTCAAAATGCTGCTGATGCCTGCGGTTGATCACGGTCGATGCGGCCTTGAACCGATTCCATATCTCTTCACGTGAATCCTTTGATACAGGTCCGGTTTCACGGAAGTCCTGATGCAGTTTCTGCAGGGCGCGGAAGGCTGCAAGTATGTCCGGCTCCTGTGCCAGGCGCTCGGCCTCCTCGCAGAGTGCCAGCTTGGCCTCCATGTTCTTTTTGAAGTCGTATTCACGGAACTCGTTGTTCAGTTTCTGAATGTCATAGTACTGCTCTACGAGTCCCTGATATTCTTTCCACAGGTCATTCACTGCAGCCTGCGGGACCTCTCTGATTTCCTTCCAGCGTTCGATAACCGTTTTGAATTCGCTGTACGGGACATCCTGTTCGTTGGCTTTTCCGACAAGTTCCCTAAGCTGTTCCAACAGGGCCTGCTTGGCTTTCAGGTTCTCCTGCTGTACGGCTTCCAGAGCTTCCTGTGCGGCAGCTTTCTTTTCCTTGACAATGTTCATGAGCTTGCGGAACTGCTCTTCGAGCGGGTCTGTTTCGGGCTTGAATTCTTCGGCTGTTCCGCCGCCATTGACAAATGCGGCTATCTGTTCCTCCTGGGCTGCCTTCTGCAGCTTGTAGAAGGTCTGCTTCAGTGATTCAAGCTCCGGCCTTCTGGCCAGCGAAATGTCGGCAGCCATTTCCTTGAGACGCTCTATGGCGTCTTCACGGGTGGTCACGCTCTTTACGGCAGACTGAACTTCAGGCTCGCTGTCCTGAATGTTCTCAAGGTTCAATTCCTCATTCATACAGGGAAAAGTTAACGGGTTACTCTCTGCAAAGAAAACACTTAATTGCTACTTTCCAACTATGCAGGTAAAAAAATGTTGTTTTTTGTTAGAATATATACAACGAGTATGTAGATGACCATTCCAAGCAGGTCATTGGTAATCTGGACGAAAGGTCCGGTGGCAATTGCCGGGTCAATCTTGATTTTCTGGAAGATGAGCGGCAGCAGCGTACCCCACAGCGTGCCTATGAGAACCAGTGCGAACATGCTCAGCGGAACCGCGTAGGTGACAGCCTCCGTCAGACCGAAGCGGAACAGGTTGTATCCGAATACCAGCATTGACAGTATCACTGCGTTGATAATGGCTACGGCACTTTCCTTGAACACCTGCTTCCAGATGTTCGACGTATTGAGCGAACCGTTGGCAAGGCCCTGGACCACAATGGCCGATGACTGCGTTCCCACGTTGCCGCCTGTACCTCCTATAAGGGGGATGAAGAGCACAAGTCCCACATATTCGGCCAATGTGCCTTCGAACTTTCCAAGCAGCATGGAATTCAGTATGCCTCCGACCATGCCGATAAGTAGCCATGGAATGCGTGACCATGTCTGGCGGAACACGTTGTCACCGGCCTCGACGTCGCCGGTGATACCGGTAGCCATCTGGTAGTCATGTTCCTGCTGTTCACGAAGTTCGTCAATGACATCATCGACCGTAATCTGTCCCTGAAGCCTTCCTATGCTGTCGACGACGGGAACTGCAACCAGGTTGTATTTTTCAATCATCTGCACGACGTCTTCGATAGGCGTGTCGACCTTGGTGCTTATCAGGTCCTCGTCCATAACGTATTTGACCTTCGACACAGACGGGTTGGTAATCATTTTCTTGAGCGGGAACACACCCTTCAGACGGCCGTCGTTATCGACCACGTAAACATTGTGTATGTCGTCAAGGTCTTCGGCCTGCTTGCGCATTTCCTGCAGACACTCCGGCATACTCATGTTCTCATTGACCACTACCATCTCAGTGCCCATAAGACCGCCTGCGGTGTCTTCGTCATACTGCATCAGGTCAACGATGTCGCTGGCCTGCTCAATGTCGCCAATATGCGACAGGACCTCTTCCTGCCTGTCCTCGTCAAGTTCCTGGATAATGTCGACGGCATCGTCGGTATCCATGTTATCAATGAACTTGCTGGCAATGACTTCACTGGGAAGTTCGTCCAGAAGTTCCTGACGCTTGTCTTCATCCATTTCGACCAGGACGTCGGCCGCAGTCTCATTGTCAAGCAGACGGTACAGGAAACGGGCGTCATCAACGTCCAGCTCGTCGCACAGTTCGGCAATGTCGGCAGGGTGCATGTCTCCAAGCAGGGCAGTCAGAGCCTGGGAGTCCTGTCTTTCAATAAGTGCCAGTATGTTGTCAAGAAATTCCTTCTCCATAGCACAAAATCTGAATTGTGAGCCCGGCTGTGCGGACCCGGGTCGTTTTCTTCCGATGCTAGTCTCGCTGGTGTGTCCCTTCAATGAGGTTGGTCAAAAGAATGAAGTCATTGACTGACAGTTGCTCGGGACGCTTGTCCAAAAACGGACAGTCCGCCGGTAGAGGCGAATCGGGGGCATACACCTGACGCAGGGAGTTGCGCAGCATTTTGCGCCGCATTCCGAACGTGCACTTCACGACTTTCCTGAACAGGGCTTCATTGCAGCCCAGACTGGTGCGTGAGTTGCGCGTAAGGCGTATGACCGCGCTCTTGACCTTTGGGGGCGGGTCAAAAACGTTCTCGTGTACGGTGAAAAGATATTCGGTGTCATACCAGGCCTGGACGAACACACTCAGTATTCCGTATTCCTTTGTGCCGGGGGCACCGCAGATGCGCTGTCCGACTTCGCGCTGTACCATGCCGGTGCAGCAGGGAATGAGTTCCATGTTGTCCAGCATCTTGAAGAATATCTGGCTTGATATGTTGTACGGGTAGTTTCCGGTAAGCACGAACTGACCGCCGTCGAACAGTTCCTTCAGGTCAAGTTTAAGGAAATCGCCTTCAATGACATTGACCTGAGGCATGTTCTCATGCAGGTAGGCTACAGACTCTGTGTCAATTTCAATGACCTTGAGCAGCCGTTCGCGTTCTTTGAGGAATTGTGTAAGAACCCCTGTTCCGGGTCCTATTTCAAGGATTGGAAGATCGGGACGTGCGTCAACCGTTGCGGCGATTGCCTGAGCAATGCCCATGTCCCGCAGGAAGTGCTGGCCTAATGCCTTTTTGGGTCTTACAGTCCGCATTGTCATCCATACAGTGATTGATCTTTCCGTTTATCGGGCACAAAGGTATGCAAAATGACAATATGGTGAACACAAACGGTCACTTAAGTGACTCGAAGTACCTTGAAAGAAGCTGCTGGGCTGCCGTGAACGATGTCTGCTGGCCTCCGAGCACGTTCTTTTCGGCCTGTTCCAGCCCTGCGGCGATGTCGGGATTGTTGTAGAAACTGTTCTTGAGGGTTTCGTTGATTGATTCGTACATCCAGTATTTGGCCTGTTCGTTGCGTCGGAACTGGAAATATCCGTTCTTCTTGACGAAATCCATATAGGCCCATATCATGTCCCAGACTTCCTTGATCTTCAAGCCGTAGAAGCCGGAATATGTTACTACCTGCGGAGTCCAGCCGCTTTCGGGCGCGGGGAACAGGTGCAGGGCGTTGCGGAAACTCTGCGCCGCCATTTCGGCTTTCTGTATGTTGTCTCCATCGGCCTTGTTTATTACAATGCCGTCGGCCATCTCCATTATGCCGCGCTTTATGCCCTGCAGTTCATCGCCGGTACCGGCAAGCTGTATGAGCAGGAAAAAGTCAACCATAGAATGGACCGCTGTCTCGCTCTGGCCCACACCCACGGTTTCAACGAAAATCTTGTCAAATCCGGCTGCCTCACAGAGCACAATGGTCTCGCGTGTCTTGCGGGCAACGCCGCCCAGACTTCCGGCCGACGGGCTGGGGCGGATGAAGGCATCGGGATGTACCGACAGTTTTTCCATGCGTGTCTTGTCGCCGAGAATGCTGCCTTTGGTGCGTTCCGAACTGGGGTCGATGGCAAGCACTGCCAGACGCCCTCCGTCTTTCAGAACGTGCAGTCCGAATTCGTCAATCGAGGTGCTCTTGCCGGCTCCCGGAACGCCGCTTATGCCTATGCGGACTGAATTGCCGGTGTAGGGGAGGCATTTTTCAATGACTTCCTGCGCAATTGCCTGATGCTCGGGACGCAGGCTTTCAACCAGTGTCACGGCGCGGCTCAGAACGGTAATGTCTCCTTTTACAATACCTTCCACGTATTCTCCCGGTGTAAGCAGGGACTGGCGGCGCGGACGGTGAGCCTGAAAATACGGGTTGACACTGTCGGGCTGCACTACGCCGCTGTTGACGGCGAGACCCTTGTATTCTTTGCTGTTTTCAGGATGTTCCATTGTGTATGTCTGTCTTATTTGTCTGTTTTGGCCGATGCCTTTGCGCTGCGGTGAATGAACTTCAGCG
>JAKSIR010000039.1 GCA_024398695.1 Bacteroidaceae bacterium | reverse complement strand
ATGCCGGCTTCGTCGAGGGCCTCCTTGTTGGCCCCGATGAGCGAGCGCATGAAATCGGGCACGCTGACAGGCTTGTCCACAACCAGTATGTTTTCGCTTCCTAAATGTGAAATTGTAAGTACATTTTCCAGTATCTTGGTAAGCGCCTTGGCATTCGTTTCAATGGTGGTCTTGTAGTCGGCCATCTCTTCGGGAGTGATTTCCATATCCGGGTCGGCCAGTATCTCCGAGAAGCCCACAATGGCGTTCAGCGGAGTGCGTACCGAGTGGTTCATTTCACGTATGAAGTCGTCGCGTTCTTCGGCGTTCAGGGTGCGGCGGTGCATCTCGATGGCGTCGCGTTCGCGCTGCTTGACGTTGTCTATGGGAATGAAGATTCCGCGGCTGCGCACCTTGTGTCTCTTGTGACGCGCCATTGTAAGGCGTATCTCGTACCAGTGCTTCTCCTCGCCGGTCAGCGCAATGCGTATCTGCATGGAGAATGTCTTGGGTGCGGACGACGAAGAAGAATTGAGCGAATCGAGCGATGAGGTTATGAACTCGCTGATGTCCTCGCGGTCTTCCAGACGCCTTTCTATCTTTTCGGCCTCGTCAAGCCTGGAGCTGGATATTCTGATTCTGCCGTTCTCAAGCGTGAAGAAGTAGGCGCCTGTAAGATTCAGCAGTCCGCGGAGCACTTTTGGGGACGCTATTTCATAAATGTCACCGTTTTTCCTTATTGCCCTGTTGTATTTGAAGTTTATCCACAGAGCCAGTATGCCCAGCACGACCGCAACGGCAAACATAGCTGCCGAAACGAAAATCAGCATGAACCAGAACGAATTGTCTTCCATCAGCCAGTAATTAAGTCACCACAAATGTAGAAAAAAGAATACCACATTCAAATTATTTCCGAATTTATGTAATTTTGTTGAAAACATGAAAATCAAAGACAGAGTACAGATGAAGTGGTACAGCAAATTCATGGACGTGTACGGAAAGTCCCCCGAAGACATCAGTCCGGCACTGTTCGAACAGATAAGCGGCAACATGGCCAAGCTGCAGAGCGACGCTCCGCTGGTCACTGTGGCGGTAATTGCACACAACGAGGAAAAGCGCCTTGCAGCATGCCTGTGGTCGCTTTCCGAGCAGAAGTGCGATTTCCCCATAGAGATTGTCGGCGTTGACAACAATTCGTCCGACAGGACGGCCGAAGTCTATGCGAAATGCGGAATAAGCAGTCTTCCGGAGACGCGGCAGAGCCCCGGCTGGGCACGCACGAAGGGGCTTGAGAACGCCAGGGGCAAGTACACCGTCACCATCGATTCGGACACCATCTACCCGCCGCTGTATGTGCAGACTCTGACCGGACAGCTCATGAAGAAGGGCGTGGTGGCCGTAGGCAGCTTCTGGAGCTACTACCCTGACAAGGACCACTCGAGGTTCAGTCTGGCCCTGTATGAATCTGTAAGAGATATTTACCTTTGGCTGCTTCATTTCAAGAGGCCCGAACTGGCGGTGCGCGGCATGGTTTTCGGCCACGATACCGAACTGGCCAGAAAAGTCGGAATACGCACTGACATAATACGCGGCGAGGACGGCAGTCTTGCACTGGGACTCAAGCAGTTCGGGAAAATAAAGTTTGTCCATTCACGCAAGGCGCGCCCCGTAACGGGTTATGGCACAATGGGCAAGGACGGCAGCATTTTCAGCCGTTTCATCCAGGTTGCAAGGATGCGGCTCAAGGGCATCTTCATGATTTTCACGAAAAAGGACAGGTACGAAGACAACCCCGACAATCTGATTGAACGCAAATGACGTAGTTTCGGTCGCATATTTTTTGAAATATTTAGCAAGTTTTCAACAATCATTCATTTTGCAGGGCCTGCATTTTCGCCGTTCCATATATTATTCGTACCTTTGTCCCCGATAATATAAAAATATTAAAGGCTATGGACATATCGAACAGCGACATCGATCCTTCAAAGTACACGGTAATGATTGTTGACGACATACCCGTCAACACACGTCTCCTTGAGAAGATTCTCGAGAGGGAGAGTTTCAAACTGAACATATTCAACAACAGCATTCAGGCTTTCGAGGCACTGCCTGACGTAAAGCCTGACGTTCTTCTGCTGGACATCATGATGCCGGGCCTGGACGGTCTGGGCTTTCTCCAGAAGATGCGTGCCGATTCCGCTTTCGACCAGACCAGAGTGATCATGGTCACCGCCGTCAGCGAATCGGATGAAATCACCAAGGCAAACGCTTTGGGTGCAAATGACTACGTTACAAAGCCCATCAACTCAAAGAGGCTTGTAAGCTGCATTTTCAATCAGATACGCCAAATCGAAAAATAACATTGACATGAAGAAATTGTTACGGTCTGCAGCCGCGATAACTCTCGCCGCTCTGACTATGAGCTCCTGTATGGATTGGCTCAACTCCGACCAATTCGAGAAGAATCATGCACAGGCCGACGATTTCTTCTCGTTCGGCACTACCGGAAAGGTGGTGCTTTGTCTTGATTACGGTCAGACAGGTGCAGGAGCGCTTGTAAGCCTGTACGACGCGGACCCCATGATTCACCTTGACAGCAGTGCCGTTCTGAATGACACCCTGGTGCCGCTGTACCAGCAGTTCACGGACAGCGAAGGCAAGGTGTTCACCGAGATTGACATTCCGGCGCACGTCATCTCCGACGTGTGGCTTTACAGCGACTTCATGGCGCTTCCGCAGTGCGAGCACTGTATAATCGAGAACGGAGTGATATTCAATTTCCGTCACGCCGAGCCGGACATTACCAAAGCCGCAGGCACAAAGGTATCCGGCAACCTTGAATCATTCAAGATACGTGACGGTTTCCACATTATCTCCAAGTGGCGCAACAAGTACGGCGGCAACCAGGAAGACGGAAACGGAATCTTTTCGACAGGCAACCTTTCCGGCTACGACATAACCGCCATCAAGGCAGCCGTATGGAACGGAAATTCAAGCAAGCCGGGCTATCTTGACAACACCCGCTACGCGTCGAAGGGTTCGGAGTGGACTAACACCACGGTGAACAAGTACTTCTACAACGGTGCCGGCAAGCTGGATTCTCTGGAATCGGCACAGGTGTACTTCACGTTCGTTCAGGAGAACGGCTGGTACGAGGATGTGATAGGATACTACTTCTACCCGAGCGACAAGGTCCCCTCTTCACCCGATGAAGTGAAGAAGTACATCATACTCCCGAACGCATCGGTCAGCGGCAACGCGCCCTACGGCACGACCGGATTCGTTGCAGACTGGGGATACGGCAATGCCCCTGTCGGCACCAACACCAGGGTCCAGCTGCTCTACGAGGACAGCAACGGACGGATGACTCCCGACTTCCCTGCAGGAACGGCCATCGGCTACTTCGTGATTTCCAACGGATGGAAAGTTGACGGCGAAGGCATTACTCTGATTGAAGATGAAGGCACCAAGGCTGCCATGGGCACAAAGGCCGTCATGGGTACCAAAGCCGTCGAACAGGACGTCTACATTCAGAAAAACGACCAGACAGGTTTCGTTGATTTGGGCGCCTACTACACCAATGTGGAATGGAGCATGGACAATTACAGCTGCTGCGCCTTCAATCCCAGAAACGAGTACAGTGGAACAAGATACGCCGATATCGTCACATGGGGTGCAACAGGAAACTCGACACTGACAGCGTTCCGCAATGTCTGGGACAACTGGGGCAGATGCACGAGAACCGACCTGGGTATATTCCATATTCATATTGTCAACAGCGAAAGCGAGATTCCGTCTTCAGGTGAGAAGCTCCCCGGCGGGATTGACTTCACGAGACCCATACTCTATTCGAACAGCGAATGGAACAGCAGCAAGGAATACCGCTGCATGTCGCGCAACACTCCGAACTACATAATTTACGGTTTCGAGGATGATGTCGACAAGACGTTCGAGGATGTGGTGTTCACCGTATCGTCATATCCGCAGCAGGCTATCCTGGATCCGAAGAACCCCGACATAATGGACATGAACGGCGTCAGCGCACAGAGGCTGAAAGTCGCCACGCGTGAGGTCTCGACGTACTGCTTCGAGGACATGTGGCCTTACGAAGGTGACTACGATATGAATGACGTCGTCGTGGAGCACCGTTCCGCCGTGTATTTCGACAACGAGAACGATGTGCTCGAGGTTACCGACACGTTTACGGTATGCAACGAGAGGTATTCGTCAGGAGCCGGTGTCGAGGACGCCTTCGCAATACGCATTCCCAAGAACGAAAGAGGCGTGAAGATCGAGCTTCCGGCAGGAGCTTACGACGAGACTGAAACGGGTTCTATAATACTCTTCGAGAATGCTCAGGACTGCATCGGCGACGCTTTCGTGATAAGAAGGCTGTTCAACAAGGGTGACATGACGCTTGGCAGGCTGACACGCGGACTGGGCCTGGATCCGTTCATCATACCGCTGATGCCCGATGACATCAGCAAAGGCCGGACCTGCCGCGACGATCACCGCCGCGAAGTCCATTTCCCAAAGAAGACGGGAACGTCAATGATTGAACCACTCTACTACATTAATGATATAGAGGCGTACTACGTCTTCAGAGACAACAGGCATCCTTTCGCCATAAGCATACCTCTGCCCGCCGCACAGAGCACTTCCGATATTGCATATGCAAAGTACAACGGTTTGATGTTCGTGATTCCGCAGGAGATGGGCGACATTGAGAACCAGTACTCGAAGTCGGGCCATTCGTTCGCCGAATGGGTCGAATCGGGAGGCAGCAGAAGCACCGACTGGTACAAGTACTACAGTCCCCGGAGCGGCGAGAAGGTCAGAACAGAAATGAAGAGACAATAACGATAAATGAACACAAACAGAAAGTTTTTACCCGCACTGCTGTCATGCTGCCTTCTGGCAACTGCACCCTGCCATGCCCAGGACAACGATGGTGTCCGGAATGTCAGGATTGACAGCACACTGATGAAACTCAACAGCATGACAATCGATGACTATCATGCTCTGGTGATTCCGTCTTTGGATTCGCTGTTTTCAAACGCATATGCAATGTCCAACAGGATGTCTTTGCTGGATGCGAACATTGAAGACTATCAGCGTACGGCCAAGACGGAAAGAAGAAGGCCGCTCGATTGGGTGCGTCTGCTGGCATCGTACAACTACGGCAGCAGCGACATGGCGGCCATCGCTCTCATGGAAACGACCTATCAGGTCTGGACAATGAACAACTCGTCACAGCGTAACGTCTACTATAATTTGGGCGCTACGGTTTCCATATCGCTTCTGGACCTGCTGGACACGCCGAACCGCAACAGACAGGCAAAAGCAAGGGTGCAGAAGGCAGCCTTTGAAAAGGAGGTGGAGTTTGATCAGATAAAGCAGGAAATAATAGAGTGTTACTGCAACCTTCTGGAGAATCTTGCAATTCTGGACGTCAAGTTCAAGACGGTGCTGCTGGCACAGAGCCAGTACAGCGTGACCGAAACGGACTTCCTGAACGGCAAGGTGACAGCCGAAGAGCTCTACCGAAGCCACGGTTTCGAATCGACGGCGGTTGCAGAATTCGAGAACATACGCAAGGAAATCAACAAGAATCTGCTTGCTCTTGAGATTATTACGTGTACCAAGATTTTTTAAGACAGGAATATGCAGACATTTCTCTATATCATCAAGACTCTGTACAAGAACAAGTGGATTGTTCTTCTGGTGCCTTTCTTCATTGCTCTGGCAGTGTATATCTTCCTTTCAGGACAGCCCAGGAAGTATCAGTCAAGTACTACAGTCTATACCGGTATCGTTTCCGGTTACAATGTGTTCACAAGCGAATCGGGCGTACAGGACTGGATGTCGGTGAACAACTCGATTGACAACCTCATCAACATCATCAAGGCTGAATCGACACTCGAATCGGTTTCTCTGAGACTTCTTGCAAGGAACCTGGTGCACTGCAATCCGCAGGAAGACAACGAGTATCTGACCTCGTTCTCATCAATCGAACTTCTGAACGAGACACCGGAAGAGGTTCTCGCCCTGGTGGTTGACGGCGACGAGGATTCAACCTACGTGAAGCTCAGAGAGTATTACACCAAGGACAACACCAACTACCTCAAGCAGCTGTTCAACTGGGAGCATCGCTACTACAGCTTCAAGGCACTGTCAACGGTCGATGTGTCCAGAATCAGCAACTCCGACATGCTGAAGCTGTCATACATCAATGATGACAAGTACATAGTGTACAACACACTTCTGCTCGTTGAAGAGGAATTCGTGAACCAGTACCTCCTGATCCGTTATGAACAGACAAACGACGTCGTTGCATACTTTGAGAACGAATTGAGGACCATCGGCTCGGAATTGAGGTCAAAGGAAGACAACCTTACCAGTTACAATATCCAGAAAGGTATCATCAACTACCAGGAACAGACCCGTATGGTTGCCGAGCATTCCCGCGACATAGACGAGGCGTATGAAAACGTCATGAGGGAATATGAAGGTGCCAAGGAGAAGGTCGCACTTCTGGAGGAGAAGATGGGCTACGCTCTTGAGATATACGAGCACAATGCCGAATTCATCAAGCAGCTCAACAAGATAACGAATCTCTATTCAAAGAGTTCCGAGGCCGAAGAATCAGCCGAAAAGGACGCCATTGCAACACAGATTGACAGCGAGACGGACAAACTGCGTGAAGTCAGCGTAGGCATGGCCCAGAAGCGTTATTCCAAGGAAGGTCTCGCCAACGACGAGATTGTGAGCGAATGGCTCGAAGCTGTGCTTGTCAAGACACGCACCGAACAGGAACTGGCAGTGCTCGACAAGAGCAAGTCCGATATTAACAACGAGTTCAAGCGTTTCTCGCCTGTAGGCTCGTCAATCAAGCGTCAGGACCGTGAGATAAGCTTCTCGGAGCAGAACTATCTTGCAAACCTGCAGGGTCTGAACGATGCCAAGTTGCGTCAGAAGAACCTCCAGCTGACATCGGCCACATTCCGTACAATCACTCCCCCTTCGGTGGCCATTAAGCCTGAAAAGACAAAGAACACGCTGTACACCATAGCCACATTCGTGTTCGTGCTCATTATAATAATGGTGTATTCGGTTGTAGTGGAACTGTTCAACCGCGTTCCGTATGACCAGCAGGCAGCAAAGAAGATCATAGGTCTGCCGGTTCTGGGAGCCATTCCGAACATCACACAGAAGAGCAAGGCTCTGGAGATTGGCAAGGCTCTGTCTTACAACCAACTGGGTAACGCTGCGGTGAACTACTTTGACCGTACCAAGACGGCGAACATCATCAATGTGATAAGCATTGACAGCGGTGAAGGAAAGAGCGTTGTCTGCGACGCTCTGATGCAGCACTTCGAGAAGATTGACACAAAGCCCGTGCTGATTACTCACGGCAAGGACTTCGAGGACGATGACAAGTACTACCTGATGGCAGGTTCAATCTATGACTTCGGTGTCAACGAGAACAACTTCGACACCCTTCCCGAGGCCAATGTCATCATTGTCGAGTATCCGCCTGTATCGACATCGTCGTTCCCGATCAAGCTGCTTGATTCGGCATCAATAACCATTCTGGTAGCCGACAGCACGAAGGCATGGACCGACATGAGCAACATAGTCCTGCGCCAGCTCACGCTGAATGACAGGAACCACAAGCTCGTCACGGTTCTCAACAAGGCCGACAATGACTGCGTCGGTACGTTCACAGGAATGTTGCCTCCTTATACATTAAGGCATAGAATTCACTACACAATGTGGAATCTCGGTAACAATACCGCCAATAATGACGAACAACGCGGCTAAATTCCTGTACCCGTTGGCAATAATCGCCAGTCTGGCCGTCGCATACTGCATGATGAACGGCCTGATGGTGATTGCTGCCGCGCTGGCCTTCATTCCGC
Source organism: Bacteroidaceae bacterium (assembly GCA_024398695.1). Classification (GTDB taxonomy): domain Bacteria; phylum Bacteroidota; class Bacteroidia; order Bacteroidales; family Bacteroidaceae; genus Colenecus. The sequence goes on along the minus strand of JAKSIR010000039.1, from coordinate 7,560 downwards.
TGTTCCTGGTGCTGGTATGTCTGGCATTCACGAACAAGCTGTGGGGGTTCCTGCTGTTGTTCACTTTGAACTATTTCATTCCGGTTCTCGGAAACTACGTGTATGACGCTCCTCTGGGACTTCTCATGGACGGCGCCATTGCGTTCAACATTCTTGTCATAATATGCAGCTATCTTACCAGCAAGCCGAATTTCCACGTGCTTACCGGTGACCTGATTGTTGTGGTCCTGATCTGGGGAATATACTGCGCATTCGAGCTGTTCAATCCGCACATGCTTTCCATGAACGCGTGGCTGTCGTCCATGCGTAACATGGCCATTTACTTCGTAATGGTCATCATTCTGGTGCAGCTGTCCGTAAAGGACATGCATCAGGTCAAGCAGGTACTGGCGGTATGGTCGGTTCTCGTCATCATTTCAGGCCTGAAGGCCATGTACCAGAAGTATGTGGGGTTCACGGCCGGCGACAGGCACTTCCTGTATGACATGGACGGCCAGGTGACGCATATCATTTATTACGGTATCAGATATTTCTCGATATTTTCCGACGCGGCCAACTTTGGCGGCAGCATGGGCATGGCGCTGACGGTGTTTCTGATAGTGGGTTTCCACGAAAAGAAGGCCGTCCTGAAGTTCTACTGGTGGTTCGTTGCTGCCATGGCATGTTACGGAATGTTCATATCAGGTACACGAAGCGCCCTTCCCGCCCCTGTTGCCGGTATCATGCTGTATCTGGTGCTGGTGCGCGACTTCAGAAAGATGGTTCCTATTGCCATCATGCTGGCGTTTGTGGTGGGTATGCTGGCGTTCACAACTATCGGTGAGAGCAACTCCACCATACGAAGAGCAAGGACGGTGTTCCATCATGAAGAGGATGCATCGTACATTGTAAGAAAGGAGAATCAGGCCAAACTCAGGGAGATCATGGCTACAATGCCGTACGGCAACAGTCTGGGCATGAGTGCCGGACGTGCGCGCAACTACGGTGACTACTCTGCCCTGACCGAGATCCCCACCGACTCGTGGTATGTACAGTTGTGGGTCGAGACAGGCGTTGTGGGAGTCGTGCTCTACTTCCTGGTCATGGGATACATATTCATCAAATCGGGAATAGTGATATTCTTCCGGCTGAAGGACCCTGAGGTGAAAGGTATAGCGGCGGGACTGCTGTCTGGAGTGGTGGGTCTGTTCGTGATGTCTTCGAACAACGAGGTGTTTACGCAGTTCCCCAACGGTGTCATAGTGTACACGCTCATAGGACTGGTATTCATGGCTCCGGAATTTGACCGGCAAGCATTGGAAAGGAAAAATGGTATCGTTCATCACAGTTGACTATAACGGATTTGAAGCGACATGTGCTCTTTTGCGTTCAATTCAGGAACATATCACTTCCTGTCAGTGGGAGGTCATTGTTGTTGACAATGCATCAAAGGCCGACGAAGCTGCCAGAATCAAAGAGTGTTTTCCCTGGGCAGTCACAATAAGAAGCGAGAAGAACCTGGGATTTGCCGGAGGCAACAATCTTGGAATAAAGGAGGCAAAGGGCGATTTCCTTTTCTTCGTCAACAATGACACGGAGTTCATGGCCGATGGGGTCGACTGCCTGTGCAGGGTATTCAGCGACTTTCCCGACTGCGGCATGGTGTGTCCCAAGGTGAAGTTCTTCAATGACAAGAGCCTGATTCAGTATGCTGGCTACACTCCCATGAAGCAGGTGCGCATGAGAAACGACATGATAGGGTATGGCAAGACCGATGACGGTTCGTATGAGACCCCTGGAGTGACATCGTTCCCGCATGGTGCCGCCATGATGGTAAGCCGCAAGGCGCTTGACAATGTAGGGCTAATGCCGGAATGCTATTTTCTTTATTATGAGGAACTGGACTGGGGTTCGCATTTCATAAGGAATGGCTGGACAATCAGATACGAACCCAAATGCACGATATATCATAAGGACAGTCTGACTACAGGCGCCAACAGCCCGTTGAAGACTTTTTACATGTACCGCGGAAGACAGATTTTCGCGTATAGGAACTTCAAAGGCTTGAACAGGATATGTTCAATTGCCTTTACCCGCTTGTTTGCTGTTCCGAAACATGCCGTTTCGGGGCTTTTGCACGGGAAGCCCGCCCTTGCAAAAGCAGCTGTCAGGGCAAATGTTGATTTTATAAGGATGTGTATCAGGAAGGAGATATGATACTGAAAGTCATAAACTGGATTGCTCTCATAGTATTGGGCTTCCCTGCCCTGTATATGTTCGTGTTTGCCTTATGCGCAAAGTTCTTCAACCCTGTAAACAAGCTCAAGGGCAAAAGGACACGCAGGTTCGTGGTTATGATACCGGCATACAAAAGCGACTCCTGCATATTGAGTACGGCACTTTCCGCCAGGAACCAGTGTTACCCCATCAATAACTTCAGGGTATTGGTCATTTCCGATTCGATGCAGCAGAGCACCGTCGAACTGCTCAGGAAGAATGACATCGAGGTTCTTGAGGTGAATTTTGAGGTGAGCAGCAAGGCCAGGTCGCTTCAGGCCGCCATGGACTGGCTTGGCGACAATGCAGCAGACATCATTACGATAATAGACGCTGACAACATTGTCAACGAAGACTATATCGCTTCACTTGACGATTGTTTCGAGAACGGGGCACAGGCAGTTCAGGCGCATCGGACCGCAAAGAACGTCGACACTCCGATTGCCGTAATCGATGCCGCCGCCGAAGAAATAAACAACTCTGTCTTCCGCAAGGGACACTGCGTGGCAGGCATCAGCTCAGCCCTGATAGGCTCAGGGATGGCTTTCCCGTACGATTGGTTCAGGGACAGGGTTCACGACTTCAACACATCGGGCGAAGACAAGGAGATTGAGCTTGCGCTTCTCAGTGACGGCCTGTTTGTGAGCTATGCCGACAATATTCCGGTGCTCGATGAGAAGACACGCACCCAGGACAACTATTCCAACCAGCACCGCCGCTGGATTGGTTCGCAATACAACATTTTCGGAAGCGCACTGAAGGGGCTCACTTCGGCAAAACTGAAGACAGGCTATTTTGACAAGCTTCTTCAGTGGACTTTCCCGCCAAGAATGATTATCATGGGGGTGCTTCCTGTCGCAGCTATACTGTCAAGCGTATTACACCTCTCCAATTCACTGTACTGGTGGGTTGCAGTGGTTCTGCTAGTTCTCTCTATGCTGTTGGGAATACCGTTGTCCATGCTGAACTCAGACCTGTTCAAGGCTTTGTTGAAGGTCCCGGCACTGGCAGGTTCGGCCATTCTCAACCTTTTCCATTTGAAAGGAACCAAAGATAACTTCATTCATACAGAGCATCAATGAAAATTGCAGTCGAAGCCCAGAGAATATTCAGAGTGAACAAGCACGGCATGGATTTTGTCGTCCTTGAGATACTGCGTGTCCTGCAGAAGATTGACACGAAGAACGAATATTTCGTATTCGTCGCACCCGGCGATGATGTATGTCTTGAGGAGACAGCCAACTTTCACATTGTAACTCTGAATTCGAACTTCTATCTTTATTGGGAACAGTATCTGCTTCCAAAGGCTGTCAGGGAAATAAAGCCCGACATCCTTCACTGCACCAGCAACACCGCCCCACTCTTCCCGGGATGCAAGTTGCTGCTGACGCTTCACGACATAATCTTCATGGAGCGCAAGACCGGAAGCAACAAGTCGGCTTATCAGAGGCTTGGACGCATTTACCGCCGTTTCTTCGTCCCGAAGGTCCTGAAGAAATGCAGCAGGATAATCACCGTATCAAACTACGAGAAGGTGCAGATAGTATCGGCCGGACTCGAGAAGCCTGAACGCATCAAGGTCATATACAACGGCTTCGGCAAGGAGTTCAACGTATCGGCCGCCAAAGACAGCAGGGAATACATTCTGTTCCTTGGCTCACCGGACCCGAAGAAGAATACGGTCAGGACACTCGAAGCGTACTCGATTTATTACCGGGAATCGGACCGCAAGCTACCGCTGAAGGTTGCCGACCTGAGCCGCGAGAACGTGCTCATGTACCTGCAGAGCATAGGATGCCCCGAAATAATTGACAGCATTGACTGCGCCGGATACATTTCACACGACGAGCTGCCCGCGACATACGGCGGTGCGGCCGCGTTCCTGAGCACATCGGTCCGCGAAAGCTTTGGCATTCCACAGCTGGAAGCCATGGCCTGCGGTGCCCCCGTTGTCGTTTCGAACGCATCGGCCCTGCCGGAGATTGCAGGTCAGGGAGCCGTTCTGGTCGATCCGTTCAGCCCGAAAGACATAGCCGACGCACTTTTGCGGCTGGAACGCGACGACAAGTTCCGGGCCGATGCAGTACAGTACGGATACGAACGCGTAAAGATGTTCTCATGGGAGAATGCCGCACGCCAGACACTTGAATTGTATGAATCTGAAGCAGGAAGTAACTAAGGGCGTCTTCTTCACCGCCATTGCCAAATACGCCGGCATTTTCGTCACTCTGGGCGTTACGGCTGTCCTGTCCCGGCATCTCAGTCCGGAGCAGTTCGGTGACGTGGCTTTTGCGACGGTGTGCCTGCAGTTCTTCACCGTATTCGGCGACATGGGTCTGGGACCGGCCGTCATTCAGAAGCGTGACCTGTCTGAAGATGACCTGCGCGGAGTATTCTCACTTTCCATCTGGGCTGCCGTCCTGCTGTCGTTGCTGTATGTGGGATTGTCTTTCGCACTGGTAAGGCTGGACAAGGATGCAGGCCCTCACCTTTTGAGTGTCCTGCTCATTCTGAGTGCGAACCTCTTCTTCAGCACTCTGAACATGATACCCAATGCTCTGATTCTGAAACAGCAGAGATTCGGATTCGCCGCCGTGCGTTCACTGGTCGTCCAGGTGGTGGCAGGAGCCATTGCCATTGCTGCCGCCCTGATGGGATTTGGCATCTATGCACTGACCATCAACCCAATACTGTCCAGCATTGCGCTGTTCGTGATCAACTTCTCACAGCACCCTATCAAGCCGCGTTTCAAACCCGGCAAGGCTGCCGTTGACAAGGTGTTGAGTTTCTCGGCCTACCAGTTCGGCTTCCAACTTGTCAATTTCTGGGGGTGCAACCTTGACAAGTTCCTCATCAAGTCGCTGAGTTCATCGGAACTGGGATACTACGACAAGTCTTACAGACTCATGCAGATGCCTCTGCAGAACATTTCGTTCGTGATCACTCCGGTCCTGCATCCTGTACTTTCACAGATTCAGGATGACAAGAGCCACATTTCGTATTCCTACCTCAAGGTGGTCAAGCTTCTGGCCTACATAGGGTTCCCGTTGGCGGCCGCCGTGTTCTTCATGTCCGATGACCTGATACTGTTCCTGTTCGGAGACCAGTGGGGGGCATCGATTCCATGCATGAGGATTCTGTCCCTGTCAATTGCAATCCAGATGATTTCATCGTCATCGGGTGCAATATTCCAGGCTGCAGGTGACACCAAGAGACTGTTCGGCTGCGGTCTGTTCAGCGCCTTCACCTGCATTGCGGCCGATGTCATCGGCGTTTTTGTCTATCATACGGCCGAAGCGGTTGCCGCCGGTCTCTGCATAGCTTATGCGCTGAATTTCATTCAGTGTTACCATTCGCTTTTCGTCAGGTGTCTGAAGAGCGGTTGGGGCGAATTCTGGAAGGAACTGATCATGCCGGTTGTGCTTTGCGCAATACTGGCAGTCTGCCTGCACTTTGTCAAACCGTTTGTAATTACCGAATATCACATTGTTAACCTGATTATACTAACCTGTATTGCCGGTGTCATATCGCTTGCCTTCATTGAACTGACAGGTGCATATAGGATTATCGACACTATCAAGACCAAATTATGCCAATTAAAGAATCACTGAAAAAAAATGACAGAATAAAGAGTCTCTCCATAGCATTGCTTTCACATAGAAGTCACCCGCGTCCAAGAATCTGGACCAGACTTTTTGTCAACCCTTTCTTTCACAACAGATGCCGCGGAAGCAAAGTATGCTTCAAGGCACGCCTCGATGTCTTTCCATGGCGCAAGTTCGTTCTTGGCAAAGGTGCCATAGTTGAGGACTGGGCTGTAATAAACAATGGCGGCGGCGACGTGATTATTGGAGAGAAATCAAGAATCGGCATAGGCTCGGTCGTCGTAGGACCTGTAGTTATAGGCAAGAGCACTTCACTGGGACCGCACGTGCACATAGCCGGCTTCAACCACACCTTCGATGACGGTACCCGCGACTGGAACGAACAGGGCCTTACCCTGCGTCCCATTGAGATTGGCGACGAATGCCTGATTGGCGCCAACTCATGCGTATGTGGCGGTGTCAAGATTGGCAACCGCGTTCAGGTAGGTGCAGGCAGCGTGGTCGCAAAAGACCTCCCCGACTGCTGTGTGGCCGTAGGCAATCCTGCCAAGGTAATCAAGCTTTTCAATCCCGAAACCGGCAACTGGGAAAGGGTATGAAGATTCTGTTCCTGATATATCACGTTCTGGTATCGCACAGCGGAATAAGCAAGAAGATACTGTCACAGGTCGAGGGACTGCGTGAGAACGGGGCCGATGTGTCACTGTGCACCCTGACTCTGAATGCCGACGGAAGCAAGTCGAGAACGGTTGACGGCGCATCCATAATGGATTTCGGATTCGGCCTGAAGGCCAAGCTCAAAAAGAGGGTTTCGTATTCCGACATAGTCCAGTTTGTCCGCGACAACCGGTATGACGCCGTCTATATAAGATATGACATCAATGCCGACCCCTTCACGGTACGCTTCGTCAAGGCGTTGCAGAAAGCCGGAGTGAAGGTCATAGTGGAGATTCCCACCTATCCGTATGACGGCGAATTCAAAGGCCAGGGTTTCAGCATGAATCTGCAGCTGGCCATAGACAAGTGTTTCAGAAAGCGTTTCTTCAGCCACTGCGACAGTGCGGTTGTCTATTCGAACGACAAGTCCGTTTTCGGATGCAGAACCATAAACATAAGCAACGGAGTCAACTTCAACAGCATACCGCTGGCTTCCGGAAAGGAATATGACGGCACTCTCAGGATGCTGTCAGTTGCCAACGTCCACATGTGGCACGGACTGGACCGCCTGATTGAAGGCATGGCAGCCAACCCCGATGTAAATGCCGTGCTGCATATCGTCGGTGACGGTATCGAGAGTGTCTTTGCCGAATACCGTACACTCATTCAGAAATACGGGCTTGAAGACAGAGTGAAGATTATGGGCCCCATGTTCGGACAGGATCTGGACAATGAGTTCAACTGGTGCAATATGGCAGTCGGCAGTCTGGGACGTCACCGCAGTGGCATCAACGACATCAAGACCTTGAAGAACCGTGAATATGCCGCACGTGGACTGGCCTTCTTCTACAGCGAGAACGACAGCGACTTTGAAGACAAGCCTTACATTTTCAAGGTTCCGGCCGATGAATCGCCCGTTGACATGAAGGCTCTGACCGAGTTCCGTCAGTCGCTTTTAGTGACACCTGAACAGATCAGGGAATCCATTCAGGACCTGAGCTGGGGCAATCAGATGAAAAAGATTGCAGATTTCTGCCGTTAA
>JAKSIR010000038.1 GCA_024398695.1 Bacteroidaceae bacterium | reverse complement strand
GACATCATCGCCAGCCCGAACCAGAGCGTCGTTTCCGCCATGGACGGGACCGTCATTTTTGCCGTATTCACAGCCGAAATGGGTTATACCGTCTGCATTGCCCATCCCGGACAGCTTATCTCGATATACAAGCACTGTGATTCCGTGCTGAAGAAATCGGGAGACAAGGTATATCTTGGTGAAGCCATCGCGCTTGTAGGACGCTCAAACGGAGACACGCCGAACGGTTCCCACCTTCATTTTGAATTATGGTATCAAGGACAACCCCTTGATCCTGAAAAATACATTTTGTTCCAGTGAAACAGATTGCAATATTAGGTTCTACAGGCTCCATAGGCAGGCAGGCCCTTCAGGTCATTGCCGCCAATCCGGACCAGTATCAGGTCTACGCCCTGACAGCGAACAACAGCGTTGACCTTCTTATTGAACAGGCCATACAGTTCAAGCCGGACACGGTTGCCATTGCAAACCCGGCTCACTACAAAAAACTGTCTGACGCGCTTTCGGACCTTCCCATCAAAGTCTATGCCGGAGCCGATGCCATCTGCCAGCTGGTAACGGCCGCGCCTATTGACATTGTCCTTGCGTCAATGGTCGGCTTTTCCGGACTCTGCCCCACGATTGAAGCCATCAAGGCCGGCAAGGCCATTGCACTCGCCAACAAGGAGACGATGGTGGTCGCAGGTGAACTGATAACAGACCTTGCGCTCAAATACCACACCCCAATCCTTCCGGTCGATTCCGAGCACTCCGCAATTTTCCAGTGCCTTCACGGAGAACTGGACAATCCGGTCGAGAAGATACTCCTGACAGCATCGGGAGGCCCGTTCCGCAAGTTGAGCCGGGAACAGCTGGCATCGGTCACCAAAGAACAGGCTCTAAAGCACCCCAACTGGGACATGGGCGCGAAAATCACTATCGATTCCGCCTCGATGATGAACAAGGGTTTTGAAGTCATTGAAGCCAAATGGCTGTTCGGAATACCGTATGACAGAATTCAGGTGGTAGTTCACCCGCAGTCAATCATACATTCCATGGTACAGTTTGCCGACGGAGCCATAAAGGCCCAGCTCGGAGCACCCGACATGCGTCTGCCGATTCAGTATGCGTTCTCATATCCCGCCCGTCTGAAGTCCGATTTTCCCAGGGTCGATTTCACCACCCTGTCGAGGCTTGACTTCGAGCAGCCGGACACACAGCGCTTCCCGAATCTTGCACTTGCATACAAGGCCATTGGAGAAGGCGGAAACATGCCGTGCATTCTGAATGCCGCAAACGAAGTCTGCAACAGGGCATTCCTTGAGGACCGTATAGGATTCCTTGAGATGAGCGAAGTAATACAGCGCACCATGGAAACCGTTCCATTCCGCCGCAAATCGACACTTGAAGAATACATAGAGACCGATGCGGCAGCAAGAGAAACAGCACAATCATTCATCAGCAAATAATCATCAGTAAAAAAACATGTCAACATTCTGGATCCGGCTCATTCAGCTCATTCTCTCACTTACCATACTTGTTGTCTTTCACGAATTCGGGCACTTTCTGTTCTCGCGCATATTCGGAGTCAGAGTGGAAAAGTTCTACGCGTTCTTCAATCCGCGCTTTTCACTGGTCAGAATCAAGAAAGTGAACGGGAAGCTGCGCATCAGGTTCTTTGCCGAGAATGTCCCCGACAGTTACGAAGAGACTCACAGGACCAATGCTGCAGGAGAGGACGAAACGGTTTACACACCCGTCAACCTGGCATCGCTGCCGGCTGATGACTGGCGGCAGAATCCGGAAAACACGGAATTCGGCATAGGCTGGGTCCCGTTTGGCGGATACTGCAAGATTTCCGGCATGATTGACGAATCAATGGATGTCGCCCAGATGCAGCAGGAACCGCAGCCATGGGAATTCCGCACAAAGAAGGCATGGCAACGTCTGCTCATCATGGTAGGCGGAGTCATGTTCAACCTCATACAGGCATTCTTCATCTATTCCATGGTACTCCTGGCCTGGGGAGACAGCTATACCCCCGCCCAGGAACTCGAACATGGCCTGGAATTCAACGAGTATGCGCAGTCCATAGGATTCCGTAACGGCGACATAATCACAGCCTGTGACGGAGAGCCCACCGTAAAGTTCGACGACAACCTGTACCGCGCCATCGCCAAGGCGGACAAGGTTACAATCCTGAGGGACGGAACTGAAACTGAGCTTGACATGCCCGATGAACTGTCGCTGTTCGATTTCACCCGCGAAACCCCGTTCGTGTCGATTCTCAGTCCCATGACCGTCGACAGCGTCCTGGCCGATGGAGCCGCATATGCAGCAGGCATCGCGGCAGGTGACACCATAATAAGCATTAACGGCAAAAGCACCGACACATGGAACTCGCTTCAGATTGTACTTGGCGACATGCGCGCCCGTGCAGCGGACGAATATGTCAGCCGCGACCTGACGCTGGTCACATCACGTCCGGGACAGGGACGCGACACCATTAGCCTTACCGCCAGCAATGACTTCATGCTGGGAATCACACATAACATACTGAATGAATTCCAGCCCGTATATCTGGAATACAGCTTCCTGACATCCATCCCCGCCGGAATACGGTACGGCTGGAACACTCTGAAGAGCTATGTCAGCGATTTCCGCTACGTGTTCACGAAAGAGGGTGCAAGGAGTCTCGGCGGATTCGGAACCATCGGCCAGATTTTCCCTGCCCAATGGGACTGGTACCGTTTCTGGCTCATGACAGCATTCCTGGCCATAATCCTGGCGTTCATGAACATACTGCCAATACCCGCGCTTGACGGCGGTTACGTACTGTTCCTGCTTGTCGAGGTGATTACCGGAAAGAAGCCTGGAGACAAGTTCCTTGAAAGAGCCAACACCGTTGGCATGGCCATTCTGGTAGCGCTTCTTCTCTACGCCAATCTGAATGACATATTCAGATTATTCCAGTGACATCTTCGATGTGACGAACTGCAGTCTGCGCTTTGCTTCATCAAGCATCTTCTGATGCTCGTCGATTGAAAGCAGCATTTGTGACAGCTCATACAGACTGGCAATGGCCTTACGATCTGCCTCAGTCATTCTGACCTTGGTTTCCTTTGTACCGCCGACAAGCGTCAGGACCAGTCTGTCATTGTCCTTGTTCATGGCTATGAATGAAACAACGCCGGGATCACTCTCCATGTGGATATTGCATTTTTCGTAGCATACACCCAGATCCTTATATTCATAGCTGTCGTCTGAAGGCATGGACTCCATGAACACTTCGCCGTCACTTACCCTTATAGCCTTGTGATGTATGTATTGGGAACCGGTGTAGGTCGAAATCAGCGTAAGACGTCCCTTCTCGTCGACTTGAGCGCGCAGATAGCTGCGCGAAAGGTTGTTTTCGGGATTCTGCGACGGGATGACATAGTTGCCTATGTCCTGGTATCTTTCATCCTTTTCAAACTTGTACCCGGAAAGGACCGACTCCAGTCCCTTGCGTGCCTCAATCAGGAAAGAATCCTCATAGGCAATTGTACGGGCCGATTCCTCCGCATCTATTTTCTGTTCAAGCGTCAAGGCATTACGGCGCACATCAATCACTTTCGGATACAGGATACGTATGCTGTCTATGTTCTGTCGGGCCAGCACATAGTCGCCTGACTCGAAAGCCTGTACGGCGGTTTCATAGCACAAGGCAGCCTGCCTGGCTTCATTTCTGCAACCTGCGAACGCCAATGTCAGCATCATTGCTGCAACTGCAAATAATCGATTATTCATTGTTGTCAATGTATTTGTCTTTCGGTACAAGTCCGCACTTCTCCGCTTCCTTCAGCATGAATTCAAAAGCTGCGTCATGCTCATTCGGAATTACACCGTCAAGAACGGCATCCTTTATGGCAGCCTTCAGTTCACCCACTTCACGGCATGGCGCAAGCCCGAATGTTTCCATTATTTCAGTTCCGTCGACAGGTGGCTGGAAATTGCGTATCCTGTCACGTTCCTCAAGGTCACGGAGTTTTTCCCTTACCAGTTTGAAATTGTCCAGATGTCTCTGTTTCTTCTGTTCGTTACGTGACGTTATGTCGGCCTCACACAGAAGCATCAGATCGTCGATGTCATCGCCTGCATCGAACAGAAGACGGCGGACGGCGGAATCGGTCACTTCATCATCGACTATTGCAATTGGGCGCATGTGCAGGTCCACCATTTTCTGCACATATTTCATCTTCTCGTTCTTGGGCATTTTCATGCGTTCAAACAGAGAAGGAATCATACGCGCTCCAATGTAGTTGTGATTGCGGAAAGTCCATCCATGGACATTGTCCCAACGCTTTGTCCTGGCTTTTCCTATATCGTGCAGCAGGGCTGCCCAACGAAGCCACAGGTCGCCGTCTTCCCTTGCGACATTGTCAAGCACCTGCAATGTATGAAGGAACACGTCCTTATGGCCGCGGCCATTGATGGTCTCCACGCCCTGCAAAGCATACAGTTCCGGGAATATTATCTCCAGAAGTCCGCAGCGGTCAAGATCGATGAAACCCTTTGAAGGTACAGGCGACAGAAGTATCTTGTTCAGTTCTTCCGAAATACGCTCTTTTGAGATTATCCTTATGCGCTCCTTCATGGTCTCAAGGGACCTGAACGTGTCATCATCGATATAGAAGTTCAGCTGTGTGGCGAATCTTATGCAGCGCATCATCCTGAGCGGGTCATCCGAGAACGTCACGTCAGGGTCAAGCGGAGTGCGGATAATGCGGTCCTGAAGGTCGGCAATGCCATTGAACGGGTCGACCAGTTCGCCAAAGCGGCCGGCGTTCAGACAGATGGCCATGGCATTGATAGTGAAGTCACGGCGGTTCTGGTCGTCTTCAAGCGTTCCGTCTTCAACAATGGGATTACGTGAATCACGCTGATATGATTCTCTGCGCGCACCGACGAACTCCACCTCCAGACTGCCTTTCTTTACCTGGGCGGTTCCGAAGTTCTTGAAAAGGCTTACGTGGGCGCCACGGCCCAATGCCTTGCCGTATGCCTTTGCCATTTCCAGTCCACTGCCTACGACAACCACATCGATATCCTTGCTCGGACGTTCAAGAAACAGGTCCCTGACATATCCACCAACGACATAACACTCCATCCCGAGACTGTCGGCAGTCTGGGAAAGAAGTCTGAATTCCTTTCTGTCAAGGATTTCAGCCAGTTCGCTGTCACTGTACAGTTTCACTTTTCTTCCTTCTCTATGAGACAGACGGCATGGGCCGATATACCTTCACGACGCCCCGTGAAGCCCAGTTCCTCGGTGGTTGTGGCTTTCAGGGAAACACAGTCGGTGTCGACCCCCATAATCCCGGCCAGGACACGCTGCATTTCAGGAATATGCGGATTCAGTTTGGGCTGTTCGGCGCAGACCGTAGCATCGACGTTCCCGACCTTATACCCTTTTTCTTCAAGCAGCGACACGGTACGTGCCAGAAGAAGCTTGCTGTCGATGCCCTTGAAGCGGGGATCCTTATCGGGAAAGTGATAACCGATGTCACGCAAGGCAGCCGCTCCAAGAAGAGCGTCACAGATGGCATGAATCAGGACATCGGCATCGGAATGGCCCAGAAGGCCCATTTCATATTCCAGGCGTATGCCTCCTATCCACAGTTCCCGACCGGGAACCAGTTTGTGGACATCATATCCGTAACCAACTCTCATCATCTTCCGACAATTGCTTTCAGTCCGTCCATATCAAAGGAAAGCGTAAACCTGAGTGTCTGGTCAAGAGGATTGTTTTGAGCCGTTGAAACCAGATATGAGGCATCCAGCGAGAACACGTTCATTCTGAAGCCTGCACCCAAAGTATAATACTTGCGGTTGCCTTTGTACTTGTTCTCATAATGATATCCGCCACGCAGGAAGAACTGGTCGTTGTAGTTGTATTCCATTCCTATTCCCCAGTATACCTCACGCAGTTCCTCGCGGAATCCGCCCGGAGCGTCACTGAATGACTTGAAGATGCCTGCAATCGGAGACATCTCATTATAACCGGTGCTCTGCAGCCATTCGGAATATTCCGATGTATAGCTCAAGTCTTCAGAGTCTTCTTCTGGATAGACTTCTTCCATGAACTGCCGGTATGTAGGACGTGTGGGAACCATCAGCTTGTTGGCATCGGCACTGAAGGAAATTGAATTGTATTCGTCAATCGGAACTGACAGCGAGACACCCAGACGCAGATTGGTGGGAAGGAATTCACTGGTCTGGCCGCCGTCATGCGAAATCTTGCTGCCGATGTTCGAAGCGTTTATGCCAAAGCCGAAAAGACAGTCGCGGCGGCCGAGTCCCACATAATTCTGGTGGTACATCGAGATATCCGCGCTGAAGGCCTTGCCGGGAAACACATCGTCATCGTACTTGTACTGAAGGTCGGAATAGATGAAGCGCAGGCCTACTGCGGCCGAAAGGCTCGGTGAAAGCATACGTGAATAGTCGAAGTCCACAGCCATCTCGTATGGTCTGATAATGGCCTGAGTGGATGCGACAATCACTTCGCCGAGCGAAAAATAAGTGAGGGAGCCGCTTACGGCCGATGCATCGTCAAGCTTGTAATAGCCTGTCAGATTGGTCAAGTCAATGTCGGACACCAGTTTTCTGAGCCAAGGAGTATAGCACAGGGACAGTCCCGCGCCACTGCTGACAAAAGGATACTTGGACGGATTCCAATACTGGCAGTTGTTGTCAAAATACGGATCTGTGGCACATCCGACATCGCCCATCGCACCCGCACGTGAGTCAGGCGCAATTGAGAGTGACGTCACTCCCGTATAAACCGGATTGAACATATCGGTTTTTTCCTGAGCCGATGCCGACAGGCAGAATGCCAGCAGGGCCGCAAGGAGGCAACATGTCTTTTCAAATATCTTGTTCATACCCATATCAGTGTAATAACTAAATAATTTGTCGAATATTGTGCTGTCAGGGATTAACCACTACAATTTTACATGAAACGCTACGCTCCTGTCCTGACTGGCCGACGGTCGCACGTACCAGATACAGGCCAGGCGGAACACGCTGTCCGCTGTCGTTACAGAGATCCCAGCCGATAAATGCCACACCGTTACGCGAGTGGTCCGTCTCGAAGCGGGTCCACTGCAGTTCACCACGGCTGTCATAGATTCTGACGGTTATTCCGGTGTCCTGCATCGGCCGGTCATGCGATATCACGAACTCCGTGCTTTCTCTGGCGGGACTCTGGGTTGCAGTAATTTCGAAATCCGGCTTAAGCCCGGGCACCACCTTGAAGCCCAGATATGCGCACGATGAATTGTTCATGGTATCCCACGCTCTGACCATAAGCGTATGCCTGCCTTCCGCCAGTTCCGGAATCCGGAACACGACAGTACCGTCAGTGTACCTTCCTTCATCCTGGACAAAGTAGGGATCAAGCACCCACGTCTTTGAACGGTCGCCGTCAATTACAAGAACAATCTCGTGGCCCAGACCGTTACCGGTCGTATTGATTCCCGATTCGTCATGCAGATCAATGACCAGCAGCGGAGAAGCATTCACATCTGCCCCATACTGGAATGATGGGGTGTTCAGATACATACCGATTGTCGGGCCTGTGCTGTCACGGTCAAAGCCGGACGCAGTGCCTCCGACCGCAAACGCCGTAAAGTTGCCCGAAGCCGATGCGTAACTGTCATCTGACAATGCGAAAAGGTTCAGCAGCCCGTTCCGGTCTGAATAGTTGATATCCAGAGGAACAGGGAACGAGAAACCGAACTGTCCAGATTTGACGGAATCGGTGCCATTGAACAGAACTCTGTCACGGTCTGTATATTGGAACGGCTTTCCTGCAGTCTTCAGATTGTTCAGACATGTGACTTCGCGTTCATTGTCAAAGACCGTACTGTAAAGAGTGCCGTTGAAGTCGGGCTGCGGAACACCGTCAAGTTCAATATGTCCCGTCACTGAAATGACATCGCCTGCCTGTGCGCAGAGGCCGGTCCCGGATGCCGGAGAATGTGCAAACGAATCGACGACAGCAGTGTATACGGATCTGTGCAGTTTCAGGGCAGGATCGGCAAGCAGCACATAATTCAGCTTGTTCGCCGTTCTGTCTGTCATTCCGCCAGTGGAAACAAGTTCATTCTTTGCCAACATCAGAGCATCTCCAAGAGCGTATGCCCGCCCGGCACCATCGCTGTCCAGGACATATTTCGAGAAGCACTGGTTAATCAGCTTGTTCTGGTATGAGAATACCGTTCTGGTAGTCGAAAGCAGTCCTATGGCTCCACCGTTTTCATTTGACATCAGGTTGCATCCGAAATTGGCAAGGGGCTGGTCAAAGGGTGCAATATCGCAGGAAGCCGTAATCCAGAAAGGCAGACGCGGGCTGGACAGATTCGCGGCATCGGTCTTTGTCAGAACCAGTTCATGAGAAAGGACTTCCGTACTGCCATGTCCGGTGTAATTGACAATCAGGACACCGGCATCAAGTTTTTCCAACAGACGCTTGCGAAGTATAGGATAGGAATTGTATGACGCCTGCACTTCCATCGGATAGCTGTCCCAGTACATTTTGGTCACCTGCTTGGTAGGATATCTGTCGCGGTAGAGCCCGGCCACGGCATCAGCATCGGTCATGTGGGAATTGTCATCACCGTCATCGCCCAGGACCAGAATCTCGTTCATCCATTTGCCGGCATTCACTCCTGTCATGTAATCAATAATCCTGTCAACCATGACTTTTGCATGATGGCTGTCAGAAACCGGAAGACGTCCTACCCCCAGGTCAGTCTTTTCCGTCAGCAGATTCTGTCCTTCATTGTCATCAAGCAGACCGAAATAATCCTCCATGACAAACGATTCGGTAACGCTGACCGAATTTTCTGATTCATAGCAGAGCAGATAATCGTCCTGGCTGCAGCCATACATGTCAGTGGTATGCATACGGTTATCCCAGCTGCCCGGTCCCATCAGCAGCAGATAACGCGGAGCCGACGGGCCTCCGTCGGCCCTGTCGTACAGCATCTTCATAAAACGGCGCAATGCTGTAGCGTCGGGAGTGCCGGACGAGAACTCGTTGTACACCTGATCGGCCCGAACCACAGCGACCTTCATTGAATCTATGGAACGGTGCGCCTGGGCCAGTCTTTCAGCCTGAGCCGTAATCTTGCCGGAAGCCGGAACGACTATCACATAATCAATGGAATCAAGCCTATGAAGATTCTGATTCTCAATATCTCCAACCAATTCCGGTTCCGGGAAAGACGCATTCATGCTGACTGCCAGAAGAATGTCACCGACCTTCAGGTCTGACGAGTAGGAAATGGTGCTGTCATTTCTGAAAACCGACGGCACCACAGACGCCCTGCCCGACTGTTCAATCTTCCAGAAACTGACCGAAGGGTTTGAGGCCGACACGCAGAAACTGGACGAATAAACGGCCGATTTATTTGACATGCGCAAATATGGGGAGCTGCCCATAACGGCCCTCCTGACAAACTCGAGACGCAGGAAATCAAGGTGTGACGAGCATGCTGTCCGGCTGTCGTACTTCAGCTTCACAGAAAGGTCCGGCTGTTCGGAAACGGCCGGATATAGTATTCTCTTGACCAGTCTTGCCTTGTCGTTGGAACCATGCGGTATAATCTGCATGGTTCCGGCAGAATTCCCCTCCACCTGGACATCAAGAGACGAATAGCTTGACGAGCTTGACGAAAAGGAAACCGTCAGATATGCCATGCCGGACTTCATGTTCCTTGTGTCAAACTGATATGTCCTGCTTCCGCCGGATCCGAAATCATACTTCTCGAACATTATCCGTCCGGAAGGAAGCCAGCTGAACTCGTCGCAGTCAATGAAGGCACAATCGGGATATGAATCCACCAGCCTCCCGAAAACGCTGTCACATTCTAAAGGAACAATCCTGTTATCGGGAACATCTTCACGGTCAGTCAGGAAATAGCAGCCGTAATCACTGTAACTGTTTACCGTATGTTCAATCGTCGTCGTATTGTATGAGAGTTTCTCCGGTCCCTGCGCATAGAACAGCAGTCTGGAACCGTCGTACATGACCGGCGTCGCAGACAGGTCATCCGGCAGATTCTGAAGATTCGTCTCCGGCAGGAGCGCCCCTCCATAGCCATAGACCTTCACCTTTGACGGATTGCCGAATCCGAGGCTGCGCAAGCGGCTGTCACTCAGGCCGTAGATGCCGCTTCGTGTCACGCGTATCTTTACCCATCGGCCCTTTGCCAAAACGGATTCCCTCGTATAGCGTTCTGTCCTGCCGGAACCGTCTGACACCTTTTTCGCCAGAGCCTGTTCCAAGACGTCCAATTTGTATGAATCAATCACGAAAGCCTTTCCGTCACGTTGCAGGAGAGGCATGAAGGCCACGTCCAGCACGGCATCGCCCCTTGAGACGCCGACGGTCCGGCTTACCTCAGGCCATTCGGGAAGAGAATCCTTCACAATGCCCCATCTGTGGAGCTGGCTGTCGCTGACCGGTAAAAGTTCAGGATATTCGATTTGTACCGTATAGCAGGACGCATCGGCATATGAATCCAGATGGAACTGATGGAACGACAAAGGCGGGACGCTGTCGTTCACATGGCTCTGCCAGTCACTTTCCAGCAGGACTCCACGACTCGAGGCGAAAGAAGCCACAAGCGCAAGCGTCAGTGTCAGCAGTATCCGTTTCATTTATCCGTTTTCAGCGTACGTGAAAGTCCAGAACATTCTTCTGACCGATGTATCCCTGCAGATGCTGTCCTATTTCAGCCTGGCAGGGAATGTCCAAAGCACCGGCAAAGATAATGTCACCTGTCTTCACTGTACAGAAACAACTTACATATTCAATAATGGCATCGACCGAATGAATCATGATGCCGGTATTGCCGGACTGTCTTGTACTACCGTCAACATCAAGCCTCAGGTTCAGATTCTGAATGTCCTCAATCTGCTCCTTTCCAATCCAGTCGCCCAATACGGCAGATCCGTCAAATCCATAACTCAACTCGCACGGCCTTCCCTGTGATTCCAGTTCGTTCTTCATGTCAGTGGCTACGAAACTGACGCCCATCGTGACTGCGTCCCAGTATCGTGAAGCAAAGCGGCTGGAAATGCTTTTGCCCAAACGGCTTATTCTCACCGCCAGCTGGCCGCTGAATTCCACGCGTCCCAACTTGTCAGGAAGGAAAAAAGGCTTGCGGTTACGCAGAATGCAGGAATCCGGTTTCATGTATATGGACGGACATGCCTGATTTAATAACGTCCCTTCAGGGCCATTATTGTTCTGCCTGCAGTTCATGCCTACGCATACTATCTTCATACCTACAAAATTACGCAAAAAAGGCATACCTTTGTGGTATACAGTTCAATAATAGCATAAAGACATCATGGCAGGCAGGAACAACGACTGGAAAGAAAGACTGGGTATGGTATATTCGACCAATCCCGATTTCAGCTTTGAGACAGGAAAAGAGACAGAAGAAACGGAACTTCTGCCACCCAATCAGCAGAAACTGCGCCTGAGGATTGAAAAGAACGGGCGCGGCGGCAAGACAGCCACCGTAATATCTGGTTTCAAAGGCCCCGACAGTGAACTTGAATCACTTGCACGCACCCTCAAAACACACTGCGGCTGCGGCGGAAGTGCAAAAGACGGACTCATAATAATCCAGGGCGACATGAAGGAAAAGCTTATTGACAAGCTGAAATCACTCGGATACGCACAGACCAAATAAAAACAAAGGGGAACCCGTCAGGATTCCCCTTTTATTTGCATGACGCCGGAATTATTCAGCCTTCAGAGTGAAACGGCGGAAACCGGTAATTGTCAGTTCCTTGTCAAGTGCCTTGATGTATTCGCTGATGGTCTGCTTGCCATCACCGAAAGCATACACCTGATTTACAAGGCAATTCTCCTTGAAGAACTTGCTCATACGTCCTTCTGCAATCTTGTCAATCATTGCGGCAGGCATATTGGCGAGCTTGTCCTCAGCGGTCTTTGCCTTGAGAGCGCGAATCTCATCGGCCTGAGCCTCGGTGATTTCGCCCTTCATGATACCTTCCTTGATATGCTCTTCATTCTCTGAGATGTAGAGGTTGAAACCAGCCTTGCGGAGAGCGGCTTCAACTGCCTTCGAAACCTGTTCTTCCCTTGTCTTCTCAATGGCAACCTTCATTTCTTCTGCCTTTACAGCTTCGGGAACGTCCGACTCGCTGAGAGCGACAGGATTCTGTACTGCAACCTGGAGAGCGACCTCATGGATATAATCCTTGTCGGCAACCTCCTTGTTGAATGCAACAAGAACGCAAAGGAAGTTCTTGCCCTGATGGTTGTATGAAGCGATTTCTGAACCCTCGATGAATGAATATCCGTCGAGTTCAAGCTTTTCACCGACAATACCGGTGCGCTCGAGTACAATGTCGGCAACGGTCTTGCCCTGGAAAGGCAGAGCTTTAACCTCATCAAGAGATTTTGCCTTGGCAGCAACAGCTACATCAAGGATAGACTGTGTGAGTCCTACAAAATCCTTGTTGTTGGCAACGAAGTCAGTTTCGCACTTCAATGCGATGATGGCACCGAAGCCATCGTCAACCTTGACAAGTACGCATCCTTCTGAAGCCTCACGGTCTGAACGCTTCTGGGCAACTGCAAGACCCTTCTTGCGAATGATCTCGATTGCCTTTTCAAAATCGCCTGCGGCTTCTGTCAGCGCCTTCTTGCAGTCTGACATGCCGGCACCGGTCTTGGTGCGCAGGTTCTTGATATCTTCAAGTGTAACAGCCATTTTTTTAATGTTTAAACGGTTAAATAATCAAGCTTCAGGAGCAGCTTCTGCAACAGGAGCTTCTTCATCAAGAGTCTCGGCCGGTTTTGCAACCTTGCGGATACGCTCGCGACGCGGCTTTTCAGCCTTGTCCTCCTGCTCAGCTTCAGCAGCCTCATCACCCTTCTCAGCCTTACGCTCTTCAAGTCCTTCCTGAATTGCGGCGCAGCAGGCAGTAAGAATGGCATCGACTGACTTGGTGGCATCGTCGTTTGCCGGAATTACGTAATCGACTTCGTCAGGATTGCTGTTGGTATCGACAATACCGAATACAGGAATGCCCAGACGGTTTGCTTCACGGACAGCAATGTTCTCCTTGAGAACGTCAATTACGAACAGAGCGGCCGGCAGACGTGACAAGTCGGCAATTGAACCAAGGTTCTTTTCGAGCTTGGCACGCTGACGTGTAATCTGGAGGATTTCACGCTTTGAAAGGTTTGAATATGTACCGTCGCTTGTAAGCTTGTCAATGGTAGCCATCTTCTTGACAGCCTTACGGATTGTCGGGAAGTTGGTGAGCATGCCGCCCGGCCAGCGCTCGATCACGTAAGGCATGCCTACTTCCGAGACCTTCTGGGCAACAAGTTCCTTCAACTGCTTCTTGGTACCTACAAACAGAATCTTCTTGCCATCGCGGGCCATCTTCTTCAGGACTTCAGCAGCCTGGTCTACAGCCTCGACGGTCTTGTTCAGGTCAATGATATGAATGCCATTACGCTCCATGAAAATGTAAGGAGCCATAGCAGGATTCCATTTGCGGCGCAGGTGGCCAAAGTGACAGCCAGCTTCAAGAAGCTGTTCAAAATTTGTTCTTGACATAATAGTTTTTAATTGTTTGTTTACATTCTTTTTAAACCAACCGTCGGGTAGCCGCCTTCAATGGGGTGGATCCCGACAGTTTAGATACTAAACACAGGATTTCATCTGCAGGACCGATGCAGGAAAATACGTCAGGCGCACTGTTCCAAAGGCATCGGACCAAATGATACAATCCGATATTGGGTTCCGCAGAAAAGCGTAATCAACGCTTGCTGAACTGGAAGCGGCGACGTGCCTTGGGCTGACCCGGCTTCTTACGTTCAACAGCACGTGAGTCGCGTGTCAGGAAGCCTTCCATACGGAGAGTCTTCTTGTCATCGGCGTTGATCTTGACAAGAGCACGTGCAATTGCAAGGCGCAGGGCATTTGCCTGACCGTTGTAACCGCCACCGTCAAGATTTGCCTTGATGTCGTACTTTTCAGCAACTTCAAGCTTCTTCAGAGGCTGGAGAACAACATACTGAAGAAGTGATGACGGGAAATATGTAGTGAATTCCTTCTTGTTGATGGTAATCTTACCGGTTCCTTCAGTAACGAAAACACGAGCTACGGCGCGCTTACGACGGCCTACTGCATTTATCATTTCCATTCTCTTTCAGATTAAATAAGTGAATTGATATCAATAGCCTTCGGGGTCTGTGCTTCATGCTTGTGTTCGCCACCGGCATAAACGTACAGGTTGCCAAGAAGCTGGTCACCCAGCTTTGTCTTGGGCAGCATACCCTTTACGGTCTTTTTCATAAGTCTCTCAGCGCCGTTTGGCTTGGCCATGAGCTGTGCGGGAGTCATCTCGCGCTGGCCTCCGGGATAACCGGTATAACGGAGATAAACCTTGTCAGTCCACTTCTTGCCGGTCAGAACAACCTTGTCGGCATTGATAATGATAACGTTGTCACCGCAGTCAACATGCGGAGTGTAGTTTGGTTTGTACTTACCGCGCAGCAGCTTGGCAACCTTCACGGCGAAGCGGCCCAGAACCTGGTCAGTAGCGTCAACTACAACCCATTCCTTTGTAGCGGTAGCCTTGTTGGCCGAAACAGTCTTGTAACTTAAAGTATCCATTTTAAACTTTAAATCGTTGTTAATAATTCCATTTTCCTGCGAAACCAACCCGTTTCCCAACGGAATGGAGAGTTCCCTAACGCTTGTTTCCAAGGATACGCTCATATCCTTGTTCCCGTACTCGGGGACTTAACTCGCTCATAATTAACCTTTTATTCAAAGGTTGATAATAATCGGCTCGCAAAATTAGTTTTTTTGGTTAACCTGACAAAACAAAAAAGAAAGTTTTTGCAGAAATACACCGCTACAGTTAGTATATTTGCCATGAAGAATTTCCTGAAAACCACTAACGCCATTATATATAGGTATGGACTCACTGTCAATCATAGCACTGATTCTTGGAGTGCTTGGAATTGCCGGCGGATTTCTGCCGGTCCTTCCCGGACCGCCCATCAGCGGCGCCGCCATGTTATGCCTTTACCTCAGTACCGATGCAGACGAACCCATATCGCGCACAGCCATGCTCATCTGGCTGGCGGCGGCAATTGCATTGACCATCCTGGATTACGTCATGCCGGGCTTGATGACAAAAGTGGCCGGCGGCCACAAGTCTGGCAGCCGCGGTGCCACCATCGGTCTTATTATAGGGCTGTTCTTCACACCCGTCGGAATGGTAATGGGCAGTTTCCTCGGTGCTTTCCTTGCAGAATGGCTTGCAGAAGACCAGAGCATGGGCAAGGCATTGAAAGCCGCAGCCGGTACATTCCTTGCATTCCTCTTCTCTACCGGTCTGAAAGTCATTTTCGCCGTCATAGTAATGTGGCAGCTGATCACCCACATTTTCTAAAAGCGCCGCGCCATTCGGAGCGAAGCGACCAAGCCCCCGCTGGCGGGGGTTTGGGGGTGGAATAAAA
>JAKSIR010000037.1 GCA_024398695.1 Bacteroidaceae bacterium | reverse complement strand
CGAACAGCGAAATGTCACATGCGTATGATTGCGGATTGTCAGCATAAATCAGACTGAGAAGTGCCGATTTGCCGCAGCCGTTCCTTCCAAGCAGAGCCCAGTGTTCGCCTTTTCTGATTGTCCAGTCAAGGCGGTCCAGTATGCATCGGCTGCCGTATCTGAGACTGAGCTTGTTGCAGCGTACAATCTCGTCGGAGTCCATGTCGTGTTCAGGAAGACCGTGCATGATGTTGACCAGCTCACGCGACAGGGTGGGGACATCGGCCTTGTAATCGGACATGAACCTGTCCTTTTCGACCATCGGCATGCATACCTTGTCCCTTACTTCAATGACGTGGGTTATAAATGATGGTATGTCTTCGGGGCGTGCCACAATGAGGATTATCTGCATGTTCCACCTGCCTATGAGTTCTTCAAACAGGTTGCACAGCATTTCGCGCGTCTCGCGGTCAAGCCCTATGAACGGGCTGTCGATGATTACAATACGTGGCCTGACGGCAAGTGAACGGGCAAGCTGATACTTGCGCATCTCGCCGCTGGACAATGATACAAGCTGCTTGTCCCAGATGAGAGCCAGGTCGAACAGACGGAAAAGGCTGTCCCTCCACTCCTGATTGGCCACGAAGGGAAATGCATCGCCCACTACAGGAGAATCACCCATCTCGGTCATGTTCCAGCGCTGCTGGTAGAAGTAGGTGCTGTCGGCGCTTCCATAGCTGTCGCGGAATGTAATGTGACGTATGTCAATGCCGTGTATGCCGTCGCCGTATTCGGCTTCGCGTTTGTCAAGCAGCGGGTACTGGCGGAGCAGTATGTTGACAAGCAATGTCTTGCCGGCGCCGTTAGGTCCGCATACCGCTACCTGCTGTCCGCCTTCAATGCAGATGTTGACAGGCTCTGCCAGCCTGTATTCGGGGTTGGCGACAATGCCGTTTTCCAGCCTGATAGTAAAATTGTCCATAGCGGCCGCAAAGATAGCCAAAATGCACTACCTTTGTCACAGAAAAAATGGAAACGGCGCTTTATCTTATTCCGAATTTGCTGGGAGCGACTCCTGTCGAGCAGGTGCTTCCCTCTTACAATCACGACATTGTAATGCAGATCAGGCATTTCATTGTCGAAGACGTCCGTACCGCACGCCGTTTTCTCAAGCTGGTTGACCGGAGCATTGACATTGACAGCCTGACGTTCTACACTCTGAACAAGCACACAAAACCCGAGGAAATTGCCGGGATGCTTGTACCGCTGGAGCAGGGCAGTCCGATGGGTGTCATATCGGAGGCCGGCTGTCCCGCAGTCGCCGATCCCGGGGCCGACGTGGTTGCCATAGCGCAGCGCAGGAACCTGAAGGTGGTGCCTCTGGTGGGACCTTCAAGCATTATCATGGCAGTTATGGGATCGGGGTTCAACGGCCAGAGCTTTGCGTTCAACGGCTATCTGCCCATTGAGCCGGATGAACGGCAGAAATGCCTGAAACGCCTGGAACAGCGTGCAATTGCAGAGAATCAGACGCAGCTGTTCATAGAGACTCCATACCGCAATGCCAAAATGATGGCCGATATCCTCAAGGTGTGCAATCCCGGAACGCATCTGTGCATTGCCGCCGGTATCACGACTCCTGACGAATATATCCATACACGTACGGTAAAAGAATGGAGAGACCGGTTGCCCGACCTCTCCAAAATTCCTGCCATTTTCCTTATTTACAGATAATCTGCGGCTACTTGAGATTCTCGTCGAAGAAGCCAATCATCTTCTGCAGCAGATGCTTGCGGTATGCACTGCCTTCAATGCTGTGATTCTTTCCGGGATATACCATAAGGTCGAAATCGGTACCGTTCTGTACAAGAGCGTCGATATATGCCGTGCTGTTGCTCAGGAACACGTTGTCATCGTCAATGCCGTGAATGAGCAGCAGACGTCCGCTGAGCTTGTCTGCGCGTCCGATGGCCGATGATTCGTCGTACCCGTTGGCATTCTGCTTTGGCTCCTGCATGAAACGTTCGGTATATGGTGCATCGTAGTAGCGCCAGTCTGTAACGGGGGCTACGGCAACTCCGCACTTGAAGACGGGTGTGCCCTGCGACATCGACATGAGAGTGGTGTATCCTCCATAGCTCCAGCCCCAGATGGCAATGCGTTCCCCGTCAATGTATGGAAGACCGCCAAGATACTGTGCGGCTGCAACCTGGTCATCGGCCTCGAGCACGCCGAGATGCAGGTATGTCTGTTTCTTGAAGTCGGCACCGCGACGGCCTGTGCCGCGTCCGTCAACTACAGCCACTGCATAGCCGTTCTGTGCAAGCAGGTTCTCAAACGATGCTCCGGGGTAGAAACCGGTGTTCCAGCTGTTCAGGACCTTGTTGTAGCCAGGGCCGCTGTACTGGAACATAATCAGGGGAACCGGGTTGGACTGGCTTGCGCTTTCAGGCTTGATCATCCATCCGTACAGTTCTGTCCCGTCATCGGTCTTGAACGAGAACATTTCCTTTTTCAGAAGCCCGTATTCTTCGGCTTTCCGCTCCAGCAGGCTTCCGTCATCGATTGTACTCAATACCTTTCCGCTGTTGTCTCGCAGCGTGATGCGGGTGGGGCAGTCCATGCTTGACCAGCTGTTGTGGAAGTATTTCATTCCAGTGCTGAATGTGGCGCAGCTGGTGCCGCTGCGTTCGGTAAGGCAGGTCCTGCGACCTTTGGAATCAAGTTTCCAGACTGCATTGTCATACATGCCGCTTTCGTTGCTTTCGTAATAGACCGTACCGCTTTTGGCATCGTAGCCCAGGAAACGCGTAACCTCCCAGTTTCCGCTCGTTAACTGCTTGACCAACTTTCCGTTAAGGTTATACTGGTAAAGGTGGTTGTGGCCGTCATTTTCACTCTGCATTATAAAGCCGCCATTGTAAAACCATGTGTCCATGTAGCCCGGACAGTCAATGTAGCGCCTGTCTTCCTGCCTGAGGATGAGAGTGCACAGTGTAGAGCGCGGGTTGGCCGAGTATATTTCCAGCTTGTTCTGCAGACGGTTCAAAGTGAATACAAACAGGCTATTGTCATCGTTCTCCACGAACTTAATACGCGGAATGTAGGTGTTGCTGTCAACCGGCACATTGATGTCGCGTATTACGGAACTCTTTATGTCAAATGATTGGACCGATGCTTTTGACAGTGTCGCTCCTGCTGTAGGGTACTGCTGCGGCCTGTAGCTTACGAGCTGCTGGCTGTACGAACCTTCATCGGCCTCCGTGCTGAAGAAAGGCAGGCTGTAGCTGTCCACCTGCGACTCGTCAAAGCGGATCCATGCCAGCATACGGCTGTCTGCGCTGAATTCAAAGGCGCGTGTAAAGGAAAACTCCTCCTCGTATGCCCAATCCGGTATACCGTTGAGAATCTTGCCCGGCTGACCGTCTTTGGTGACCTGTATCTCGGCGTTGCCGAACAGCATCTTAACAAGAAACAGGTTGCCGTCGCGGACAAAGGCAATGTTGTGGCCGTCAGGCGAGTAGGCGGGTGACCGCTGCGGACCGTTCTGGGACAGCGGCTCCAGCTTGTTGTTGCGTATGGTGAATATGTAGTATTCGGCCGATACCGAATGGCGGTATACCGGAGTGCTTCGGGTTTCCAGAAGAATGGTCTCTTCGCCCGGCGCAAGAATGAAACCGCTGAACTTGTCAATGCGGTCGCCCTTGACTGTGTTGAGATCCAGCACGGTTTCCGTTACCTGGCCTGTTTTGAACGAGTACTTGAGAATCTGACTGCCTTCGGCCTGGAGGTAATGCTCACCGTCGGCCATAGGGATTATGGGTTCAGTCACACTGGGGGTGAATTCACCGGATACCACGTCATCAAGTTGCAGCTGACGCGCTGACGCGCCGGTGGACAGACATATTGCCATACTTGAAATGATTACTGATAACTTATTCATAATGTTTGGATTATCATATTGTTGTAAAAGTAAAAATCAGTCGTTTGGGATGCCTTTTCCCTGGCGTATTATTTCCTGCTCTCCATTGACGGCATATATTACCGTCGAGTACTGGTAGTCTCCGTTGCCCCCGTTGACTACAATGTCCACGTCATCTCCAAGACGTTCGTCAATGAGCTCGGGGTCGGTAAGGCACGATATGTCATCGACGCTTTCGTCAAAGGGGATGGTTGTGGCAAGCAGGGGCGCGCCGAGCTGGCGGCATATCTCACGGACAATGCCATTGTCGGGAACACGTATGCCAACCTCCTTGCGGTTGCTGAACACCTTCGGCAGCCGGCTGCCTGCGCGCAGGACAAAGGTGAACGGGCCGGGAAGGTTGCGCTTCATTGACTTGAAGGTGCTGTTGTCAATCTGGACATACTGGCTTATGTCGCTCAAGTCATAACAGATTATGGAGAAGCGGTGCCTGCGTATGTCCATGCCCTTCAGCCGGCATATGCGCTCAATGGGGCGCTCCTTCAGGGCGTGGCAGCACAGGGCGTATGCGGTATCGGTCGGCAGTACAGCCACACCTCCTCCGTTCAGGATATCCAGCACACGGTCAATGTCCTTCTGGCTGGTGTTCTTCTCATACAGTCTTATCAGCATGGATGCGCCTGTTTATATATTCGACAATCGAATTGCTGTCATCGGGGTGGAACCATACGGTGTCCGGGTCGCGCTTGAACCACGTCATCTGCTTGCGGGAATAGACGCGGCTGTTCCTGCGTATGCAGTCCAGCGCGAATTCAAGAGTCTGCGGTCTGCCGTCGGGTGTCGGCTTGCCGTCCATCCAGCTGAACAGTTCCTTCATGCCGACGGTGTTCAGGGAATTCAGTCCCTTGAAAGGGTACATGCGTTCAGCCTCTTCAATCAGGCCGTTTTCAACCATGGAACTGACGCGCCGGTTTATTCTGTCATACAGTTCGCCGCGTTCACGGTTCAGGCCTATGCGTATTATGTTGTAAGGTCTTTCCCTGCGGTTGCCTGTCCTCAGGTCGGAGTAGGGATGTCCTGTCATGTAGCATATTTCAAGAGCGTGCAGCACGCGCTTCGGATTTCTGAGGTCGGCCTGACGGTAGTAGTCGGGGTCCAGAAGCTTGAGTTCCGATGTCAGTGAATCGAGCCCTTCGGCCTTGAGCCTGTCGGTCAGATTCTGCCTGATTTCCGGCGAAACTGTCGGGATATCGTCTATTCCATAGCATAGTGAGTCTATGTACATCATGGATCCGCCACTGGCCAGGAGTATGTCGTGGCTGCCGAATAATGTGTCTATTAGCTTGGAAGCCTGTTCTTCGTACTTGGCGGCGCTGTAGTAGTCGTCAATCTTGAGATTTCCTACAAAATAATGCCTGGCGCGTTCCATCTGTTCCTTTGTCGGAGCCGCCGTGCAGACAGGAATGTCGGCATACATCTGTCTTGAATCGGCTCCGATGACCGGGGTATGAAACAAATCGGCGAGGTTCAGGCAGATGTCTGTCTTCCCCACGCCGGTCGGTCCAAGTATTATGATCAGGCTTTTCACACCTTGTCAGAACATGTCGTCAATTGAGTCAAGACTGACTTCAGTCGGGCCGTCGCCCATATCGAAACCGTCCTGGTCAAGTTCGCTTTCGTCAAAGCCGTCGTCTCCGTAGAAGTTTTCGCCAAGGTCCGATATGCCCGATGTCTTTGCCATCTCTTCAAAGTCAACCGTCTGCTTGGGAGCATTGCCCGACTTGCCGGTGCATTTGGCCTTGTCGAGAGACTTGCCGGTAATTATTTCCTTGAGCTCTATGAAGAAGCAACGGTCAGTGAGAGGATCGAACACGTAGAGAAGACGCTGCTTTTCGTCTTCGATGAGCTCGTCGAGCGGCGTGTCGGCCATTACCCAGCTGTCAACTTCCGAACTGGTGTTCATTTCCTCACGGGTGATTTCCTCACGCTTCTCCCAGTTGTCCTCACAGATGAAGAACGATGTCATCTGGTCATCGGGATACCCGACAGACTCGAGAATGGCATTGCTGAAATCAAGAAATGATGCCGACGAGCTGATCTGTATTTCACGATGGAAGTCATCGACTTCGTCTGATACGATAATAAATCTGTAAATCATAATCGGATAGTGTTTAGAGTTCTCTTACGATACCTCGTTCTGATGCTTCAATGAAACTGATGATGTACTGCACTTCGGGCAGACTTGCGAATGATTCCTCCTTGAGGGCTGCCAGAGCCTGCGTCACGTTCTTGCCGCTCTGGTAAATGACACGGTAGGCATCATGAATCGCGTTGATGGTGTCGGCAGGATAACCTTCACGGCGCAGACGTACCAGGTTGATTCCGGCATATGCAAGGGGGTTGCGTCCGCCGATTATGTAGGGCGGTATGTCCTTGCTGCAACCGCTGCCTCCCTGAACCATCACGTATCCTCCTACATGGCAGAACTGGTGGAACAGACAGCATGCGCTGATTGTGGCATGGTCGTCAATTACGACCTCACCGGCAATTTTGGTGCTGTTGCCTATTATGCAGTTGTTTCCTATGACGCAATCGTGAGCCACGTGCATGTTCTCCATGAGCAGGTTGTTGTTGCCCACCACGGTCTTGCCTTTCGATGCGGTACCGCGGTTTATGGTGACGTTCTCGCGTATGCGGTTGAAGTTGCCTATTTCGGCCGTGGTGTCTTCGCCGCGGAACTTCAGGTCCTGAGGAATGCCGCCTATGACGGCGCCCGGAAAGATCTGGTTGCCGTTGCCTATGCGTGAGCCGTACATGATGCTCGCATGGGGCATGATGACATTGTCATTGCCTATCACTACATTTTTGTCAATGAAGCAGAACGGTCCTATTTCCACGTTCTCGCCAATCTGGGCCGATGGGTCCACGTATGCCAATGGGCTTATCATATCTGTTGTTCTTTGTCCGATTTAGTAAGTTGTACCATGAATTCCGCCTCTGCAACCAGTTTGTCGGCTACGAAGGTATAACCCTTGAGTGACAGCATGTTATGACGCATCGGTGCAGTCTTGACAGCGCGCATAAGCATGGTATCGCCTGGAATCACTTCGTGGCGGAAACGGGTGTTGTCAATCTTCACGAAACGCGCCTGATACTGCTGCGGATTGTCGGTATACTGGAGTGCAAGAGTGCCGCCCAGCTGAGCCATGGCCTCGATTATGAGTACGCCCGGCATGATGGGCTGTCCGGGGAAGTGTCCCTGGAAGAAGAACTCGTCGTTGGTGACGTTCTTCACACCTTCGGCATACAGGTCTGTCATGGCTATGACCTTGTCAAGCAGCAGCATGGGGTAACGCTGCGGAAGTCCGGCCTGTATCTGCTGCAGATTCATTACCGGAGGTATTGCGGGGTTGTATGCCGGGGCCTGTGCATCGTTGAGGGTGATGTTCTTGCGCAGTATGCGTGCGAACTTGTTGTTGATGGTGTGTCCCGGGCGCGTTGCAATGATACGGCCCTTGATGGGCTTGCCGACCAGTGCAAGGTCACCGATTATGTCAAGCAGCTTGTGGCGTGCCGGCTCGTTGTCCCAGGTGAGAGGCTTGTGCATTATGAATCCGAGCTTGTGGGCATCCATTTTGGGAACTCCCATAATCTCGGACAGCTTGTCGTAGCGTTCCTGCGGCATTTCCCTCTCGTATATCACAATGGCGTTGTCAAGGTCACCGCCCTTGATGAGTCCGACTCCAAGCAGCGGCTCTATTTCGCGTACGAACACGAATGTGCGGCTCGAGGCAATTTCCTGCGGGAAATCACGCATGTCGTCAAGTGAAGCGTACTGGTTGTAGAGAATCTTGGAATCGAACGATATGAGCACGTTCACGCTGAACTCGTCGTCCGGGAGCAGTATGATTGAAGAACCGGTCTTCTCGTCGCGTACCTCAATCTTTGACTTCACTACATAGAAGTCCTTGAGCGCGTCCTGTTCCTTCACGCCGACTCTCTGTATGCTTTCGACATACTGTATGGCGCTGCCGTCAAGAATTGGGAATTCGGGACCGTTGACCTCCATGTGGCAGTTGTCGATGCCGGCTGCGTAAAGCGCTGCCAGAGCGTGCTCTACGGTGCTGACCTTTGCATTGCCCTTGAAGAGCACGGTGCCGCGCTGCGTCTCGCGCACGTTTTCCGCGTATGCGTCGATGACCGGCTGGCTGTCAAGGTCGATGCGCTGTATCTTGTATCCGTAATCGGCGGGTGCGGGCTTGAATGTCACCGTCAGGTCAAGACCTGTGTGAAGTCCCTTTCCGCTGAGTGAGAAACTATCCTTTAAAGTCTTCTGTTTGTACATGTTATGTTACTTGTCTTCAAGTTTTGATTTGAGCGATTCCACTTCTTTCTGAAGGGCTCTGATTTCTTTCTGCATGTCGGGCAGCGAACGGAATGCCACCGATGAACGCATGAAGCCGCGCATTTCCATCGACGGGTATCCCATGACATTCTGATTGCCCGGAGTATTGCTCAGGATGCCGGTCTTTGCGCCAAGGTTGACCTTGTCGCCGACTTTGATATGTCCGGTAATACCGCTCTGTCCGCCAATCATGCACCACTGTCCGACCTTGGTCGAGCCGGCTATTCCGCTCTGTGCCGAAATCACGGTGTTTTCTCCAACCTCGACATTGTGGGCAATCTGCACCATGTTGTCCAGCTTCACTCCCTTTCTGACTATGGTGCGTCCCATGGTGGAACGGTCGACGCAGGTGTTGGCGCCAATCTCCACGTCATCCTCCAGCTGTGCTATGCCAATCTGCGGAATCTTGTCATATCCGTGTGGAGTCGGTGCGAATCCGAATCCGTCGGCTCCGACAACGCTTCCCGAGTGCATGGTGCAGCGATTGCCGAGGATGCAGCCGTAATAGACCGTGGCGTTCGGGTAGAGAATGCAGTTGCAGCCTATTTTTGCGCCCTGGCCTACGAATGCGTGCGAATAAATCTGAGTGTTGTCGCCAATTTCGGCGCCGTCTTCAATGACAGCGAAGGGCCCTATGAACACGTCCTTGCCTATTTTGGCCGATTCGGCGACCGATGCCAGCGGACTGATTCCCTGACGTGGCGGATTGACTGCCTGAGAGTACAGGGTAAGCAGCCTGGCAAGGCTTTCGTAAGCGTTGTCAACCTGAATCAAGGTGGCGGAAGTCTGCTTTTCGGGCTTGAAGTCGCGGTTCACCAGGACTATGCTTGACTGGGTCGTATAAAGGTAATCTGCGTATTTTGGGTTCGAGAGGAAGGAAATGGCGCCGGGTCTGCCTTCTTCAATCTTGGCAAACGTGTTCACTTTGGCGTTTTCGTCTCCCAGAACCTGCCCTGAAAGATACTGGGCTATCTGTTTTGCGGTAAAATCCATTGTCAGTCTTGTTTGTGAGAAATGCAAAAATAACAATTCTTCTCCGAACGTCGCACGCGTACGCGCGATTATTTCAGGTAGGAAGACATTTCCTGCTGTACGGCCTTGGCGGCAGCTGCAGCTGCATCGGCAAAGTTCACGGTGCTGTCGGCGTATATGATTGCGCGGCTGCTGTTGACAATCAGGCCGCACTTGCTGTTCATTCCGTATTTGCAGACATCGGCCAGACTGCCTCCCTGTGCGCCTATTCCGGGAACAAGCAGGAAACTGTCAGGAACGACGGAGCGTATTTCGGTAAGCATCTCGGCGCGTGTGGCACCTACAACGTACATCATGTTGTCGGCATTGCCTCCCCACTGAAGCGAGTGTTCAAGAACGTTCCTGAACAGCGGACGTCCTTCGGGATCCTGAATGTACTGGAAGTCCTGGGCTCCCTTGTTGCTTGTCAGGGCAAGCAGTATGACCCACTTTCCTTCGAAACCCAGGAACGGCGTGACGCTGTCCTGTCCCATGTACGGTGCGACGGTTACCGAATCGACGTCCATCTCCTCGAAGAAACTGCGTGCATACAGCGCGGCGGTGTTCCCTATGTCGCCGCGCTTGGCGTCGGCAATGATGAACTGGTCCGGATAGTTCTTGCGTATGTAGTCAAGTGTTTTGTACAGTGACTGTATTCCCTTCAGGCCTGCACCTTCGTAGAACGCAAGGTTCGGTTTGTAAGCAATTGCGAAAGGTGCCGTTGCGTCGATGATGGCCTTGTTGAATTCAAATACCGGGTCGTCGCATTCCAGCAGATGGGCCGGTATCTTCTTTATGTCGGTGTCAAGTCCCACACACAGGAAACTGCGCTTGCGCATTATGTTCGAATAGAGTTCGTCTCTTGTCATAACTGTTGTATCTGATAAAATTATTTTACAATTCGCTTTCTTTCATACGTTCCGCATTTTCAGCTATTGTCAGCTGGTCTATGCAGTCCTGGATTGCTCCGTCCATAAAGGCCGAAAGATTGTAGACGGTGTAGTTGATTCTGTGATCGGTAATGCGGCCCTGCGGAAAGTTGTATGTGCGTATCTTTGCCGAACGGTCGCCGGTCGATACCATGGTCTTGCGCTTTGCGGCAATGTCATCGACATATTTCTGATGCTCGCGGTCATAGATCATGGTGCGCAGACGGGACAGGGCGCGTTCCTTGTTCTTGGGCTGGTCACGGGTTTCGGTGCATTCTATGAGAATCTCTTCGACTGTGCCGGTATTGGGGTTCTTCCAGTTGTAGCGCAGCCTCACTCCCGATTCGACCTTGTTCACATTCTGGCCGCCTGCGCCTGAGCTGCGGAAGGTGTCCCATTTTATTTCGCCTTCGTTTATTTCGACTTCGAATGCATCGGCCTCGGGCAGTACGGCGACGGTTGCGGCCGATGTGTGTATGCGACCCTGCGTCTCGGTTACAGGCACGCGCTGCACGCGGTGAACGCCCGATTCGTATTTCAGAGTGCCATAGACCTTTTCGCCCGACACGGTGAAGATTATTTCCTTGAACCCTCCGGCAGCGCCTTCGGAACATGAGGACACGGCTGTCTTCCAGCCTTTCATTTCGCAGTACTTGGTGTACATGCGATACAGGTCGCCTGCAAACAGGGCCGCCTCGTCGCCGCCTGTGCCGCCGCGTATCTCCATGACAACGTCCTTGGCATCCTGCGGGTCGGCAGGAACGAGCATGAGCTTGATTTCCTCTTCAAGCTGTTCCAACTGCTGCTGGGAACCGGCCAGTTCCTCACGCGCCATCTGACGCATTTCCGGGTCCTGTTCGTTGGCTATGAGATAGCGCGCCTGCGATATGTTGTCTTGAAGTGAAATGTACTTTCTGCGTGCCTGGGAAATGAGTTCCAGGTCCTTGTATTCGCGGTTCAGTCTGACGAAGCGGTTCATGTCGGATATCACCGCCGGGTCAGTAATCAGCAGACTCACTTCCTGGAAACGGGCTTCCAGTCCGTCAAGCTTCTCAAGCATCTGTTCCGATGACATTCAGACAGGTATTCGATTGTTATTTCAGCAGTTTTTCACTTATCCATTCAATCAGGCCGACCAGTTCCTCCTGATCCTTTACAAGCGGAGTCTTTCTCTTGAAGAAAGGTTCGAACACACTGTATGTCATGGACTTGTACCTGTCCTTCACGTCTTCAATGCCGCTGTCCTGCCAATACTGTCTTATGGTGACGGTATCCTGGGCTTCGATGTTTTCCTCATGAATCACAACGGGCAGGTCATAAAGCATCCTGTCAATCATGTCGATGTCTTCCAGAACCGATGCGACGAGTGTCGTGTCGGAATCCAGCACGTCAAGAATGTCCGTCAGTCCGGCGCCGTCCAGCCTGCCGATGAATGCGTCCACCCTTTTGATGTCAGCCACCAGCTTGTCATAGTCAAGCGATTCCAGCTGTTCCTGAGTTACCATGCAGACACTTGCCTGGGACCTTTGGTATCCGTTGAACCAGATGTCCTGGGTGGTGTACGGCCTCATGTGGTCGAAAATGACGCCCAGCCTTTCGGCGTTCAGAATGGTGTCTTCGAAAATGTCGGTCAGCACTTCTCCTATCAGAATCTTCTCTTCGTTGTCAAACGGATCGACGGTTTTGGCGCACGAAGTGACTTCTCCGTCCATCAGAGTGGTGCTCAGCTGAATTGTCTTGTGCTTCTGCGAATCGATGGCCCACGCAATGAGGCTGTTCCTGTCAAACTGCTCGACATCGGTCAGATCGGTATTTATGTCGAAATAGAAGCCAAGAAGCGTGTTGTCTCCGCATACTGTGACGAAGCTTGCGTGCAGACCGGTCTTCCTGTCAAGTTTCAGCGATATGAGGTTCTCCACTTCCTCCATGGTTCCGCTGGCTTCAATGTCAATCATCGTGCCGGAATTTTCCGGAACCAGGTCGAATTTGTTGATCTTGTATTTGAGACCATACAGGAACGTGCCTTCATGCTCCAGCTTCCAGTCAACCTGTTGCGGCACTCTGGCGTCTCCAAAGCTGACCATATTGTCGCTGATGGAAAATATGACCGATGTTTTCTTGCCTCCCAGTGAAAGGTTTGCAGTATGGCGTGACTGGCCGGACTTCCAGTCGGTCACGATGGAGGACTTGAGGTTGACGTCAACTGAAAAGTTTACGCTGCTGCCCTTGAATGTCTTGTTTGATATGCTCTTGGCAATGGTCGAATACTTTGCCAGAAGCAGGGGTTTGAGAACTATGCTCGTGGTCAGACTGGGGATATTCAGCTGGAATTCGCTCTGGCTCTTCAGATAGTTGCCGAACGCTGTGGTTCCGCTGTTGTCCATCAGATCCAGAACCTTGTCCGATGACTGTGACAGAAGCTGCCGCTGCTGGTCGATAGTGAGGTATGCCGTGTTTGCCTGGTCTGCGGTTTCAGGCTCGGAAGAACATCCGGTGACGGCGGTCAGGCTGCCAAGCAGTATGGCGGCGCCTGACAGAATGCTCATAATATGTCGGTGCTGTTTCATTTTGACTTTTTTCATCCATTACTCAGCACACAAAGTTAATATAATTCAGGGATTCAAGTCGAAAATCGCCGTTATTTCAGTAGACATTTCTCCTGTGGTGGTGTTGCAGCCGATTGATCCTGTCTGAATTTTTATGAAATCCATGTGGTCCAGACCGGCGGGGGTGCCATCGGCCCTGACAGCCCATGAAATGTCGAACCGGCAGCCTTCGCTGCCGTTGGGAAGGTTGTCGGCATACCCCCAGCCGAATGGGGACATTACCCAGGTGCCGTTGTTCATGCTCACGTTGTCGGGAAGCAGCGTGGCGCTGAATGACACGCTGTCTCTGTCATACCACATGGGCCAGTAGGACTGGGCATGGAAACTGTTGTTGAATATGGTTCCGCTTTGTCCGTCGCTGCCGTACCATGGAATGTCACCGTCCTGTTTTCTGTAGGTCACGGTATAGCCGCCAACGGAATTCGAATGTTCCGAACCGGCTATCTGGAACCATTCGTCGTCGGGCAGTCCGTTCCCGTCGGCATCGGCGCTTATCCATACGACCCCGGGTTCGGCATTGCCGGCAATGGCGTTGCCGTCTATCTCGAAGTCCATGCCCTCAAGGTTCATTACGGGCTTGTCAAATCCCGCGGTAATGTATCCGCCAAAACCGCCAAGAGTAATCATTCCGTTCCCGCGAAGACGTGTGAGACATTTCGCGGCCATAGTGCTGTCATTGTCGCCTTCGGCATATTGTGGCAGCACATTCACGAACTGGCCGGGGGCGGGGCGGTATTCGAACACTTTCGAAATGTGTCCTTCCAATGCCGCCTGCGTGTTTTCATCGGGCTTGACGACGGCATCGTATGGCTGTACGGTGTTCGGGTTGATGCCGATGCCTCCAATGCGGTATTCAAGGAAACCGTCGCTGTCGAAGCAGAGCACGCTGCCGGGCGTGACGTAATCGGCGGCATCGCAGACGTAAAGCTTGCCTGTGGCGGCATCGGCCTTTATTCCGTAGGGACATTCTATGCGCGTGCGGTCTTTTATGAAGCAGCTGTCGGTAATCAGGCCGGTCGGGGTTTCCATTACCATGATTTTGCCGCTTCCGTATTCGTAGAGCCAGGCCGTCGAGCCCGCAATGTCCATGTTCAGCGCGTGGATGTCGTAGGTGTCGGTCAGAATGTCCGATACGGCGTCAATCCTGTGAAGACGGCAGTCGTAGCTGTTTGTCCCGTAATCGAACAGCCCACGGGATATGACGAACACGCTGGTGCCGTCGGTGCATATGCGCCCCGGATTGGGACGCACCGTAATGCGCCCGGTTTCAGTGAACGTGTCCAGGCTGATTACTGATACCGTACTGTCCGGATTGCCGGTGTCAAGACCTCCGGAATTCGACACGTACAGCTTGCCATGCGTACAGCACAGACCGTCGGGGTTGCGGCCTGCGCGCACGGTTCCGGTTATGCTCATGGTGACAGTGTCGATGCGCGCCACGGTTCCGTCAAAGCAGCATACATATACGTGGCCTTCGGAGGCTGCAAGGGCACGTGGCTGTGCACCCTGCATGGGAATCTGTCCGAGCGAAAGGCAGGTGGCCGGGTCTATGACCTCGACCGTTCCCGATTCTGACACGGCTACGTACAGGCGGCTGCCGTAAATGAGCATGTCGTTGGCGGTGTCGCCCAGACGGCGGCCGTTTGACTTTTCAAAACAGTCGTATGACTTTCCCTGACGGCTCTGCCAGCTGTCTGTCGTGCCGGTGCTGAAATCGTGCCATGCAAGAGTGCTGCTGTTCTGGTTGAACAGACCTTCGGACAGTATGAACATGCCGGTATGGCTGCTGTCGTAAGCCGAAGTCTGTTCCTGAATGAGGACAGGCTCCGGGTCACAGGCCATGACCGTAAGCAGAAGCGGGAGTATACTGATTCTTTTCATTACAGTTCAAATGTTGCGGCAAGCCTGAACTGCCGTCCGGGCATGGGATAGTTGCGCACCAGTTCGTACCTGCTGTCGGTCAGGTTTACGCATTCGGCCTTTACGCACAGCCGGCTCCGCCCCAGGCTCATGTTCCTCCATAGCGAACAGCCCGCCTCGTAATATGACGGCATGGCATATTCGGGACCGTTGTATGCGTTGCAATAATACTTCCCGCTGTATATGACGTTGAGGCTTGCCGTGAAGAAATCTGTCTCCATAAGCAGTACTCCCGATGCCGAATGTCTTGGAGTATATGGAAGCTGATGGTTCCATGTGCTGCTGCCTTCCTCTGACTTGTCCATTGCGCGCTGGTATGTGTATGACATCATGATTCCAGGGCGGACCGCCATGTCTTTGCATGACACCTCGATTCCGGTCTCCAGACCGTGGGTTGTCACCTGACCTATGTTCTTCATCATCCAGACGGCGGTGTTCTTTCCCGGTACGGCCATGATGCGGTCGTGTACACGGCTGTCGTATGCATCGGCATATATGGAGACGCAGCATTTCCCGGTTTCCTTTTCCATTATGATACCGGCCGATGTGACCGATGCGCGTTCGGGTTTCAGGTCGCGCCGGCCCACCTGCTCGAAGTACAGGTCATTGAAGGAGGGCAGACGCAGCGTGTTTGCGTACGATGCCCTGAGGTGAAGGCCGAGCGCAGGCCAGATCAGTACGTTTGCACCTGCAGCGGGTGACAAATGGCTGATGCCGTCTGCCGCCGTCTGCTGCCTGGTATGTTCCGTGGTATAGACATGGTTCATGCGTCCGGTCAGTACAAGCCGTTCCGATGCGTACTTCAGGGCTGCCGAACTGTTCAGGGTAAAGCGGGTCGGGGCGGCCTGCACTCCTTCTAGGTCTGACAGACGGCCGTCAACTGCCGCCGATGCGCTGATGCAGTCTGACAGACGGTACATGACAACCCCCGACAGGTAGCATTCCTGCCCGGTGTAGCGGTTGTCGGTGAAGCCTGCGCTGCTGTTCACGTCCGGGTCCAGATA
>JAKSIR010000036.1 GCA_024398695.1 Bacteroidaceae bacterium | reverse complement strand
CCAAATATGCCGAAGGCGCAGTGCCGGTTGACGAAAACGGCAGCGTTTATTTCACCTCGACAGTCGACATTCCATCCGACCTGTCACAGGATGACTGCTACAAAATGGTTTTCAGCTGGGCAAAGGGACGCTTTGCACAGCCCACGTCATTGGAAGGCCGGATTCTCAGCGAGAATGCCGAATCACGCCGTTTTGTCTTTTACGTAAAACAGATGCTCACCTTCAAGCGCACCGGGCTGGTGGCCGATGAAGCTGTCATCGAATACAACTTCTCCGTTACAGTCGGAGAAAAGAGCGTGACAGCCACCATGTCGGATATAGTGTACCACTATGAGGAAGAACGCGAAGGAGGCGGACAGTCCTTTACCGCTGAAGAATGGATTACGGACGATGAAGCCTACAACGCAAAGCATACCAAATTCTACAAGAAGGTAGCCAAATTCCGTATCAAGACCATTGACATGAAGGACCGCCTGTTCGATTCCATGTCACAAAGCATTTCGGGCAACTGACGGTTCACACATGGCGAAAGACAAGGAACTGTACCGTATACTGGAGCTGGACGAAAGCGCTTCAGATACACAGATTGCCGAATCATACAGCAGGCTGAGCGCCGGCTTGAAGGATGGCAGTCCTGAAAAGCAGCGGCTTGACCATGCATATTCGGTTCTGTCAGACATTGAAAGGCGCGCGCGTTATGACGTTACCGGAAAGGCCGGGAACCGCGCATCAGTAAGACGCCGCACTTCACGGCCAGGCAGAAGGGACAGCATACGCCAGACTCTGAACACCCTGTTTCTTGCAGGAGCTGCCGTCACGACAGTGCTTTTCGTCATGCAGTACTGCGGAGCAGGCACCACACCGTTCTATATCGCATGCGGAATCTCACTGCTGCTCAAGCTCACCGAATATCTTCTCAGACTGATTCCCTAACAGCACAAGATGACCAGGTCCAACAGTTTACGAACCATCGGCCTTTCGCTCGCCCTCATGGCCTGCGGACATTTCGTCTCATACGCGCAGAGCACCCTCTCACAGAATCAGGACGGATTCAACGGAGAACGTATGGACGGATTCATGGATTCCGGTCCCGATGCCGACACGACCGTCATTGAACGCGAAGTGTCAAAGGACTACTGGCAGTGGACAATAGACCCGGTCACGGCATTGCCTGTCAGGATTGAGCCGGACACCCTGCATCACGCTTTCCAGTATGTGCATCTCACGGAAGGCATGAAGGGCACATACAGTCATCTGGGCAACATGGGTTCTCCGCGTCAGTCACGTCTGTTCTTTGAACGCGGTGAAATTGAAGACTTCATGTTCGATGCTCCGTACGATTTTTGGGTAAAGACTCCGTACGATTTCCGTTTTACCGATGCCAAATCGCCCCACCTCAGCCTTGACTATTACAAGGGCGGAGACAAGCGCACAGGCGAAGAGCATCTGAAAGGTTATTTCGTCGCCAACTTCAACAGGAAAAGTGGCATCGGTCTCAACATGGACTACCAGCTTGGACGGGGCAGGTATCTGAACCAGTCCACATCAATGTTCGACACACGTCTGTACACTTACTGGCGCGGTGACAGGTACACCATGTATCTGTCGGGCAACAGGGACAACATGAAGATTACCGAAAACGGAGGTCTGTTTGACGAACGGTACATAACCAGTCCAGAAGCCATGGCCGAAGGCAGGAAGCAGTATTCGCCCGAGGACATTTACACCCGCTTGAGCGACAACTGGAACAACATAAAGCATTCGCAGCTGCTGTTCAACCAGAGCATCGACATTTCGTACAAGTTCTCACGTACAGACAGCATAGGCGACACGGTTCTGACATACAACGGACGCAAGCAGTTGGGAAAGCTGGCACATAATCTCGAAGTGGGACAGCTGAAACGGCGCTATCTGTCGTATAATGTTCCCGATGGATTCTATGAGCGGGCTTTCGTCCGTCCTGACTCCCTTGACCCGGCCGAAGAGTTTTACGTCAGCAACACCCTGTCACTGTCGCTGACCGAAGGCTCCACAAAGTGGGCCATTGCCGGCCTGACCGGATATCTCAGACACGAATACAGAAGCTTTCACATGCCCGACACCTTGAGTAACGGCAACGAATACTACAAGCGCGAAAACGAATTCGACCTGTTTGCAGGTGGAAAGCTGGAAAAGGCAAAAGGCGATTTCCTGCACTTCGGCGCATCATTCGAAACAGCCATAGCAGGCGCAAGTCTTGGCGACTTCTCGCTGGACGGCAGCATTGCGCTTGTAAGCAAGCTGTTTGGAAAGCCGGCCAGCATCGGAGCTTCCGCATCGGTTTCGGCCACATCGGCCCCGTACTTCATGGAATCGTTCCATTCCACATACGCATGGTGGGACAATGACTTTGACAAGGAAATCCGTTCCGGCATTCAGGCATTCGCCGAGATTGAAGCTACCGGAACCAGGATACAGGTTGACGTGGTCAACATAGGCAACTATATCTATCTGGAGAACAAGGGCGGAATGTTCGTCAACACCGACAGTGTGCTGCAGCCTACGTACGCGGTAAGCAGCAGCCAGCATGACGGCCAGATTCAGGTACTGAGCGCCACCGCCAGCCAGAACTTCAGGCTTGGACCGCTGCATTGGGACAACAGCATCACGTGGCAGAAGTCCAGCAACAGCCGTATCATCCCGCTTCCGGAACTCAACATCTTCTCAGACCTGTACGTCAAGTTTCTGTACTACAAGAGACTGAACATGGAAATCGGCGTCAACTGCACATATTTCACAAAATATGACGCCCCGTCATACTGTCCTGCCGCCGGCATGTATCACCTGCAGAACAGCGACTTCTGCAGAAGCGTCGGAGGCTACCCTCTCCTGACGGGCTATGCGAACTGCAGTCTGCGAGGCGTACGCTTCTACGTCATGTACTATCATGCCAACTACGGCATCATGAAGAACAGCGACTGTTTCATTCTTCCGGGCTATCCGGCCAATCCGGGAATGCTGAAGTTCGGACTCAGCTGGACATTCTTCGACTGATCAGAAGCACCATCCAAGCGTGAACATCAGACGGTTTGACTTGTACTTGTAGTCAACCTCAGGATCAGAGCCGTATTCGTCGAGGCCCACTGTGCTGCGGCTTACGCCATGGACATACGCCATGTCGGCATAGAACTGCGCGCCGAGAAAGTCGGGAGCGGAACAATAACCCAGACCGAATGACAGATAGTCCGATGCGCCTGGACGTTCAAGCTGGAAATCGGCTCTGGGGTATTTGACATCAGGATAGTTTTCCGGGTTGAAGTAGTCAAACAGTACATCGTTGTTGTGAGCCCCAAGGTTAGTCTTCGCACCGGGTGCAAACATGGAACCGTTATGGCAGAAACCTGTTCGGATTGAAAACTTGTCAATGTTCGTTTCAATGCCGAGTCTGAATGTCGTGAAGTCCCTGTACTGGCATGCTCCCTGGTTATCGACAATGAAGCCATCGTCAGTTGACACGAAAGAACGGCCGGTATAGTGTCTTTCAAGCTCCATTCCTATGGCAGTGGTACCAACGGTCAGTCCCGCGCTGAGGCTTGTGGACCAGGGCGATGTATACCGGTAGTCGTAACCGTTGCATACGTAACCGTCTTCACCGGCATCGGGTTTCTGACAGTTTGAAGCGACCATTTCATATTCGTAGTCGTAACACTGGAAATAACGTGTGGGAGTCTTTATGGCAGCGCCCAGACGGAGAACCGGAACAGGACGTACAATCACGCCAAGCGACAAGTTCAGGCCGCGTCCGTCGTCCCTTGACCACATATTGTCATATATGTTCACATCAAGCCCTTTGTCAAATTCAGGATGTGCTCCTTTGTCATAATAGTCAAAGAAATAGCCGGTAGAAAGAACGTCGGTCGACTGCACCTCGAGCGTTCCGCCAAGATACAGAATGTCTTCAAAATTGCATGAAATGTTGAAGTCGTATGCAAAGTTGTTTACAGTCCTGTGATCCAGGAATTCGCGTGAGACACGATATCCGTCATCGTCATCGAACGAATCAATATAATCCAGCAGGCGATCCGTACCGTTGAGGCGGCGGCATACAAATCCCAAATTGGCGTATGACTTCTCTCCTATGCTGCTGCAGAGAATCACTGACAGCATGTCGAATTCGCCGGCAAGGCCTGACTTGCGGTTCTTCGAATAGTATTCATAGCTTCCCTGGATGCCGGGATTGTACGCTGTCAGCAGCGGGTTGGTCAGTGACTGCGTACCTCTCATTGAGAAACCGACATTGACGTCACTCTGATGATAAGTACCTATACCGGCAGGGTTCTGGCTTATGACCGATGCGTCACTGCCAAGTGCCCCCATTGCACCGCCCATTGCCACATAGCGGGCCGTACCTATAAGTTCCTGACCGTACAGATATGCTGCATCGAATGATGTCTGCGCCATGGCAGGAGCGGCCAGCAATAAGGCCAGGCCTGCATATATCACATTGTTTTTCATATTGCGTTTTCGATTATTGTCCATATTTGCCGTTTCTGTTCCCTGTTCCAGACATCAGCGTCTTGAGCCGCTGCCCGATGCTCCGCGTGAAGGACTGCCGCTGGAGACGCTGCGTGACACTCCGCCGCTGGAGACACTGCGGCTTGACGAGCCGCTGGAGACGCTGCGGCTGACCGAGCTGCTTGAAGTGCTGCGGCTTGACGGGCTACTGGAGACGCTGCGGGTGGTACCGCTGGAGACGCTGCGGGTGGTACCGTTTGAAGGACTGCTGCTGACTGTACGTCCTGCAGTGCTGCGATCCGACTGATTCGTGCTGTGTGCTGCCTCTCCGCGGCTGCCTGTTCCGGTACTTCTTGAGCCGTTGCCTGACACGCTGCGTGTAACGCTGCGCGTGCCCGTCGGAGAGCTGCTGCGCGTAACGGAGACAGAACCCGTGCTGCTTGGACGGTCATAGCCCGACGACTGGCTGTTTGAACTGCGGGTCGGTGTAGTGGCACCGCTGGTATTACGGTTGACGGAAACCGACTGGACGCCCCGTCTTTCCGCACTGTGCTGTGCGCCGACACTGCGCGTTGACACTGTTCTCGAAGGCTCGCTTACACGGCCGGAGCCGGATGCCAGGGTTCGGGTACTGCGTACGCTGCGTCCGTTCAGATTACGGTCCCAGCCACCTCCACGACTGCTGCTGACGCTCCTGCTCGGCGCCGAAGCATAATGCCTGTCATAACGGTACGATGGCCGGTATGAACTTATGTAGCGGTAACGCGGCTCATAGTAGTAATATCTGTCATAATACCGGTAACTGTATCTGTAATAATAGCTGTCATAATACCATGGATCGTAATACCATGTATCCCAGTACAAGTAATCATGGAAGAACGGATCAAGAGCCAGCGACAGAGTCAGACCGCGACGGTGGAATCTGGTTATCAGACGTGTCGCATAGAAGTCCTCAATGGCGTCGGTATAGCCTTCATTGTACGAATAGCTGTCCAAAGACTGCCGTGATTCGCTTTCCATCATGTAAAATACGGTATCGTGAATGTACACGGTGTTGGAGTATTCCGGTTCCTCGTACTGTGATGTCGTATAGGATGACGTATAGCGGCGGTTGTAGTTGTCAGTGTCAAACGCATCGGCCTGAACAGGAACGCGTGTCACTGAAGAACTGGCTGTAGTTGAAACAGTCTTGCTTTTTGTGCCTGATGAATACAGGTCATTCCTCTGTGCACCGGCTGTCACTGTGACTGCCAGAAGTGCCATTGCGATTGCTGTCTTTTTCATAACCTTGAATATTTGAGGTTCCTTTCCATTGCAAATATAAAATGGGGAAAGTCCTCATGCCAAGGAAAATCCCTAATAATCAGTAGGAAAATCCCTATTTCTTCATCAGTTCCGTCATACGCAAACAGAAAACGGCCCC
This sequence comes from Bacteroidaceae bacterium, assembly GCA_024398695.1. Classification (GTDB taxonomy): domain Bacteria; phylum Bacteroidota; class Bacteroidia; order Bacteroidales; family Bacteroidaceae; genus Colenecus. The sequence goes on along the minus strand of JAKSIR010000036.1, from coordinate 9,961 downwards.
CAACATAGATGAGGGCCGTTTTTTATATCGGACAAACCTTTACTTGTGCTCCAGTTTCAGAGTCTTGGTAGGCTGGTCGCATACTTCAGACGGACCGAAGTACTGAATAGGGCCGGGATAGACGAACGATGTCTCGATGGCCCATTCGTCGCGGTGGCTTGCAAACTCCTTGAAAGGAGCGCCGTCAAGTTCAACCAGAGCCTTGCGGATAACAGGCTTCATTTCACCGTTACGCTTTTCCATGTTCATCATCATGGTGATTGGAATACCGCCGGCAATCCACTGGTCGGCAGGAGCCACGGTGTTCTTGATTGATGACATGTAACCGGTCTTGCCTGCTGCAATCAGCATTGAAGCGTTGAATCCAAGGCTGTAGCAGTAGTCAGCGTCAAAGTTTGAAGGAGCTGCGCAACGACCTTCGTATCCGCAGAAATGATGCTGGGTAGCGAACTTGCCATTGTACTTGCCTTCTTCCTTCCACTGGGCAAGCTTGGCGCCTACCATATCGGCCAGAAGCTGTTCTGTCTCAATGAGAGAAACCTGTACGTTTCCGTGCGGGTCACGCTCCAGGGCCAGCTGACGGCTTACGCCCTCGGGCAGGCTCTTGAAGATTTCGGCATTGGCCGGTGACAGCTTGCTTACTATATACTCGATCTTGCGGCTCATCTTGATGAGGTTGAACTCATTCTGGTTTGCAGCCAGAACGTCATTCAGTTCTGAAATGAGCTTCTTGATTGCAGGGATGAATTCAATCAGGCCTTCAGGAACCAGAACGGTACCGAAGTTCAGTCCCTTGGCTGCGCGTGCTGCAACAGCCTGTGCGATATAAGTTACAATGTCATCGAGAGTCTGGTTCTTTGCCTCTACCTCCTCGCCTATCAGAGTGATGTTAGGCTGGGTCTGCAGGGCGCACTCCAGTGTGACATGGCTTGCAGAACGGCCCATCAGCTTGATGAAGTGCCAGTACTTGCGGGCAGAGTTGCAGTCACGCTCAATGTTGCCGATGATTTCAGAATATACCTTTGTAGCCGTATCGAAACCGAATGAGGTCTCGATTTCACTGTTCTTCAGGTCACCGTCGATTGTCTTCGGACAGCCGATAACCTGTACGCCGGCGCCGATTGCCTTGTAGTATTCGGCCAGAACGCATGCGTTGGTGTTCGAGTCGTCACCGCCAATGATTACCAGAGCCTTGATGTCAAGCTTCTTGAGGATTTCCAGTCCTTTGTCGAACTGTTCCTTCTTCTCCAGCTTGGTACGGCCTGAACCGATGATGTCGAATCCGCCGGTGTTGCGGTACTCGTCAATGATGTCGGCAGTAAGTTCCATATAGTTGTGGTCAACCAGACCGCCGGGGCCCAGAATGAAGCCATAGAGCTTGTTGGCAGGATTCAGTCTCTTGAGTCCGTCAAACAGACCGGCAATTACATTGTGACCGCCGGGAGCCTGACCGCCTGAAAGTATTACGCCTGCGTTCAGACTTGCCTTTGCGGTTTCACCTGCAACAGGTTCAAAATGCAGGTACGGCATACCGTAAGTGTTGGGGAAAAGTTTCTTTACTTCAGCCTGGTCAGCAACCGACTGTGTGGGTTCGCCCTCGACAGCCTTCAATGCTCCGCGCAATGCCTTGGGCAGCTTTGGCTGATAGGCGGCGCGTGCAATCTGCAATGCACTCTTTGTACTCATTTTCTGGTAAAATATAATTGTTGTTAATACCTTTTTACACACGGTTCCGCAAAATTACTCAATCTTGTCAAGATTACAAACCCAGAATGGTTACCTTTACAAAAATTTTGCAGTCGCCCAGGCGGCCTCACCAATGAAATACTGTTTCATAATAAACAACGGTCCCGGCAAAACCTCAAATGCGCCCAAAATCATTGACGCAATCAGCGCCCTGGACACCCCCATCGAACACCGCATATTCAAGACTACCGCTGTCCGCACAGCAACGGAATTCGTTGCAGCCGAGTGCCGCAGCCACCCGGAACAGGAAATTTGCTTCGTAGCCTGCGGCGGCGACGGCACGATAAACGAAGTTGCGACAGGCATGATGAAGGGAGGCCCCCGCAACAAGCACCTTGCAGTCCTTTCATACGGAAGCGGCAACGACTTCATCAAGTACTATCCCGGACTGGATTTCAGGAGCATAAGGAGCCTGGTCAACGGCACGGCCCACAGCATAGACATAATGAAAGTCAACGGCTGCGCATACTCCATAAACGTGTGCAATTTCGGGTTCGATGCGACCGTCTGCGCGACGGCCAACAGACTTACCCGCAAGGGCTGGCACAACGTTTACCGCTGGGGTGTGGCATACGCCATTTTCTGCGCCCGTTTCAACCGCATCGATGTGACTGCCGACGGCGAGCCGCTGAACCGTGGCCGGCGCATGCTTCTGTGCACGCTCGGCAACAACAACTATGTAGGAGGCGAATTCCGCTGTTCTCCAAGAGCCTGCAACGATGACGGGCTCATTGAGGTCGGCCATGTGAGAAGCATCTCGCTGCTGAATTTCCTAAGACTCATAAAAGACTACAGGAACGGCACCCATCTTGACAATCCCGCGACGGCGGGATACTTCACGTACCGTCGGGCCAGAAAGGTGGAGATACACAGCCACAAGCCTACCGAGCTGTGCCTTGACGGAGAAATGCTGCCGGGTCAGGACTTCACAGTGGAAATCGTCCCCGGAGCCATAAGCTTCATAATTCCGTCCGACAGGAATTAAAGGCTGCCGCTCTCGGCATAGTCAAGCAGACGGCCGCTTATCTGGAGCAGCGATATTTCGCTTATCTTGGTGTTGTACAGGGCCTGCAGAAGGCTTTCTTCGGCACTCAGATAGGAATTCTGCGCCTCGCGCATTTCAAGACCGGAAAGGTCGCCAAGCATATAGCGCTCCTGAGCCATCTCCATGGTCTCGCGCGCCGTTTCCAGATTGAACCGCTGCAGTTCGGTAAGTTTCAGGTTGCTCTGGTATGACTGCCACAACTCCCCCAGTTTGGATCGGAGTTCCAGTTCAAGCTGGCTGCATTCTATTTCGGCACTCAGCACATCGAGTCTGGCATTGCGCTCCTGGGTTCTCTGCTTTCCCGTAATCAGGTTCAGGCCCACGGTTGCGCCAAGCGAGGGAGTCCAGTCCGTCACGGTCCTATCCGGTTCAATGCGGTCTGTCACCCCATACGATGCGTTCAGCTTCAAATACGGATAGTTTCTGGACTGGACAAGTCTGCGGTCCTTCTCGGCCAGGTTCAATGAACTCTCAGCTTTCAGAATTGAGGCGTTGACCTCAAGCATATCGGCCAACAATGAATCATAATCCAGATTTTCGTTTATGGATATTTCGCTTTCAGCGGCATTTATTCCACGCATGAAGTCCTGATTGGACATCAGTCTGTTCAGGACAATGCGGGCTGATAGCAATGCCTCCTGCTGCTTCAGACAACTGGCACTGTCCGAATTGAAATATACCCTGGCCTGCTGGACCTCGAGGCGTGAGTTGCCGCCCATATCGTAACGTTCACTGGCCACCCTGAGACGTTCACGCGAAATGTCCAGTCCGTGTTCCAGATTCCTGAGTTTGATTGTCTGTCTGAGCAAGTCATAATATTCCTGCGACAGCGAGGCCACATAATCCTCAATGGTTATTCTTGTCTGTATGCTTCCCTGCCTGTGCAGTTCTTCCAGACGGCCGCGTGTGGCCTGGATGCCCAGTCCGTCAAATACGGTCCAGTCGGCCCGCGCCTGTGCTCCGAGACTGTGGGTTTCAAGGTCGGTGGTCGAGTATGTCCCGGTAAGGCTCAATGTAGGCAGTGCACCGGCATTTGACCAGGAATCATTGTTGGCCGCCTTTTCCTCGCTGGCCCTGACAAGTTTTATCTTGTAGCTGTTTTCCAGTCCTTCGGACATGCAGTCCGCAAGAGTCATGGTCTGCGCCTGTGAAAGTGACGGCAGGACAGCCGACAGCATCAGCAATATGGAGAATCTTTTCATTCCTTTTTTTTCTTGTTTGAGCTTGAAATCATTGTGTATATGGGCGGTACAATGTACATGGTAAAGAATGTGGAAATGAGCATGCCGCCTACAACGGCCGTTCCCATGGCGACACGTCCCGCACTGCCCTCGCCGTGTGCGAACATCAGAGGCAGCAGGCCCAGTATTGTCGAGATGCTGGTCATAAGGATAGGACGCAGACGCTGCTTGGCCGCAACGCTTATGGCCTCGTGCATTTCCAGTCCGTTCTCCATCTTGTGGTTGGCGAACTCTACAATCAGGATACCGTTCTTTGCCACGAGTCCTATGAGCATGATAATGCCTATTTCACTGAATATGTTCATTGACTGCCCGCCCGCACGCATGAACACAAGGGCGCCGAATACGGCCAGCGGAACGGTAAGCAGCACTATCAGAGGGTCCTTGAAGCTCTCGAACTGTGCGGAAAGAATAAGGTATATGAGCAACAGTGCCAGTCCGAATGCGAACAGCAGGCTGTTGGAGCTTTCGCGGAAGTCCTTTGATTCGCCGCTCAATGCAGTACGGAACGTGTCGTCAAGAGTCTCCTTGGCAATCTTGTCCATCTCGTCAAGAGCCTGTCCCAAAGTATAGCCGTTTCCAAGTCCGGCCGATATGGTGGCCGACACGAACCTGTTGTAGCGGTAAAGCTTGGGCGGTGCGATGTTCTCTTCCAGATCGACAAGGTTCTCCATCTGTATCATGTCGCCGCTGCTGCTGCGCATGTAAATGGACTTGAGGTTCTGGGTGGTATTGCGCTGCTGACGGTTGATTTCGCCTACGATATCGTACTGCTTGCCGTTCATGTACATGTAGCCCATTCGCGTGCCGCTCAGTCCGTACTGGAGCGTCTGGGCAATGTCACGGGTGCTTACGCCCATTATGTTGGCCTTCTCGCGGTTAATTGAAATACGCACTTCGGGCTTTGAGAACTTGAGGTTGGCATCGGCCATCTGGAATGCGGGATTCTCATTGACCTTCCTAAGGAATTCGGGCAGCACTTCCTGCAGTTTCTCTATGTTCTGGGCCTGCAGCACATAGCTGACAGGCATGCCGCCGCGGCCTCCCGAGAACGATGACTGCTGCTGCACGAACGAACGCGCGTCGTTTTCCTTCCTTACGGCAGCCGAAAGCCTTTCGGCCACCTCCATCTGGGAATAGTCGCGTTCAGTAATGTCCCTGAGTGTAATCTGCACGTTACCGCCGCCGTTTGACACACGGGCCGTGACGAACTTGGCATCGGGCATTATGGAATCGATCACGTCGTTTATGCGCTCGGTGTAGTCACGCATGTACTCGTACGTTACGCCCTCGGGGCCCTGGGTACGCACTGTCACCTGCGAGCGGTCCTCAAGGGGAGCCATTTCGGCCGGAGTCGATTTCCACATCAGGACCGATGCGGTAAAGCAGGCTGCCATCATTATGAGTGCCACATATTTGTGGTTCAGAATCCAGTCGAGACTGTTGCCGTACACACGGTTCATGCCCTCGAAGAACGGTTCTGTCTTTTCGTAAAGCCAAGGCTTGCGCTCCTGTTTTTTGAGCAGTTTGGTCGAAAGCATCGGAGTGAATGTCAGGGCAGCGAATGTCGATATGACGATGGCGCCCACAATCACGAACGCGAATTCGCGGAACAGACGGCCCGTCTGTCCCTCCATGAACACAATGGGCACGAACACGCACAACAGAGTGATTGAAGTGGATATCACGACCGATATCATTTCCTTCGAGCCCTGTATGCCGGCTTCCAGCGGCGTCATGCCCTGCTCCATGCGGTGATATATGTTCTCGGTCATTACAATTGCGTCATCGACCACAAGGCCTACCGACAGGACGACCGCCAGCATTGAAAGCACATTCAGGCTGAAGCCCAGAATGTACATGACAAAGAACGAACCGATAATCGACACCGGAATGACCAGACACGGTATAAGGGTGACGCGCCAGTCCCTGAGGAACATGAAAATAATGAGAATGACAAGAATGAAAGCCTCGACAAGAGTGCTCTTCACCTCGCCTATGCTTGCACGGATGAACCTTGTATTGTCAAAGCCGTACTGGTACTCGACATCGTCGGGAAGGTCCTTCTCCATGAGTTTCATGCGTTCATAAACGGCATTGGCAATGTCAATGTGGTTGGCGCCGGGCTGTGGAGTCACGACCACACCCACCATAGGCACGCCGTTCATCTTCATGTACGACTTGATGTCACGCGGGCTCAGTTCGGCCTGCCCCACATCGCTGAAGCGTATTATGCGGTTGCCGTCATGCCTGATGACTATGTCATTGAACTCCTTGGTAGTGTGCATCTGACCAAGCGTCCTGATTTCCAGTTCCGTGGTATTACCCTCAATGGTTCCCGAAGGCAGCTCCACGTTTTCACGGTCAAGCGCATTCTTGACATCCATGGGAGTTATTCCGTAGCCCGACATCTTTACCGGATCAAGCCACAGGCGCATGCAGTATTTCTTCTCTCCCCAGATGGACACGGAACTGACATCCTGAATGGTCTGAAGCTGCTCCTTCACCACAAGGTCGGCCAGTTCGCTCAGTTCCAGCAGCGACCGTTTGTCACTGCTCAGAGCCACCATCAGTATAGGCGTGGCGTCGGCATCGGCCTTTGACACAGTCGGAGGGTCGCAGTCGCGCGGCAGCATGCGCTGGGCACGCGAGACCTTGTCACGGACATCGTTTGCAGCCGTTTCCAGATCTACGGACAGTTCGAATTCAACAGTTATGCGGCTGCTTCCGTACTGGCTGACCGACGACAGCGAGCGTATGCCCGGAATACCGTTGATCTGCTGTTCAAGCGGTTCGGTTATCTGGTTTTCAATGACCTCGGCATTGGCGCCGGGATACGATGCCGATACCGAAATAATGGGATTGTCAACTGACGGATATTCCCTGACACCCAGACTGGTATAGCCAACCGCACCGAAAAGTATTATTATGAGCACCAGCACTATTGTCAGTACCGGGCGTCTTATGCTGGTTTCTGAAATGTTCATATTCAGAATCTTATTTCAGTTCCACCTTCATGCCTGTGCGCAGCTGCATGGTGCCGCTGGTAATCACGGTATCGCCAACGTTCAGGCCGCTGAGCACCTGAACCTGTGCATCGGTACGCAAGCCTTTGGAAATTTCCTGCGGCATGGCCTTTCCGCCCTTGTACAGGAACACCTTGTCGATGCCCATCTCTGAAACTATGGCCTCGCTTGGCACAGCCAGGGCATTGTGGAACACGCGGGTGTTCAGGCTGACACTTACATACCGGCCCGGAACCAGCCTGCCTTTGGAATTGTCATAGATGGCACGCACCTGATATGTGCGTGTCCCCTGATCAACCTTCGAGTTGGTTGCATATACCTTGGCAGAATAGACTTCATCGGCCCCCTCGACCTTGAAAGTCAAGTCGGCCCCATTCTGCAGAATGCCGGCGTATCTTTCGGGAACCGCAAACTCGACCTTCAGTTTCTGGACATTCGTCAGTGTGGCCACGCTGGTGTTGGGCGATGCGTATGCGCCCACGCTGACCTGACGCAGGCCTATGATTCCGTCAAACGGCGCCTTGAGCTCTGTCTGGTCAAGCTTTGCCCTGACTTCCTCGATGTCGGCCTGCAGCTTGTCATACGTTGCCTGGGCATCCTGATAGGCCTCCTTGCTGACAGCCTCCTTCTCGAACAGTGCCTTCTGACGCTCCAGACGGTCCAGCGTGGGCTGGTACTGGGCCTCCAGTTTCCTGAGCTGCGCCTGCAGGGGTGCATCGTTGATCTTGGCCAGGACCTGTCCCTTTCTGACCGATGTGCCTTCGTCAAAGTAGATGCCGGTTATCTTGCCCGATGTCTCGAACGACAAATCGACTTCCTCGTTTGGAATAAGGCTTCCGCTTATGTTGATTCCGTCAACCAGCTCTACCGGTTCAATGACGGCGTAACGCACATACAGTGTTGAGCCACCGCGTCCCGGTGCACCGGACACCGGCCCTGCGGGTATGTCAGAATTGCTTTTAGGTTTGAAACGGTAGATTCCCAGAATTGCCAGTCCTGCAATGACTACGGCAATAATTGTCCATTTAGTGGTTTTGGTCATAATCAGGTAAAAAGTGTCCGCGCAAAATTAGCAAAAAAAGAAGGGTGACCAAACGGCCGCCCTTCATTAACTTGATTTAATCATCCTGTATTAAATCATGTCCTGCCCTTACAGCATGTTCTGCTTTTTGAGGTTTTCTTCAACTTCCTCGCTGCTCATTGCATAATTGACCAGATTGCCGCTCAGGAACTGGTTGTACGCGGTCATGTCCATAAGTCCGTGACCGGTCAGGTTGAACAGGAGAACCTTGCTCTCACCCTTTTCCTTGCATTCCTTTGCACGGCGTATTGTGGCTGCAATGGCATGGCATGACTCCGGTGCCGGAACAATACCCTCGCACTGGGCGAACAGCATGCCGGCCTGGAAGGTCTCGATCTGATCGACATCCATAGCCTCCATCATCCCGTCCTTGAGCAACTGCGACACAATGACGCCTGCGCCATGGAAACGCAGACCTCCGGCATGTATGTTGGCGGGAGCGAACTTGTGGCCCAGGGTGTACATGGGCAGGAGCGGAGTGTATCCGGCCTCATCGCCGTTGTCGTACATGAACTTGCCCTTGGTAAGCTTGGGGCACGATGCCGGTTCGACTGCAATGTACCTTGTATCCTTGTGCGTGCCGTCATAATAGTGACGCATGAACGGGAACGATATGCCGGCAAAATTCGAGCCGCCGCCAAAGCATGCAATAACCTCGTCGGGATATTCGCCGGCCAGTTCGAACTGCTTTTCAGCCTCAAGGCCGATGATTGTCTGGTGCAGCGAGACATGGCTCATGACCGAACCCAGAGTGTACTTGCAGTTCGGTGTGGTACGCGCCAGCTCCACAGCTTCGGAAATGGCAGTTCCAAGAGAACCCTGATGGTTGGGAGTGGCAGTGAGAATATCCTTTCCGGCACGTGTTGACATTGAAGGCGACGGAGTGACCTGCGCCCCGAACACCTGCATCATGTTGCGGCGGTACGGCTTCTGCTCATAGCTTATCTTGACCTGATATACGGCAGCCTCAAGTCCGAACACCTTTGCGGCGTACGACAGAGCCGTACCCCACTGTCCGGCACCCGTCTCGGTGGTGACATTGGTTACGCCCTCCTGCTTGCAGTAGTATGCCTGCGCAATGGCGGAATTCAGCTTGTGCGAACCCACGGGGCTTACGCTCTCGTTCTTGAAATATATGTGGCAAGGTGTGCCGAGAGCCTCTTCCAGACCATACGCACGCACCAGCGGAGTGCTGCGGTAATAAGTGTACATTTCGCGCACCTTTTCCGGAATGTCTATCCAGCGGTGCTCCATGTCAAGTTCCTGATGACAGCACTCCTTTGCAAAAATGGGGTACAGGTCTTCGGGCTTCATGGGTTCACCCGTTGCCGGGTTCTTGAGCGGCATGGGTTTGTTTATCATGTCGGCCTGGATGTTATACCATTGTGTAGGAATCTCTGATTCGCTCAGGAAAAATCTCTTCTGTTTCATATGTAGTTCTGTTTATTTCTTGATTATTAAAAAAAATCCGCCTCACTCATTCTTCTTTGTGGGACGGACATGTCTTTATGACTTGAATGCAAGTCGGAACACGGAATTATGCCACCCCACGCCATCGTACGGTACGCCAATAGAGTCGCCAACTTTTGTTCTGTTTCATATTTCCGTCTTTATCGGCTGCAAAGTTATGCAATCAATTCCAATATTCTCAATTAACGGCGCAAAAAAATTCACTCTGATGCCCAAAACATCCTTACTTGGCAGCTTACAGTATCAAGAGTCAACAATGGCCTCTTTAGTAACGATGAAAAAAGTACGAATAATCAAAGATTCAAAATAATGTTGATATCGTTGAATAAAATTTCATACAACGTAAGCTTTT
>JAKSIR010000035.1 GCA_024398695.1 Bacteroidaceae bacterium | reverse complement strand
GAGGAACTGTTTGCCGAGGCTCAGAAGATGGCCCAGATCCGTTACAAGACTTATCTGCGCAAGCAGGCCGAAGACTGGAGCGAGAACGCTTAAGCCCCGGACCTGACAATACTGAAAAAGCGGTGCTGCTTTCAAGCGGCGCCGCTTTTTTATTTATATTTGCGGAGACCAACGACTGAAAGTTTATGGAATATTCATCAAATCCGGACAGGATTACCCGTGACTATTTTGACTCTCTGATTCTTGAGACACGCTATCTGGATTCCGTTTCGCCGACAACTGAGACAAGCCTTTTCGGGCACAAGTTTGCCACTCCCATAATGACGGCGGCGCTTTCGCACCTGCATAACACCGCACCTGACGGCATGGTCATCTATGCCGATGGCGCAAACAGGGCCAATACCCTGCATTGGGTTGGCATGGGCAGTGAGCAGGAACTGGAAGATATACTGAAAACAGGTGCCAAAACCATAAAGATTATCAAGCCTCATGCTGACAACAGGGTGGTGCTCGACAAGATGGAACACGCTGTCAAGGCAGGCTGCATAGCCGTGGGCATGGATATTGACCACGCTTTCAAGGCCGATGGCACACCCGACAATGTGTTCGGTCTGCAAATGGCGCCCAAGTCAAGTGCCGAACTCAGGGATTTTGTTCAGGCAGCCGGAGTTCCGTTCGTCGTAAAGGGCGTTCTGAGCCCCCGCGATGCCGAAAAATGTGCGGCTGCCGGCTGTGCCGGTATTGTGGTGTCGCATCACCACGGCATGATGCAGTACAGTCTGCCTCCGCTCATGGCTCTTCCCGATATACTCAAGGCTGTCGGTACCGACATCCCGGTATTTGTGGATTGCGGGATAGAGAGCGGAATGGATGCCTACAAGTGTCTGGCATTGGGCGCAGCCGCCGTTTCGGTTGGCCGTCACCTTATGCCGCTGCTTAAGGACGGCGCCGCTGCAGTGGCAGGGCGCATAGGGCAGATGACTGACGAACTTGCAGGCGTCATGGCCCGTACGGGCATTGCATCTCTGTCGGATATGGACCCGTCGGTAATTCATTATAGAAACTTCTGATGGAACAGAACGGCAATGACAGGCTGACGTGGTTCCAGCGAATCAGCTTCAGCTCGGGCGACCTGGCTCAGAATCTCATTTATCAGACCATCAGCATATGGCTGCTGTTCTATTACAACAACGTGTTCGGCTTGGAGCCGGAAGTCGTTGCCACAATGTTTCTTGTCGTAAGAATCATAGACATTGTCTGGGACCCTGTCGTGGGCGCTTTCGTTGACCGTGCCAATCCGCGATGGGGCAAGTACCGCTCGTGGCTTGTCCTTGGCGGAATTCCCATGGCAGGTTTTGCGATGCTCTGCTTCTGGAACGGATTCAGCGGTTCACTGCTGTATGCATACATAACGTACGTGGGAATGTCGATGTTCTATACTCTGGTAGGTGTGCCGTACGGCGCCCTGAATTCATCGCTGACCCGCAATACTGACGAGATTACCATACTGACCAGCGTACGTATGATATTCGCCAATCTTGGCGGACTGATCATCAAGACGCTGCCGATGGTCATTGCCATATTTGCCCCCAAGGTCTATAATCCGGAACTTGGCAGGGAGGTGGCAGTGTACAACATTCCCCAGGCGGGTACGGCATGGTTCATCACAATGGGCATCTTCTCGCTGGCCGGTCTTGCGCTGCTGTTCTTCTGCTTCTTCAACACCCATGAGCGGTTTGTAATGGACGAGCAGCAGTCAGACAGCGTGAAGGCTCGTGACCTGTGGATGGAACTGGTGCGCAACCGTCCTCTCAGAATCCTGTCAGTCTTCTTTTTCATAGCCTTTACCATGATGAGCGTCAGCAATGCCACCGATTCATATTTCATGGCCTACAACATAGGCGCCACTCCGTTCATGACTACGGTTTTCATGTGGCTTGGCACCATTCCTGCTTTCATACTGCTCCCGCTGGTTCCCGCTTTCAAGAGACGCTTGGGCAAGGGCGGCATGTTCAAGGTATTCACCGCTTTTGCCATATTGGGTATGGCGCTCCTGTACGTGTTCGTTTCAATTCCGGCAATTAAGGAACATTTCCTGCTTCTGTGCATCGCCCAGTTCATAAAGAATGCCGGTGTACTTATAGTTACCGGGTATATGTGGGCGCTTGTTCCTGAAGTCGTGACTTACGGCGAATACAAAACCGGCCGCCGTATGGCCGGAATAGCCAATGCCCTGACCTGCATTTTCCTGAAGGCCGGCATGGCGCTCGGAGGGGTCATTCCGGGCTATGTCCTGGCGTGGGTGGGGTTCAATTCACAGGCATCGGCCCAGACAGCGCTTGCCCAGCAGGGTATCCTGTGGCTTGTAACCGTTATCCCTGCTGTCCTGATGCTTATAGGCCTGACAGTCATAAACCGTTATGAGCTGACCGATGAACGCATGGACAGCATAAACGGCGAGATAGAGTCACGCCAATAGGAATCTGTCAGTCTGCGTATCCATCGATATCCCATAACTTCTCATCATAGGGATTTGCCTGCATGAATAACGTGGGGCTTCCAATGAGTATGGCACGGCTGCTGACAAGTTGTACGTTTACTGCTTTTGGGCTGATATATTTCTTTTTCATAATTGCGTATTTGCCTGGGTGATTCCTTACTCGATGTAGTATTTACTGCCGCCAATAATGTTGATGCCTTTTACGGGTATCAGCATTTGCTGGCCGACTGTGTTGTATATGGTCGGGTCGCCGGCATTGTTGTCTGACGGCTCTTCGGCAGGATTCAGTGTAATGTAAGGCGCTCCATCACTGTCGAATACGAATTTTGTGGCAGGACGCAGTTCCCGGTCAGGACCGGTCAGATAAGCCCTGAAGGAACCTATGGTGAGGCTGTTTGTGGCACTCTTGATTCTATTGCCGCTTATGTAATAGGTTGAACGCAGCAAATCGCTGTCGGTGATTCTCCGACTTTCGTATGTGCCCTGCATTGTCCACCCGGTGCCAGCTGGCTGTATTCTGGTCAATTCCAAATCTTCGTATCCGAAAGAATAGTTTGAACTGATGAATTCCAGACAGCCGGTCTTGTCTGTAAGGAACAATGCCGGAGTGCCGGCACTGACTTTCTCTACTGCCGTGAAGTGCAGCGAACTGTTCTCGCCCACAAAGTCGTCCAGTACATAATACCGTATTGTGTCATTGGACGCAACTTCAAATGGCAGCACAATGGTTCCTATTGTAAAAGTCGTATCGGAACTTGCGGCGATATTGCGTGAATAATATACCGCCTGATTGCGCTGGCTGCCGTATGCTGTCGGAACAGGGTAGCTGCCTGTCATGCCCAAATTCTGTTCCCATGGCTGAAGCGCGCTTATGTCACCGGTTATGTTGGACTGACCGTTCAGCTTGTAGCACAGGGTTCCGTCCGCAAGGTCCTGGGAACTGAAGGAATTGACGCCGGGCTGCTTCATCCCTGCTTCCAATCCTTCATACTGATAGCAGTTGTTGATTGTGACAAGGTCGTTGCTTCGTACAAATGCTTTGTCGCTTTCGTACATGCTTACCTGACCATAGTTCCAGCAATTGTTTAACTCGGCGCCTGTTTTTGCAAAACCGCACATTGCCGCTGCAGTTCCTATCTCAGAAGTAATTTCTCCCGCAGCATTGAAGCAGTTTGACATTTTCAATGACATATTCTTGTCGGTATATATTGCTCCGATAATGCCGCCCACATCGCCATTTCCTTTAATAATTCCGGCCATGTTGCCGCAGCCTGAGATGACAATCTTTCCGTCATGTTCAGGGTCATCTTCGGCGCGACCCACAATTCCGCCAACACCGTTGCTTGTGCTGTTTATTTGGCAGCTCGCATCAAGAATTATGTCATGAATTTCGGTATTGTTGCCTATGTTGCCGAACAGTCCGGCACCATTTCCTGCGGTCTTGCATTTCAGATTGCTGACAGTGTGTCCGTTACCATAGACCAGACCTATGAATTTTTTTTCGCGTGTGTTGCCTATAGGAATCCAGTTGCCATATTTCTCCAAATCAATGTCATTGCTGAAATACACTATATATGATGACTGCTTTTGTGCACCATTGACCGCATCGGCAAGAGCCTTCAGATCATCGGCGCTGTTTATTACAATGCGGTTGCCAAAACAGTCGGGCGTTATGACATTGCTGTTCATGTCCGGTTTCGGATACTTGTCGGCACCTATTGTCTGACGCCAGGGGGCATTGGCCGATATGGAACCGCCATTGAGCCAGTATGCCACCTGACCGGATTCCAACTGTTCGTCTGTAACGCCTGTCTCATTGTTGATTTTTGTGGAGTAGAATACAGACCTGTAGTAACAATTAGTCTTTGTACCGGTGGAGCAGATTTTGTGATAACCTTTCCGGCCGGTAATGTCACCCGCTGAAAGGCAATTGGAGAAAGTCGCTCCGTTGCTTGTCTTTCCTGCAATACCGCCAACATCAGTGTATCCCGATATTTCACCGGCATTGAGACAGTTCTTGAATTCCGAAAATTCGTAATTCATGTCCGGCCGCTCTTCCAGTCCGATTATTCCGCCGACATATTGGTCTCGGCAATAGCAGCCGCCATAGTTGGCGCAACAGTCAAAGGTGAGGCCCCTACCGGCACCGCAGATGCCCCCCAGCTCATCGTGCGCTGAAAAATTGAAAACGACGCCTTCGATTGCCCACACTGCCACCATTACTACGGTTGCAACAACAGCCGCAGCGAATGTGACGGGATTGGTAATGGCTATTGTCACCATTCCGGTTACCATCCATGCGGTAAGTGTGCCGAACATGCTCCATCGTAAAATTGTGGTGTATTCATCCAATGTGTCATAATAATCGTTCAGCTGATCCTTGTATTTTGCCAGATTTGCCTGATAGTTTTCATCGAATTTTGCCAGGTTGTCTCTGAATTTCCCGGCAACGGCATTGAAGGAATCCTCATCCTCTACCTGCAGTATATGGCCTGAGTTTGTGCACATTTGGAATGTCGTGGTGGTGGAATAACCCGATATCCCGCCGACACGGTCGTCATTCGCGCCGACGAGTGCAAGGTTCACGCAGTTGGAGAAACAGTCATTCTTTGATTCGCCTGTAATGCCGCCGGCGTATGCGTTCGGACCGCTGCCATCGGCAAACACTTTTGAAAGGGCGTTGTTCATGCATGAAGTGTATGTACAGTTCTCACTGCAGCCTGTCAGACCTCCGGCGTGATCGCCGTCAACGGTTACATCGCAATTCAGGCAATTCACATTGTAGAAGGTGCATCCTGTGGCATGGCCTGCCACGGCTCCGGCATAATCGTCATTGCTGAACACCGATATGTCCGAGAATATTATATTCCTGAATGTGGTGTTAGTGGCTGTACGTGCTATTGCCCCAAGGTCATCGTTGCCAAAAAAGACGTTGTCTCTCTCGACCCGGAAATTGTAAATGCAGACATTCTGAAAGGTCGCATTTTCCACAGTTTCGAACAGAGGCGAGTTGTCCTTGTCCTTTATGCCGTCTTTGCCCCTGCTTTTTTTGATAATGTGGCAGATGGTGTCGCCGTTGGTGACCTCGGAGCCGTCAATGACACCGGAGAAAATGAAATCTTCCGGCATTGTGTATCCGGCCAGGTCAATGTCGGCCATAAGCCTGACGGTGTCTCCTTTGACGCTTTTTAATGCCGCATCCTTGAATCCATCGGCATTATTCACCAGTCTTGTCGTTGCAAGGGAATCCGCGATGCAGAGGATGGAAATTACAAGTGTACAGAGTAGCTTTTTTACCATATGTTGTTGTGGATGGTTGATTTCGGATTGTCTGGACCTTTACAGGTCTGCAATGGGCGTGTCCCAGATGGGACCGGACTGATGGGCGCGTGATTCCTGCAGTTCGCGCAACTTTTCACAGATGGGGCTGTCACCTGCCAGAGACAGGTCACTGTAGCCCGACAAGTTCAGCTTGTCAAGAACGAACGCCACAGTCATGCTTTCTATGGCATAGGCCGGCATGTATTTCTGCTCCTTTTCCAGGACTTCGGTCGATATCACGCTTATGAGTCCTGCATCAATCATGTCGTAGATTGACTTCTGGGTTATGCGCAGCGGCACGTGCAGTTCCTTTGATATTTCCAGACTGTTTGGAGCACGTCCCTCCCTGTGCTGCCTGGCAATGTAATTCAGCACAATGAGACTGTAGAAATCCTTGTGGTATCGGCTTATCTTGCCCGGTTCGTGATAGTAGTTGAAATAGTCGTTGTTCTGACTTACAAAAGTGAGTTCGCAGCCGAACAGCACTATTGTCCATGAAATGTCACACCATAACAGGAACAGAGGCAGTGCGGCGAAACCTCCGTATATGGCATTGTAATTGGTAAGTTGGACCTGTCCGCTGAAGTACATGTTCTGGAATACCTGAAACAGGAAACCCGCCAGAAATCCGGGCAGGACGGCATATTTGAACCTGACCTTTGTATTGGGCATGAACATATAGAAGCCGGTGAATATGAAGCCTGCAATCAGGTACGGCATGGCATTGATGAGGAATTTCATGAAACCGCCCAGCAGTTCATACCCTTCGGTGCTTTGCAGAATGTTCGATGCCAGCACGGACAGACCGCTCAGGCAGATTATTGCAATGGGAATGAGCAGCACCAGAGAGAAGTAGTCCGTTATCTTGCGGGTAATCTTTCTTGTCTTCTTGAGCTGCCATATATAGTTCAGATTGACTTCAATGCCGTTGGCAAGGGCAAATACCGACCAGAGCAGGATTATGAGGCCTATTCCCACGAACAGTCCCTTGTCGCCTTGGGCAAACTGCAGATAACTTTCAATGAACTGCATGATGGTGGCTTGGGCATTCTCGCCAATGAGTCCCTTGTTGAACAGTCCGGCAACGATGTTCTCAAAACCGAATCCGCGGGCTATTGCAAAGATAAGGGCCAGAATAGGCACCAGAGCGAACATGGTGGAGTAGGTGAGGTCGGCGGCACGACGTATCACGCGGTCATCCAGAAAGCGGCGCACTGCAATGACAAGAACCTTTGAGGTGTTGCTCAATGACCTCCATAGAATGTTCCTTTCGTCAATTTCCTGTTCCCAGATCTTCCTTGTGAAGAAATCCTTGACGATGTTCTTCTTTCCGTTCTCTTTTCCCATAGTTTTATTGAAGTTTTGATTTCAGGAACCGTCCTGTCAGCGACTGCCCGCAGTCGGCCACCTGCTCGGGCGTACCTGCAATGACAAGGCTGCCGCCCCGATCGCCGCCTTCCGGTCCAAGGTCAATTATATGGTCGGCGCACTTTATGACATCCATGTTGTGCTCGATTATTATCACTGTATGGCCGCGTCTGATAAGCGCGTCAAACGAGTCGAGCAGCTTGCGTATGTCATGGAAATGCAGGCCGGTTGTCGGTTCGTCGAATATGAATATTGTGGGCTCTGCCTTTTCGAGACTCAGGAAGTAGGCCAGCTTCACGCGCTGGCTCTCGCCTCCCGACAGTGTCGATGAAGCCTGCCCAAGCTTGACGTAGCCCAGCCCCACCTGCTGCAGCGGCTCCAGCTTGTGCACTATCCTGCGTTCTGCGGCATCGGCCGACGAAAAGAACGTGATGGCCTGGTTGACGGTCATCTCCAGTATCTCCCAGATGTTCTTTCCCTTGTATGTGACTTCGAGCACGTCCTTCTTGAAACGCTTTCCGTGGCAGCTCTCGCATTCCAGTGTCAGGTCCGACATGAACTGCATCGATACGGTCACCGTGCCTTCGCCCTTGCATTCCTCGCATCGGCCCCCTTCTGAATTGAACGAGAAATGCGTGGGCCTGTAGCCCATCTGGTGTGACAGGGGCTGGTCTGCGAACAGCTTGCGTATCTCGTCGTATGCCTTGACGTATGTTACGGGGTTGGAACGTGTGGTCTTGCCTATGGGGTCCTGGTCAACGAATTCCACGGCTTTGGCCATGAAGGTGTCGCCGCTCAGACCGTCACACTGGCCCGATGCCTGCCCCGCCTCGTCGTACAGAGCCTTGAGCTTGAGGTACAGTATGTCGCGTACAAGAGTGCTCTTGCCGGAACCGCTCACGCCCGTGACAACGGTCATGACTCCAAGCGGGAACTTCACGTCAATGCCTTTCAGGTTGTTCTGACGTGCGCCCTTCACTTCAATGTAACTGTTCCACGGCCGGCGTGACGACGGAACGGGAATGCTTTCGGTTCCGGTCAGATACCTGACGGTCCAGCTTGAAGCCTGGCTGTCAAGTCCCTCCACGCTGCCCTGATAGACAATTTCGCCGCCGTGACGGCCGGCTTCAGGACCTACGTCGATTATATAGTCGGCAGCGCGTATTATCTCCTCGTCATGCTCCACTACGACCACGGTGTTGCCTATCTCCTGCAGCTGGCGCAGAACGCGTATCAGCTTCTCCGTATCGCGGCTGTGAAGCCCTATGCTGGGCTCGTCAAGAACGTAGAGCGAGCCCATAAGACTGCTGCCCAGCGAAGTGACCAGGCTTATGCGCTGGCTCTCGCCGCCCGAAAGGGTGGCGCTTGGGCGGTTCAGCGAAAGATACTCGAGACCTGTGTCCACCATGAACTGCAGTCGCGAGGTTATTTCCGTGATTATGCGGGCCGATGCGGCTGCATCGGTCTTTGAAAGCGTCAGGTTGTCAAAGAACAGCTTCAGTTCCGATATGGGCATTTCCACCAGCTCGGTTATGGCCTTGCCGCCGACCTTGACGTATGTGGCCTCCTGCTTCAGACGCCTGCCGTGACATGCGGGACAGGCTGTCTTGCCGCGGTATCGGGCCAGCATGACACGGTTCTGTATCTTGTACTGTCCCTTTTCCAGCATCTTGAAGAAACTGTCTATGCAGGCCTCGTCCCAGCCGTTCTCGTCGGGGCCGGCGCCGCTGCCGTGCCACAGGTAATCCTTCTCGCTTTGGGTGAGCTGGTAATATGGAGTGAATATGGGAAAGTCGTGCTTCTGGGCCTGCAGAATGAACCAGTCCTTCCATTCGACCATCTTGTCACCGCGCCAGCACACCACGCAGCCGTCATACACGCTCAGGCTTTTGTCAGGAATGACCAGGTCTTCGTCAATGCCGACTATGCGCCCGAATCCCTCGCAGCGTGTGCATGCACCCATGGGCGAATTGAACGAGAACAGGTTCTCGGTGGGCTCCTGGAACTGTATTCCATCGGCCTCGAAACGGTTGCTGAACGTATACAGACTGCTGCCTCCGTCCTGATAGACGCGCAGCATGCATTCGCCGGAACCTTCGTAGAAGGCAGTCTCGACAGAATCGGTCAGGCGGCTTATGCTTTCGCGGCTATTGTTCACTGCCAGTCTGTCAACCAGAAGCGACATGCTGCCCCCCGTCGCGGAAAGACCTTCAATGTCAAGCATCTGCCCGTCCAGGTCAACGCGCGTGTAGCCTTCCTTCAGGAAAATGGCCAGCTGCTGCTCAAGACTGCGTCCCGGAATGGTGCGTATAGGTGAAAGCACTGTGAAACGCGTGCCCTCGGGCTGCTTCGCTACAAAGTTCACGACATCTTCAACGCTGTGGCGGCGTACCTCTGTGCCGCTTACCGGCGAAATGGTGCGTCCTATCCTTGCGTAAAGCAGTTTCAGGTATTCGTAAATCTCGGTTCGGGTGCCCACCGTTGAACGCGGGTTGCGGTTGCCTGAACGCTGGCCTATGGCAATGGTGGGCGGCAGCCCCTCGATGCCGTCGCATTCCGGCTTCTTCATGCGACCCAGAAACTGGCGCGCGTATGCTGACAGCGACTCGACATACCGTCTCTGGCCCTCGGCGTACAGAGTGTCAAAGGCAAGCGATGACTTGCCCGACCCTGACAGACCGGTTATTACGGTAAACTTGTCACGCGGAATGTTTACGTTGGCATTCTTCAGATTGTTCGCCCTTGCTCCGCTGATTATTATGGATTCGCTGTCTTCGGCCATGCTTCTGTTGAAAACGAATGTGCAAAAATACCCATTTTCTTATTATTTAAGGTTATCTTTGCACATCCAAATCATAAAATCGAAATGATAATCTTCTTCAAGAACCCGTCCGGCACCATCGTTGCCACTGAGACTGCTTCAAAACCGACAACCGAAGACATCAGAAAACTAAGTTGGCTGTATGGCGATGCACAGCTGCTGGATGTAGAATCATTGGGCGGATATTTTATCGGCCCACGTCGTGAAATGATCACTCCATGGAGTACCAATGCTGTTGAAATTACCCAGAACATGGGTCTTTCAGGCATTACCCGCATCGAAGAGTATTTCCTTGCAAAAGACGAGAATGCCGAATACGACCCCATGCTGCAGCGTATGTACAACGGTCTTGACCAGAAGATTTTCACCGTTGACATAAAGCCCCAGCCAATACTTTTCATTGAGGATCTTGACTCATACAACGAGCAGGAGGGTCTGGCGCTTTCAAAGGAGGAAATTGACTATCTGCACAAGGTGGAAGGCGAGCTGGGACGCAAGCTTACCGACAGCGAGGTGTTCGGCTTTGCACAGATCAACTCGGAACACTGCCGTCACAAGATTTTCGGCGGCAAGTTCATAATCGACGGCAAGGAAATGGAGTCCAGCCTGTTTCAGATGATCAAGAAGACCACTCAGGAGAACCCCAACCAGATTCTGTCGGCCTACAAGGACAACGTGGCATTTGCACAGGGCCCGGTTGTAGAGCAGTTCGCTCCGGCCGACCATTCCACATCGGACTATTTCATCATAAAGAATATAGAGACCGTAATCTCGCTCAAGGCCGAAACGCACAACTTCCCGACTACCGTCGAGCCTTTCAACGGCGCATCGACCGGTACCGGCGGTGAAATTCGCGACCGTATGGGCGGCGGCACAGGCTCTTGGCCGATTGCAGGTACTGCAGTCTATATGACATCGTACCCCCGCAATGATGAGAACCGCACCTGGGAAAAGAGCATGAAGGAACGCCAGTGGCTGTATCAGACCCCCGAACAGATTCTCATCAAGGCCTCGAACGGCGCATCCGATTTCGGCAACAAGTTCGGTCAGCCCCTCATCTGCGGTTCACTGCTCACCTTCGAACATCAGGAGAACGGCGAGCAGTACGGTTATGACAAGGTCATCATGATGGCTGGCGGTGTAGGCTACGGCACAAAGCGCGACTGCATCAAGGGCGAACCTCAGAAAGGCAACAAGATAGTCGTTCTGGGCGGTGACAACTACCGCATCGGTCTTGGCGGCGGCTCTGTGTCATCGGTCGAGACAGGACGCTATTCGAGCGGCATTGAGCTGAATGCCGTACAGCGTGCCAATGCCGAAATGCAGAAGCGTGCATACAACGTGACTCGCGCACTTTGCGAAGAGGACACCAATCCTATAGTTTCAATACATGACCATGGTTCGGCAGGTCATGTCAACTGTCTGTCGGAACTTGTCGAGGAGTGCGGCGGCCTTATTGATATGACTAAGCTTCCTGTAGGTGACAAGACACTTTCATCAAAGGAGATTATAGCCAACGAATCGCAGGAACGCATGGGTCTGCTCATAGACCAGAAGCACATTGAACATGTGCAGAAGATTGCCGAGCGTGAACGTGCCCCCATGTACGTCGTGGGCGAGACCACCGGCGATGCCCGCTTCGCCTTCCAGCAGGGTGACGGCGTACGCCCGTTTGACCTGGCCGTAAGCCAGATGTTCGGCTCGTCGCCCAAGACCTACATGATCGACGAAACCGTTGAACGCAAGTACGAGGATGTAACATATACCGAGGACAAGCTTCAGGATTACCTCAAGAATGTCCTTCAGCTTGAATCGGTAGCCTGCAAGGACTGGCTCACCAACAAGGTTGACCGCTCTGTAACCGGCAAGATTGCACGCCAGCAGTGCCAGGGTGAACTTCAGCTGCCGCTTTCAGACTGCGGTGTCGTTGCTCTTGACTACCGTGGCGAGAAGGGTATTGCAACCGCTATAGGCCATGCGCCTCAGGCCGGTCTTGCCGATCCTGCCGCAGGTTCCGTGCTTTCAGTCGCCGAGTCGCTCACCAACATAGTGTTCGCACCTCTGACCGACGGTTTGAAGACCGTTTCGCTGAGTGCCAACTGGATGTGGCCCTGCCGTTCGCAGAAGGGTGAGGACGCACGTCTTTACAAGGGCGTCAAGGCCCTGTCGGACTTCTGTCAGGAACTTGGAATCAACGTGCCGACCGGCAAGGATTCACTGTCAATGACACAGAAGTATCCCAACGGCGAGAAGGTAATCAGCCCGGGTACCGTAATCGTAACTTCCGGCGGTCAGGTGTCCGATATCAAGAAGGTAGTTTCGCCCGTTCTTGCAGACCGCAAGGACAGCGTGCTCATTCATATAGACTTCAGCTTCGACGCCCAGAAACTTGGCGGTTCGGCCTTTGCCCAGACACTCGGCAAGGTAGGCAGCGATGTTCCGACCGTAAAGAATGCCGAATACTTTGCCGATGCCTTTGATGCCGTCCAGACCCTTGTTGAAAAGAAACTGGTTCTGGCCGGTCACGATATCTCGGCCGGCGGTCTTGTTGTCACCCTGCTTGAGATGTGCTTTGCCAATGTAGCCGGCGGTCTCGAAGTTTCTCTTGACAAGCTTGAAGGCCAGGATCTTGTAAAGATGCTGTTTGCCGAGAACCCCGGCATCGTGCTGCAGGTTGAGTCAAAGAAGCTTGACGCGGTAGGCGAGATTCTTGATGAGGCCGGTGTGGGCTATGCGGTTATTGGCCGTCCTTCGGACAGCCGTTCGCTCTACATACGTCGCGGCAGGAAGGATCTGGATATCGATATCGACGCAATGCGTGACCTCTGGTACAGGACTTCATATCTGCTTGACCGCAGACAGTCAATGAACGGATGTGCCGACAAGCGCTACAAGAACTACAGCAAGCTCCCGCTGAACATAAAGCTTCCGTATGACTTTACCGGCAAGCTGTCACAGTTTGGTCTGAATCCCGACCGCAGGACGGCAAGTGGCATCAAGGCTGCCATTATCCGTGAAAAGGGTACCAACGGCGAACGCGAAATGGCCTACACGCTCTGGCTGGCAGGGTTCGATGTCAAGGACGTTACCATGACGGACCTTGTAAGCGGCCGTGAGACCCTTGACGATATAAACATGATTGTATATTGCGGCGGTTTCTCCAACTCGGACGTTCTCGGTTCAGCCAAGGGCTGGGCAGGCGCGTTCCTGTTCAATCCCAAGGCCAAGGAAACTCTTGACCGCTTCTACGCCCGCAAGGACACCCTCTCGCTTGGTATCTGCAACGGCTGCCAGCTTATGATCGAGCTTGGTCTTATCAACCCCGACCATGACCGCAAGAGCCGTATGCTGCACAATGACTCACGCAAGTTCGAGTCATCGTTCATAGGCCTGAGCATACCTGAAAACAAGAGCGTCATGTTCGGCTCGCTTGCCGGCAGCCGTCTTGGCGTATGGGTGGCTCACGGAGAGGGCAAGTTCAACCTGCCGTATTCTGAGGACAAGTATAACGTCATAGCCAGATATACCTACGCTGACTATCCTGCAAACCCGAACGGTTCGGATTACAACGTTGCCGGTATTGCAAGTGCAGACGGCCGTCACGTTGCCATGATGCCGCATCCGGAACGTGCCATCTTCCCATGGCAGTGCGGCTTCTATCCGGCTGACCGTCGCGATGACCAGATAACTCCGTGGCTTGAAGCCTTTGTCAACGCCCGCAAGTGGGTCGAGTCTCAGAGATAATGTGCTGAGCCTGCATAATAAAGAATGGCCGGGGAACCAATTTCCTCGGCCATTCCTTTATTATATGGTGCGGTTATTTCCGGTAGTCGGAAATGTCGTATTTGACGGGAGCCGATTCGCAGTCAAGACGGTTCAAAGCGGTGACTACGAAGTAACCGTCACCGTCAAGGGTCTCAGGCAGAAGTTCCATGAAGGTTTCACGGGTTATTGCCACAATGTGACCGGGGTCTTCAATGTCGATGTCCTGACCTGGCATGAAACGGTATACGACATACTGGCGTGCCTTTTCGAGTTCCCTTTCCTTTCTATTCTTTGGAGCAGTCCAGAACAGGACGGGGCCGCGGCGGGTGTTGACAATCATGACCTTGCGTACCTTGCCCGGCGCAGTGTCGGGCATACCGGGTGACAGCGGCTGCAGGGCGGGGGTATCATGATATTCATTGGCAAGAACCGTGCGGTAGTTTCCGGGGTTGTTTACAACCGATTTGGCCGGCCAGAAACAGTTGCCCTGCAGTCCGGGAAGGACACGCTCAAGACTGAGCTTGTGACGCTGCTGGTTCCTGCTTGAATTGTTCGGGTCCTTGCCCTGAACGGTGCGCTCGACATCCTGGCCCACATACATCGGACAATTGCCGCTGTGGTCTGACCACCAGCGTGCAAGAATGGCGTAGTCGGCCGCCTTGGTGCCTGTGTTCCAGTAAATCTGCGGAATGCAGTAGTCCATCCATCCCTGCTCAATCCAATACAGGACATCGGCATAAAGACCGCTGTAGTTTTCAAGACCCGATGTCCTGCTGCCGTCAGGGTACTCGTCGCTCCTGTTGCGGTATATGCCGAAAGGCGAAATCCCGAACTTGACCCAGGGTTTCAGATCCTTTACGGTGTGGTACAGCTGCTCGACGAACAGATTGACGTTGTCGCGGCGCCAGTCGTCCTTGTCGGCAAAGCCGCGCGGGTCGTTCCTGAATGATGCATCGTCCCTGAACTTCAGGTCGCCGTCAGGGTAGGGGTAGAAGTAATCGTCAATATGGAAGCCGTCAATGTCATAGCGCTGTACAATATCGGCAGCCACCATGCAAATGTAATCGCGGTTCTCCTTGAGCGCAGGGTCAAACAGGGCCAGGCTTCCGTATTTTATGATGCGCTCCGGATGAAGCGTCATCTGGTGGTTTTCGGCGAATGTCACAGTCGAGGCTGTCTTTGCTCTGAACGGATTTATCCAAGCGTGAAGCTCCATTCCGCGCAGGTGACATTGCTCTATCATGAACTGAAGTGGGTCCCAGTCTTCGTCGGGCGCCTGTCCCTGCACTCCGGTCAGGTATGCGCTCCAAGGCTCAAGCTCTGACTTGTACAGGGCGTCGCCTTCGACCCTTACCTGAAAAAGTATGGCATTGATGCCGGCCGATGAGAGACTCTCCAGCTCATAGATGAGCTCGCTCTTCAGGTCGGCTGTGGGCATTCCCTCAAACTGATGGTTGACAGCCTGAATCCATGCACCGCGGAATTCGCGCTTGGGATTGGCGGCCGTGCATATTCCCCATGTAAGGCACACCGCCAGGACTGACAGTATGAACCTTTTCATCACTTGTCCTTTGGCAGTGAATTGTATTCCTCAAGAGCCTGGCCAAGCAGTGACAGAGCCTCCTTGAGTTCCTTGATTTCAAGCACGTAGGCCATACGCACCTGGTCGCGGCCCATGTTCGGGTCTGAGTAGAATCCGGTTCCCGGAGCCAGCATGATTGTCTTGTTGTTGCGGCGGAAATCGGTCAGACACCACTTGCAGAACTTTTCGCAGTCGTCAATGGGCAGTTTCACGGTCGTGTAGAAAGCACCCATGGGAATGGGCGAATACACTCCCGGAATCTTGTTCAGCCCGTCAATCAGGCACTTGCGGCGGTTAATGAACTCCTCGTAGGTGTTGGCCATGTAATCCCTGGGGGCCGATACCGATGCCTCGGCAATGATCTGGCCAATGAGGGGCGGGCTGAGACGTGCCTGGCAGAATTTCATCACGGCATCACGCACCTGGTTGTTCTTGGTGGCCAGTGCGCCTATCCTGATGCCGCACTCCGAATATCTTTTCGATACCGAGTCAATGAGAATCACGTTCTGCTCAATGCCGTCAAGATGACAGGCCGATATGTACGGCGAACCGGTGTATATGAATTCGCGGTAAACCTCGTCCGAGAACAGGAACAGGTCATACTTCTTTACAAGGTCACGCAACTGGAGCATCTCCTTGCGTGTGTAAAGGTAGCCGGTAGGGTTGTTCGGGTTGCATATGAGAATGCCCTTGGTCTTTTCCGTTATCAGCTCCTCGAACTTTTCCACGGGCGGAAGTGCAAAGCCGTCCTCGATGGTGGAAACAATGGGCTTGATTACCGCACCTGCCGACACGGCGAAAGCCATGTAGTTTGCGTATGCAGGTTCCGGAACAATAATCTCGTCGCCAGGGTTAAGGCAGGTCATGAATGCAAACAGCACGGCCTCACTGCCTCCGCAGGTAACAATGATATCGTCCGGGTCGAACTTTATCTGATACTGGGCATAGTAGTCGCACAGCCTCTTCCTCAGGCTCAGGAAACCCTGGCTGGGGGAATATTCAAGCACTTTGCGGTCAATGTTGCGCGCCGCTTCCAGTCCAATCTCGGGTGTGGGCAGGTCTGGCTGCCCGATGTTCAGGTGGTAAACGTGTACCCCCTCGGACTCGATTTTCTGTGCAATGCCCGACAGTTTGCGTATAGGCGAACTTGGCATTATCTCAGCGCGGTTGGAAATTTTCATTGCTTTGCAAAATGTTATTCGGTCTGCAAAGATAACCAATAAGTGTATGTCCGCCAGTGTTATCGGCCAGTATTATCGGCACAACTTCAATTTTTTGGCCGATTGGCCGATTGACAGTGCATCCGGAGCGGCGGAGTGAAAATCGCCACGGCTGGCG
>JAKSIR010000034.1 GCA_024398695.1 Bacteroidaceae bacterium | reverse complement strand
CGTTCATGGTCGATGCGGTCACAAGTCTTATCATCTTGTGCAGTGCTATTCCGCGTGCAGTATTGTCATTGCCGCAGTCTTTTGCGAAATGCCAGTACATGTCGGCATCGACCAGACGGAAAATCACAGTCTTGTCACCCACAAGAGCCTGATCATGACTCTCGACGTACGAAATGGTCCTTTCGTCACTGCGACGGTTGGTGGTCTCCCACAGTATGCCGGAGACGGACCAGTCCTGATCCTTTCTTTCCTTTATGGTCTTGATCCAATAGTCTGGAATGTTCATTGCCAGACGGTAGTCGAAACCGAACCCTCCGTCGTTGAACGGCAGTGCGATTCCAGGCATTCCGCTGACTTCTTCGGCAATAGTCACAGCATGCGGATTGACCTCATGGATGAGACGGTTGGCCAGCATCAGATAGCATATGGCATCGTCATCCTGATGTCCGTTGAAGTAGTCGTCATAGTTGCAGAACGACTCTCCCAGCCCATGGCTGTAATAGAGCATGGAGGTCACGCCGTCAAAGCGGAAACCGTCGAACCTGAATTCCTCAAGCCAGTACCGGCAGTTGGACAGCAGGAAATGAAGCACTTCGTTCCGGCCGTAGTCGAAGCAAAGCGAATCCCATGCCGGGTGTTCACGCCGGTTTCCGGAAAGGAAGTACTGGTTGGGGTCACCGGCCAGGTTTCCCAGTCCTTCGTTTTCATTCTTTGCAGAATGTGAATGGACCAGATCCATTATGACGCCAAGGCCCATTCCATGAGCCGCATCTATAAGTTCCTTCAGTTCTTCGGGCGTTCCGAAACGCGACGAAGGGGCGAAGAAACTTGAAACGTGGTATCCGAAGCTGCCGTAGTACGGATGCTCCTGAATGGCCATTATCTGTATGCAGTTGTAGCCGTCAGCCTTGATTCGCGGCAGTATGTTGTCCTTGAATTCCCTATATGTGCCGACATCCTCCTTTTCCTGAGCCATGCCTATGTGGCACTCGTATATGAGAAGCGGCTCATTCTTCCTTATGGAAAAGCGTCCGTGTCTGAAACGGTACGGTTCAGGTTCCCAGACCTGAGCCGAGAAAATATTTGACGAACTGTCCTGAACCACCCTGCGGCACCAGGCCGGAATACGGTCTCCCTGACCGCCGTGCCAGAACATCCTGATCTTATAATGCTGTCCATGACGGATGCCGTCAAGAGGTACCGACAGCTCCCAGTCTCCGTTTGCTCCTACTGGATGGAGTCTGAATTCTTCTCTTTCCTGCCAGTCCGAGAAGTCTCCGATCAGGCACATGCCTGTGGCATTGGGAGCCCACTCTCTGAACACCCAGCGGTCGGATTCCCTGTGCAGGCCGTACCAGCCGTGACCCATGGCGAACTGGGAGAGCGTCATTGCACCGCCAGTAAGACAGTTCTCCTTGAAGAGAGCGTGGTCATGCCGTCCCTCTATCGCAGCCGAATAAGGCTCCAGCCACGGGTCGCGCGATACAATCTTCAACATGGTTTTCTGACCTTTATGATTATTTTCAGAATGTCGCTGTCAACAATTCCCGGAGCATGTCCTTCGCCCGGAAAGAACACCACGAACATGCCTTTCCTGACATTGAGATACGAATCGCACGCACCTTCATGAAAGGCTATGTCCTTGTCCGCATCGTACGGGACCGATACAGGATGGCTGTATGACAATGAACTGTATCCCATTTCCTCGTCACGCGATATGGGAATCTGGATGTCAATGTATTCGCTGTGCGACTCAATGGGCGCCTCAGCTCTTGTCTTGGACTTCTGCAGATTCACATTGACATACAGATCGCTGCCCTGCAAATCAATCCGGCCCGGTTCCAGCGAGTCAAGATCTGTATTGTCAAGAAAATCAACAATCCTGTCAATCATGGGAATGACACGTCCGTAGCAGGCAAGTCTGTCAATCGAATCCAGTATCATGGTCCTGTCAGTAGTTTATTGTCCTTATCAGTTTACCGTCACTGTCCAGATGGCTGAAACTGCCGCTTCGCTGACCATTGACATACTGTCCGCGAAGACTGGTTCCATCGGCCTGTCTGATTGTAGCCTGACCGTCCGGCTGGCCGCTGACGAATGTCGCCACGAGCACGGAGCCATCGGCCATTGTCAGTTCTCCCTTTCCGTCGGGGCAGTCATTCTTCCATGAACCTGAATAGCTGTCACCGTTCGTCCATGTCATAGTTCCCTTTCCGGAACGGACATTCTCGCTCCACTGTCCGTCATACGCCGAGCCGTCAGCCCATTCAAAACGTCCCTGGCCCTGTGCCAGTCCTTTGGAGATGCGGCCTTCGTAGACAGAGCCGTCCGAAAAGCAGTATTTGCCCTGGCCATCCATACTGCCGTCTGCAAACTGCCCGGAATAATAGTCTCCCGACTCGAAATGGCAGACGCCCTTGCCGTTTTCCTTTCCGTCTTTCCATTCGCCCACATACGAATATGCAGGACTGTCAAACTGGCCGAAACCGTCAAACTGACCGTCGGACCAGCCGCCCTTGTAGCTCGAGCCGTCCTTCCATTCCATGGAGCCGTTGCCGTTTCTCTGGCCGCCGGACCACAGCCCGCTGTAGTGCGAACCGTCCTCCCACAGATAGGCACCTTCACCGTTGAACACGTTGTTATCCCACTTCCCAAGGTACTTGTCGCCATTGGAATAATGGCATATTCCCACACCTTTCAGCTTGCCCTTTCTGTGTGTACCTTCGTAAATGTCTCCGTTTTCAAAAACCGTCTTTCCGTCTCCGTCCGGCTTGCCGAACTTCATTCTGCCAGTATAGACCGAACCGTCTGTCATCACGTGTTCCTTTTCTGTTCTGGCTGCGTTCAGGGAAACGCACGGAACACAGACAAAAAGCGCCGTCAGAGCCGATATTCTAATATTCAATCCCATTCTCCCCTTTTCAAAAATTCCTCTGCCGCAGCAAGATCCTGCGGCGTGTCAATTCCTATTGTCTCCACGTCAGTGACTCCGACCCTGATGACATATCCGGCAGACAGCCATCTGAGCTGTTCCAGACTTTCCGCCTTTTCAAGCGCTGCCTGCGGCAGCGATGTCACCCTGGCCAGCACCTCACTGCGAAATGCGTACAGGCCTATATGCTTGTAGAATGTATGGTGCGATGCCCACTGCTCCTGCGGAATGCCGCGAAGATACGGAATAACGCTGCGGCTGAAATACAGCGCGTTCCAGTTGTCATCGGTCACCACCTTCGGGCTGTTCGGATTTGCCAGTTTCTCGAACGGAGTGTCCGGAGCGAAAGGCTTGACCAGAGTGGCAATGTCGGTCTTCGGGTCGTTGAAGAGTTCCTTTACCGTTATGAGCTGCGAAGGCCTTATGAACGGTTCGTCACCCTGTATGTTTACAACCACCTGAGCATCGCATCCGCTCTTCACGTATGCCTCGTAGCAGCGGTCTGTGCCGCTCTTGTGGTCTGCGCGTGTCATCACGGCGTTGAAGCCGGCTTCACGCACCGTCTTCTCTATCCTCTCGTCGTCAGTAGCCACGAATACCTGGTCAAAGACCTTCGAAGCCTGTTCACACACACGCTGTATTACCGGTTTCCCGCCAAGAACAGCCAACGGCTTTGCCGGGAAACGAGTCGACGCGTAACGCGCCGGTATGAATGCTGCAAATTTCATCAGAATGTCTCGATAGTGTAATTGTCAAGTATCTCTTCGCTGTCCTCATACGAACCGCCGCACGGATCGAACCCTTCAGGAATGTCGAACCTCATTTTCGGCGAATAGCCCAAATGCACGGAATCGGCATAGACCTTGTCCATGAACATTCCCCATATTGGAAGAGCCGCATGGGCGCCCTGGCCATGGTTCATGTCGTCAAAGTGGATGTCACGGTCTTCGCCGCCTATCCAGCACCCTGCAACCAGTTCGGGAGTGTAGCCCATGAACCAGGCATCGGAATGATTGTCGGTCGTGCCGGTCTTGCCGCATATGTCGACACCTCGCAGAGACGGGAACAGGCCGGTATTGCGCAGACGTGCACCGGTACCCTCGTTTATCACCGCACGCATCATGTCAATCATCCTGTATGTGGCATCCTCGCTGACCACCTCGTTGCTGCGGGCCGAGAACTGCGCAAGCACATTGCCTTCGGAATCTTCAATTCTGGTCACATACAGCGGAGCCGTACGTATGCCGTGGTTTACGAATGCGGTGTATGCGCTGACCATCTCCTCGACCGACACGTCACACGTGCCCAGGCACAATGACAGTACAGGTTCGATGGCCTGATTCCTGAGGCCGAACTCATGAAGCAGATCGACGAAGGCGTACGGGCTCAGCTGGCCCATAAGATATGCCGTCACGTTGTTGTTGGACCTAGACAGTCCCCATTTCAGCGAGACGGGCTCGCCGATTTTCTCCTTGCCGTCATCCTTTGGCTGCCATATCTGCCCCGCTTCGGTAAGAAGCGTCTGTGGCTGGTTGACGACCTGATCGCACGGAGAGAAGCCGCTTTCCATTGCAAGCGTGTAGAGGAAAGGCTTCATTGTAGAGCCAACCTGACGCCGGCCCATGGTCACCATATCGTACTGGAACGCCCTGTAGTCAGGTCCTCCCACGTAGGCGCGCACATAGCCCGTACTCGGCTCCATGCACATGAATCCGGTTCTCAGGAAGAATTTCATGTAACGCAGGGAATCCATGGGCGACATGACGG
Source organism: Bacteroidaceae bacterium (assembly GCA_024398695.1). Taxonomy (GTDB): domain Bacteria; phylum Bacteroidota; class Bacteroidia; order Bacteroidales; family Bacteroidaceae; genus Colenecus. Next base: position 12,166 of record JAKSIR010000034.1, on the reverse strand, counting down.
TATCGATGTCCCCGTCGTACGAGAAGACTGTCATCTGGCATGGAGTGTCGAATATTTTGCGTATCTCATCCATGGACTTGCCCTGTTTGACAAGCCCCCTGTAACGGTCGGTATCCTTCATGGCCCTGGTCATAATGCCCTCGAGCTGCTCTGGAGTGATTTTCGACGTGAACGGTGCAGTCTTCCTGTTTTTCTTGGCCTTGAAGAAGGCCGGCTGCAGATAGTCCTGGAGCTGCTTTGCGACAGCGTCTTCGGCGTACTGCTGCATCCGCGAGTCTATGGTCACGTATATCTTGAGTCCGTCAGTGAACAGATTGTACGGCTTGCCGTCAGGTCTGGTGTTCTTGTTGCACCATCCGTACAGGGGATTCTGCGCCCACTGGATGGAATCGTCATAGTACTGCTGGGTGTTCCTTCTCCTGGGCTTTTCGGCCCTCATTATCTTCCTGAGGTATTCCCTGAAGTAGGTAGCCGAACCGACCTTGTGGTCAACCTGATGATAATCCAGGACAAGATCCAGATTCTGGAGAGAGTCCTTTGACGCGCTGTCCAGATAACCGGCCTTCACCATCTGCCCCAGAACGACGTTGCGGCGTTCCCTGGTCTTTTCCTTCCTGCGCAGCGGATTGTACAGGGAAGAGTTCTTGCACATGCCCACGAGCATGGCGGCCTCCTCGATGTCAAGTTCCGACGGAAGCTTGCCGAAGTATGTTCCGGCTGCCGTATAGATGCCGATGGCATTGTGGCCGAAATCGTACTTGTTCAGGTAGAGGGTAAGGATTTCCTCCTTGGTATAGTAACGCTCCAGCTTGACAGCAATGGCCCATTCGCTCGGCTTCTGAAGAGCCCTTTTCACAGAGCCCACCGCAACGTGCTCGGTGTACAGCTGCTTGGCAAGCTGCTGGGTAAGCGTGCTGCCGCCGCCCGCGCTCTTCTGCCTGAGGATGACCCTCTTTATCACGGCTCTGAATATGGCCTTCAGGTCAATGCCGGAATGTTCCTGGAAACGTATGTCTTCAGTTGCGACGAGCGCCTGGACTATATACGGCGACAGCTCGTCGAAATCGACCCACACCCTGTTGTCCCCGGCCGGAGCATATGTGCCCAACACGACGCCATCGGCCGATATGATCTGCGACGCGAACTTGTCGATGGGGTTCTCTATGTCTTCAATCGAAGGCATGTTGCCGATCCATCCCTTGCCAAGGGAGACAAACAGCAGATAAACCGCCAGGACGGCAAAGACAAACAGCCCCCATAACCACAGGAGCACCTTTTTCAAAGTTGAAGGAGACTTTATTGACATTACAGTATCAGTTCATGTGATTTACAAATATACTCCAATAATGCGAAAAGGCTTCACGCTTTTCTTTTTTTTATTTTTTACCGATAAAGTTATCCACAACCTGCTCAATTTGTTGCATATTATCCGTAACTTTGAAGACTCAAAACACTACAGCGTTATGGACAAAACCGGAAGAAGCCTCATATCTCTTGAGGGACTGGACAGGAACGACATCATACGGCTGCTGGACCAGGCAGCACAGTTCGAAGCCCGGCCCGACCGCAAGACCCTTGACGGCAAGATTGTGGCCACTCTGTTTTTTGAACCTTCAACAAGGACACGACTCAGCTTTGAAACTGCAGTCAACCGTCTGGGAGGCCGCGTCATAGGATTCTCCGATGCCGCCACCACCAGTTCGACCAAGGGCGAGACCCTGAAGGACACCATCATGATGGTAAGCAACTACGCAGACCTGATAATCATGCGCCATTACCTTGAAGGCGCTGCGAAATACGCCAGCGAAATATCGCCTGTCCCGATCATCAACGCAGGAGACGGAGCCAACCAGCACCCTTCACAGACCATGCTTGACCTCTACTCCATGCGCAAGACTCAGGGCCGTCTCGACGACCTGAACATTTGCCTTGTAGGAGACCTCAAATACGGCCGCACCGTCCATTCCATGCTCACTGCCATGCGGTTCTTCAACCCGACCTTCCACTTCATCTCGCCCGATGAGCTGAGAATGCCCGAGGAATACAAGGAGTACTGCCGCAAGAACGGCATCAGGTTTGAAGAGCACAGCGTACTCGATCACGACACGATTGCCCAGGCAGACATACTCTACATGACACGTGTACAGAAGGAACGTTTCACCGACCTCATGGAATACGAAAGGGTCAAGGATGCCTTCATCCTGAAGAACAGCATGCTTGAAGGCACAAAGGACAACTTGAGGATAATGCATCCGCTCCCCCGCGTCAACGAGATATCGCAGGACGTCGACAGCAACCCGAAAGCTTACTTCTTCCAGCAGGCCAAGAACGGTCTCTACGTACGCGAGGCACTTATCTGCAATGCTCTGAACCTACTTTAATCCCCAGCAGAAATGGAAAACCAGAAACCGGCACTCATGGTTGCCGCCCTTGAAAACGGCACAGTAATAGACCATATTCCGTCAGACAAGGTCTTCGACGTTGTCAGTCTTTTGGGACTTTCCCACATTGACACGCCGATCACCATCGGTGCGAACCTGACAAGCCACAAGATGCAGAGCAAGGGCATCATCAAGATTTCAGACAGGTTTCTGACCGAAGACGAATGCCGCAAGCTGTCGGTCATCGCCCCCAACATAGTCATGAACACCATACGCGACTACAAGGTCGCAGACAAGAAGACCATACAGCTGCCGGACGAGATACGCGGCACCATACGCTGTCAGAATCCCAAGTGCATCACCAACCACGAGCCGATGGAGACGGTCTTTGACGTCATTGACAAGAAGAATGGGGTATTGAGATGCCGTTACTGCAACAAGGACGTGAACAAATCGGACATCAAGATTATCTGAACGCAATGAACAGGACCCTTTTCACACTTCTGACCGTCATTGTCTTCAGTCTGCCTGCGGCAGCCGGAGACAACGATGCCGATGCAAAGGGGGCACATGACATTTCGTGGGGTGTAAAGCTCGGATTCACGTCGTGCAGCACATATCTGTCAAGCGCATCGATCGACGGAGTGGAATTCGAGAACTATACCCAGAACACCCAGCTTGGCAACTTCATATCGGCACACGTTCAGTACGGCTGCGGCAGGTTCTTCCTGCAGACAGGTCTTGGAATCAGCCTCAACAAGTCGGCCTTCACAGTCGACCTTGCTGAACACGACCGTTCGGCAACAGAGCCCGAGTATCTTGAGCTGGCATACAGGATGACCGGACTGACAATCCCCGTACAGGCAGGCTTCAACATTGTCAATCAGGAACCGTACCACATGTCGCTGTATGCCGGGCCGAGCATGAGAATACAATCAATCGACGCTTACGAATGCAAGGCAACGGGCGGCGAAGGATACACCATATCGGAAATTCCCCGACGTGTGCTTTTCGGCACATCGTTCGGATTCAACGTACAGACAGGGCGAACATTCTTCAACATGGAATATGAAATCGTCCTGAGCAACATTTCAAAGCAGCTTCTAATCAGAAAGGACGAATTCGACATTCCGTATCTGCAGCTGGGACGCCGCATGGGCATTTTCTCATTCTCGTACGGAGTGCTTTTCTAGATGAAATTTCAAACCAAACTCAATAAACCAAAATGAAAAGAGATCAGGAAATTTTCGACATCATTGAACGCGAACATCTGCGTCAGCAGAAAGGTATCGAACTTATCGCTTCAGAGAACTTTGTAAGCGACCAGGTGATGCAGGCCATGGGCTCATGCCTCACCAACAAGTATGCTGAGGGTTATCCCGGACACCGTTACTACGGCGGTTGCGAGGTAGTTGACCTGTCGGAGGAACTTGCACGCACACGTCTCAAGAAGCTTTTCGGTGCCGAATGGGTCAACGTACAGCCGCACTCAGGCGCACAGGCCAACGGAGCAGTGCTTCTGGCAGTACTGAAACCGGGCGACACATTCATGGGTCTGAACCTGGCTCACGGCGGACATCTGTCACACGGTTCATCGGTCAACACATCGGGCATTCTCTACAAGGCCGTCGGTTATGACCTGAATCCTGAAACCGGCCGTGTTGACTACGACAAAATGGAGCAGCTGGCTCTGGAATGCAAGCCGAAGCTCATCATTGGCGGCGGTTCAGCCTACTCACGCGAATGGGACTACGCCCGCATGCGCAAGATTGCCGATGAGGTCGGCGCCCTGCTCATGATTGATATGGCACACCCTGCAGGACTCATTGCAGCCGGTCTGCTTGACAACCCTCTGAAGTACGCCCACATTGTAACATCGACCACACACAAGACCCTGCGCGGTCCGCGCGGAGGTGTCATCCTGCTTGGCAAGGACTTTGAAAACCCATGGGGCATCAAGACTCCGAAGGGCGAAGTCAAGATGATGTCACAGCTTCTTGATTCAGCCGTATTCCCCGGCACACAGGGCGGTCCTCTGGAGCACGTCATCGCAGCCAAGGCCGTTGCATTCGGCGAAGCTCTGCAGCCTGAATTCAAGGAGTACCAGATGCAGGTCAAGAAGAACGCCGCAAAGCTGGCTCAGGAGCTGACTTCACGCGGATTCACAATTGTATCGGGCGGTACCGACAACCACAGCATGCTGGTTGACCTGCGTTCAAAGTATCCTGACCTGACCGGTAAGGTTGCCGAGAAGGCACTCGTAGCTGCCGACATTACAGCCAACAAGAACATGGTTCCGTTCGACACCCGCAGCGCATTCCAGACCTCAGGTCTGCGTTTCGGCACTCCTGCCATCACCACACGCGGTGCCAAGGAGGACATGATGGTCACCATTGCCGACATGATCGAAGAAGTGCTGAACGCTCCTGAAAACGAGACTGTAATAGCAGGTGTACGTTCACGTGTCAACGCCATGATGAACGAATACCCGATGTTCGCATACTAATCACAAATACGCACGGATATGGACATCAGAGACGCTCTCAAGGAAAGGATTCTTATCCTTGACGGAGGCATGGGAACATGCATCCAACAGCTTGGACTCCAGTACGACGGCAACAACGACGCACTGCCTGTAACCAATCCTGATGCCGTATTCAAGATACACAAGGCATACGTTGAAGCAGGCGCTGACATAATCAGCACCTGCTCCTTCAGTGCCAACGCCGTCTCACAGGAAGGATACGGCATGCAGAACCGTGTCAGGGAGATGAACAAGGCAGCGGCCAAGCTGGCCCGCTGTGCCGCCATCATTGCCAGAGACCGCCAGGTCTGGGTCATGGGAAGCATGGGCCCCACTTCGAAATCGCTGTTCATAGCCGAAATGATGATGGACCCCAGCGAAACCCTTGACTACGGCAAGCTCATGTCAGCATACTACGAACAGGCATGCGGTCTGATAGAGGGCGGTGTCGACGGATTCCTTGTCGAGACCGTGACCGATGCGCGCAATGCCCAGGCAGCCCTGTCAGCCATAGAAACCGCACAGAAGGAATTTGGAACAAGTCTCCCCATCATGGTTTCAGGCAGCATAATGAACAACAGCGGTTGTCTCATGACAGGAATCTCCATAAAGGATCTGTATGACGTGTGCGAACCCTACGGGCTGCTGAGTTTCGGCCTGAACTGCTCGTTCGGCGCAAAGGAACTCTACCCCTTCATCAAGGAGATAAGCGATTTCGCCAAATGTGCAGTCAGCGTCTATCCCAATGCAGGCATGCCCACAGCCAACGGCTATGAGGAAAGCCCCTGCGACACTGCAAATGCCATATCGGCAATGGCCCGCGACGGTCTGGTGAACATTGCAGGCGGATGCTGCGGCACCACGCCGGAACACATCCGCCACGTGGCAGAAGCCCTGAAGGGAATGCCGGCCCGCAAGTACTGACCCGTCCCGAAATGATTGAGGTCCGTAATCTCTCCATAGGATACAGGAACGGCAAACGGAAAACATGCATAGCCTCCTGCATTGACGCCCGCATTGATGACGGGCGGCTTTGCTGTCTTACAGGAAGGAACGGAACCGGCAAGTCCACACTGCTCAGGACACTTGCAGGACTGCTGCCCCCATTGAGCGGCAGCGTCACGGCAGGTTGTGACGGCACACTGCCCATCAGCATTGCGGAAGCGTCAGACAGCGGAAAATCGCGTCTTGTAAGCATAGTGCTGACCGGCCACACCGACACCGGACTGCTCAAAGTCAGGGATGTCGTGGGATTCGGCCGCATACCCTACTCCGGAATACTTGGCAAACTGTCCTGTCAGGACAAGCTTGCCGTCGACAGAGCTATAAGGCTTGTCGGAATTGAAGACCTTGAACACAAGGACATAGACTGCCTGAGCGACGGCGAATATCAGAAAGTCATGATAGCCAAAGCCCTTGCACAGGAAACCCCGGTAATACTGCTTGACGAGCCGTCAGCCTTTCTGGACTGGCCAAGCAAGCACGAACTCATGGACCTGCTGGTGCGTCTGGCTCATGAACACGGGAAAACCATACTGCTCTCATCGCACGACCTTGACATAATACGTGACCGGGCCGATGTGTACTGGACTATGGCACGCACTGACGGAAACTGCATTCTGAGACAGTCCGACCGGCTGCCCTCCGAAATGCCATGACTTGAAAATACAAACAGACGATATATATTGACAACATGATGGAACTTAAGAAGAACTGCAAATATGCACTCCTTGTACCCACAAGCATGGGACTCCGCGTCACCCCCGCAGCCGGCCAGCCGGTCGAATGCAGTGATGTACTGAATGTACAGGCCACCAGCGCCGAAACCAATGTGGCAAGCATAGCATCGTACCTGGGACTTCCGGTCAAGGTACTCACCACATTCGTTGAAGGAAGCCCCTTCTCACAGTTCATAAAGCGCAACCTGCGCTCGCGCGGCATGGACTTTGAAGGACCCGATGTACCGCAGGGAGGCCCCTGGGGCTACCGTCATCAGATCAACGTGGCCGACAGCGGTTACGGAAGCCGCGGCCCGCGCGTATGGAACGACCGTGCAGGCGAAGTTGGCCGCACCCTGAACGTCAGGGACTTTGACCTGGAACGCATATTCGGCCAGGAAGGCGTGCAGATTGTACACCTGTCGGGACTCATTGGAGCACTCAGCCCCGAAACCAGCCAGTTCTGTCTGGAGATTGCCCGTGCCGCAAAGAAATACGGCACCCGCATAAGCTTTGACCTCAACTACCGTGCATCGTTCTGGAAGGGACGCGAAAAGGAACTGCATGACATATTCAGCGAAATATGCAGCATTGCCGACATTCTGATAGGCAACGAGGAGGACTTCCAGCTCTGCCTTGGCATTGAAGGCCCCGAGGCCGGCGGCAAGGACATTGCGTCGAAGATTGACGGTTTCAAGGAAATGATAGGCCGTGTCAAGGCCAGGTATCCCAATGCACAGGTCTATGCCACCACCCTGCGTCAGGTACAGAACACCAACTGCCACAACTGGGGTGCAATAATGCTTGAAGGAAACAGCTGGCATACAGTCGAGCCCCGCGAGATACACGTTCTGGACCGCATAGGCGGCGGCGACGGCTTTGTAGGCGGAATGCTGTACGGCATACTCAAGGGCTGGGAACCCGAAAAGTGGATTCAGTTCGGCTGGGCTACAGGCGCGCTGGCAACCACCTTCCTTACCGACTACGCACAGCCGGCCGACGAAGAACAGGTCTGGAGCATCTGGGCCGGCAACGCAAGAGTAAAGAGATAAGCCATGCTGTACTTTGCCCGTGGTTCCAGAACCGATGCCATTACGCCCGCCGAGGTCCGTCAGATTCTGAAAGACGTGTTTGACGGCATGGGCCCCAAGAAACGCGTACTGGCCATCCCGCCCGACTACACACGCCTGAACTCATACGCCGGTCCCATTACCGAAATGTGCTATGACTACTTCGGCAGTGCGCTGACCGATGTCATGCCGGCCCTTGGCACCCACGTGCCCATGACCGATGAACAGATATCGGACATGTTCGGACATACGCCCAGGCAGCTGTTCCGTGTACATGACTGGCGAAACGACGTGGTAACCGTCGGTGAGGTGCCGTCGGACTACATAAGGAAAGTGTCTGAAGGCAAGCTGGAATACAGCTGGAAGGCGCAGGTGAACAGACTGTTGCTTGACCCCTCGTTTGACCTCATACTGTCAATAGGACAGGTCGTGCCGCACGAGGTGATAGGCATGGCCAACTACAACAAGAACATATTCGTGGGCGTAGGCGGCTTTGAAGGAATAAACAAAAGCCACTATCTTGGCGCCACATACGGCATGGAGCGCATAATGGGACGTGCCAAGAGCCCCGTGCGTGACGTGCTGGAATACGCATCGCAGCACTTCATAAAGAACCTGCCCATAGTCTATATACAGACCGTGCTGTCAAAGGGCGACGACGGTCAGATGAAACTGCGCGGACTCTTTATAGGCGACGATTTCGAGTGCTTCCAGCGCGCTGCAGACCTTGCCCTTGAAACCAACTTCATCATGGTGGAAAAGCCCATCAGGAAATGCCTGGTATGGCTTGACCCCAAGGAGTTCATGAGCACCTGGCTTGGCAACAAGGCCGTCTATCGCACCCGCATGGCACTGGCCGATGGTGCCGAACTTATTGTCATGGCCCCCGCCCTGCGCGAATTCGGCGAGGACCGCACCATCGACACACTGATACGCAAGTACGGCTACCGCGGAACCCCCGCCACACTCAGGGCCGTCGAAGAGAACCGGGACCTGCGCGACAACCTTGGTGCCGCAGCCCACCTTATACACGGCTCAAGCGAAGGACGCTTCAGCATAACCTACTGCCCCGGACCGGCTGTTAGCCGTCAGGAGATTGAAAGCGTGGGATTCGGCTGGGCCAGTCTTGAAGAAACCATGTCGCGCTATGGCGTGCCCGCCCTGAAGGACGGTTGGAACACCGTCTGCGGCGAAGAGATATACTACATTTCCAACCCGGCACTGGGCCTCTGGGCCTATCCGGAACGATTCAAAGATTAAACCGTTATGAAAATAGTCTGTGACAATAAGATTCCCTTTCTGAAGGGCGCACTTGAACCCTATGCCGACGTGGTCTATCTGCCCGGCAAGGACACCACCGCTGAAGTTGTGAAAGATGCCGATGCAATTATAACACGCACCCGAACCATCTGCAACGGGCAGCTTCTCAAAGGCTCCGGCGTAAGAATCATAGCCACAGCTACCATAGGCTTTGACCATATAGATACCGCCTGGTGTGAACAGAACGGTATAGAATGGACCAATGCCCCCGGCTGCAACTCGTGGTCGGTCCAGCAGTACATTGCATCGCTGCTGGTTTCACTGTCACGCACCTACGGCTTTGAGCCGAAGGAAAAGACAGTAGGTGTTATCGGTGTCGGCAATGTAGGCAGCAAGGTTGCACGCATTGCTGCGCTGCTGGGCTTCAAGGTCATACTCAACGACCCTCCGCGCCAGCGTCAGGAAGGACTCCGTGACTTTGTCAGTCTGGAAGAGCTGATTGCCGGAAGCGACATAATCACCTGTCACGTTCCCCTTCAGCGCGAAGGCCAGGACTGCACCTATCACCTGTTTGACAGTAAGCGCATTGCCTCCATGCGCAAGGACCAGATACTCATAAACAGTTCACGCGGCGAAGTGGTTGACAACATGGCGCTGAAACAGGCATTGGCAAACAAGTCAATACTTGCGGCATCGCTCGATGTATGGGAAAATGAACCAGGCATTGATGCCGGACTGCTTGACCTGCTCTATACCGGAACCCCGCACATTGCCGGCTACTCGCTTGACGGCAAGGCAAACGGCACCACCATGAGCGTGCAGGCCGTGGCGCGTTTCCTTGACCTGCCCTGCCAGGACTGGGAGGTCACCGACATCCCCCTGCCCGCCCAGCCCGTGGAGTTCACTCTTGACTGCACAGGCAAGACACCGCGTCAGGTACTGGCCGAAGCCATAATGTACACCTATGACATTAAAACCGATGACGCACGTCTGCGTGCCGACATAGGCTCATTCGAGAAGCAGCGTGCCGACTATCCCGTACGCCGCGAGTTCCCCGCATTCACCGTCAGACTTGAAAACGACACCACCGGCTGCGCTACAGTCTTCATGCGCGAAGCCGGCTTCAACATAGCGGAATAGCGTCACAGACACCTGCTCCGCCACATCCTCAATGCAGAAGTCCACGGGACGGAAGCCGTCGTTGCAGCCTATAATTATTTTCGCGAACCATTTCAAAACAGGTTCTAAACTGCAAAATATAACTTACAGGATTCACCTACTGAAATGAACGGGTCTGAAATATTCCGGACGATGGAAATCGGGAGCATCGGACACAACCGGCTGCCAGGTCACATACTGGCGGTCATCACCGCTGCCCACGCAGTTATAGACGTTGACAAGGAAGGTCTTGCCGTCAAGCGTGCCATAAGAATGGCGCCAGAAGGCGGTGAGCGGCACTACAAGAGCAAGTTCCCAATGGGTATGGGAGGGTATGGTATCAACTGAACTGCGGCCAAGCGAGGCCCATCGGTCAATCTGCTTCAGATTGTCAGCGGCCGATGTTGTTCTGCTGTTACGGCTGCTGCCGCACTGCATGAGAATGGAACCGAGGCAGTTCGATTCTATGTTGTAGTACAGGCTGTCACCCAGCTCCATGCAGAAAAATTCGCAGCAGGATTCCTTGTAAACGCCGTCAAGGTCATTCTCCATGGTGCCAATGGTCCTCTTCTCCGATACGCGGTAGTGTATGAGCATGCTGCTGCCGTTGTGCGCTACGGCAAAATCGACCTGCGGCAAGTACGGATACTGTGTGCGCCAGTTCAAGACCGAAACGGAATTGTAACGTATGCCGCTCTGGCCAAACAGTTCGGGAATATCGGCCGCCTGAATGTCTGACACAGGGATTTTCCTTGCATCCAAAGCATAGAAGTCAAGTGCGTCGGGTTCGCTGTTCTCACAGCCGCACAGCATGTACAGCACGGCAAGAACAGTCAGAGAAAAAGAGATTCGTTTCATTTGCAGAAATTATAGAATAATCGTTAATCATTTTGGGAACATGTTCTAATAATCGCACGAAGTTAAAACAGGTTCTCAAAACAGGTTCTTAATACGAATTTACACAAAATCCGAATTTCAGTCCCGAATTCCCACCCGAATTTCCATAGAACCCCAGCCCCGCCTCCAGCATTACACAAAACCATTCAGGGAAGCCGGAAAGCGCTTAATCTGCAAAACTGGAGAACAGAGACAGCAAGCACGGCCGGTTCTGAATGCAAAAAGCCTCCGGAAATACCCCCAGAGGCTTTATGACTGCCGATTGTCCCTGTCCGGGACAGCCGTATCCGTTCAAAGTGTTTCTATCACGTCTGCTGACAGACTCGTGCACTGCGATATTATGTCGGGAGCCACACCTGCAGCCTTCAACTTGGCGGCTGTCTCCCTGCGGACCTTGGCTTCACCTTTCGCTTCACCTTCAGCCAGACCTTCGGCACGTCCTTCGGCACGACCTTCGGCGCGGCCGTCATTTATGGCGGTCTCCAGTTCGCTGCGGCGGTCAAGCTCGGCGTGGAACTTGGCAAGATACTCCATCTGCTCTTCGTACGTCATGGCGACAAAGTTAGATATGTCGAACAGCTTTTCAAAGCCTTTGCCCGAAAATTCTTCGGGGACCGACTTCAGAGAGCCCATGTTCCTGAGAAGCCATATCATCCTGTCGCTCAGGCTCTCCAGACTGTCCACGCCCTTGCGGAACTTGGGCAGTTCCACCGTCACGTAGTGCACGTTGTCCGTCAGAAGACGGCTGCTGTCCGAGTCGTTGCGTATGCAGAAGCTGTTTATCACGCCTTCGGTGGTCCTGTCGCCGTCCATGCTGAAGTCCATGATGGCAATTATGTACAGCGGTTCCAGACGGTAGTTGCGGTGTCCGGCACGCACCTGTTCGCGTATGGGGAAGGTGGAGTAGTAGACCAGACGGTCGTTGAAGTCGCTCTTCCTGGCCAGCTGCATCTCTATGACTATGGTCTGTCCGTCTCCGGTCACGGCCTTGAGGTCGAAGACCGTCTTCCTGCCGTCCTCGCTGTCGCCCAGGTTCTCCTGGTTGCCCAGGGTCAGCGTCCTGACGTGCAGCTCGGGCAGTATACTGTCCACCAGCATCTTGAGCAGTTCCTCGTTGCCGGGGGTGGCAAACACGCGCTTGAAGGCGAAATCGACACG
>JAKSIR010000033.1 GCA_024398695.1 Bacteroidaceae bacterium | reverse complement strand
GTATTGGCCCTGACATGTACGGGTGCTTCGGCCTCGATAACCTTCAAGGTTGACCGCCATCTTCCCAGGCCGACGCGCGTGAAGAAGGATGATCTGTTCACTCCCGAATATATTATCAACGGCATATTGGGAAATGAAGTTCCTGCTGACAAGCGCAGAGTTCTGGCGTCAGGTTTGCACGATGGGGAATTCGGCGGCTACGGACGGAATCCTTTCTTTAAAGGAATGATAGACGCGTTTGCAAATCACAGAGCCGTGGTGCTCAGCCCGGATGTAATCTGGCAGCTCATCTGTCAGGGCTTTGCTTGCCATATAAACAGAAATCCCGAGGAGATGCGTCACCTTTTCGTTGACCATGACGGAAAGATTGACCTGCTGGTGGAAAGTCCGGAGGATCTGTTTTCCGGCAAGGCAGACTGGTATGGAATTGTCGGCGATTTTGCAACTCTGATATCGGAGAATACCAAAGACGGCGTTGCAGAACTCATGGCACAGCCGTTCAGCACGACCGGGCCCGATGAACTCATGGCGTCACAGGTTGTCCTGATGAAGTCAATGGAGTCATATTTCCAGTACATTGCACATTATATTGGATGCGGAATTCCATACGTGACTCTGACCGGTACGCCTCAGGACTGGCAGTCCATACTTGACCGCACACGGCAGTTGGAAAAGTACGGCCTGGAATGGTGGGTCGAAGAACTGGAGCCCATTCTGGAGGAATTCGTAAAGGCGTCGGAGGGCCAGCCCGATACTGATTTCTGGAAAAGCATTGTCATGGAGCACCATCCGCGCGAGTTGCGCGGGCCCGGTTGCTTCATTGACATGTCAACCGAACTTGACGGCTGGTTCCTGAAATTCTTCCCGTATGACAAGAACGGCCGTTTGCCGTCAAAGGTCAGAATGACCCATGACATGCTGCCCGAACAGGTGGCCGTGGAATTCAAGTACTCGGTTACCGATTCCGTGTCGGGAGAAGTGCTGAGCACGACTGGCTTGGAACTGCGTGCCGGCATTATGGGTATGACATTCGAAAAGAAGTGGACTGCCGTCCCCAAGGTAGGCTGGTTTGTCAGGGTAAAGGAGACCGAAGACGAAATACTTGAGGAAATGTACAGCCGCGACGCCGACGGATGGGACGGTCTGGAACTTAGAATAGACCGTGTCCCGGAGGTGCTGAAAAAGATTTCACACCTTGAGTCGCTTACACTTGAATTCACAGGCAAGGTGGAACTTCCCGAATGGATGGAAGGCCTGGACATTGACAAGCTGACCGTCAGAGGTGAGATGACTCCCGAAGAAGAAGCCTCACTGAAAGAACGTTTCCCCAACTTGCAGCCAAAACGACCTTGAGTGCCGGAGTTTGTTTGAGAGTGTCTGCCCTTGTTTTCGCAATGTTTTCGCAGGAAATAAAAAAACACTTACGGAGATTCGTAAGTGTTTTTTTTATCAGGTAGCGGGACCCGGGATTGAACCGGGGACCTCATGATTATGAATCATGCGCTCTAACCAGCTGAGCTATCCCGCCATCAGGCTTATGTGCTTGCCTTAAGCGGGTGCAAATGTAGTACAACTTTTTGGAATCCCAAACAATTCCGGAATAATTTCTTGCAGGCTGTCACTTATTCAGTAAAGTGACAATCTGAACGGCGGCATTGTCCGATGCACCGGCAGGTCCGAGAATGCTGTGAATCCGGCTGTATCCTTCCAGCTGGGCCCTGCGCTCAGGCGTATCGGCAAGAAGCGGAACCAGCAGCCGCCGTGCAGTGCCTGCTTCCATCTGACCTGCTACAAGTTCCGGAACTACCTCGCGGCCAGCAATAAGGTTGACCAGCGATATGAACGGGATTTTCAGAACCATGGCCCGTAGAATATTCACTATTCCGCCCATGGGCATTCTGTAGCATACAAGCTGCGGGACATTGAAAAGCGCGGTCTCAAGTGTGGCTGTGCCTGATGTCACAAGCGCGGCATGTGACACTGACAAGAGCTTGTATGTGCTCTGATGCACGACTTTTACATTGGTGCCTTTTATGAAACTGTCATAATAGGACGGATCCACTCCGGGGGCTGCCGCAAGGATAATCTGGTAGCCGTCGAGACCCTGCGTCGCATCGATCATGATTGGGAGATTGCGCGAAATCTCGGTGCGGCGGCTGCCGGCCAACAAGGCGATTATCGGCTTGCCGCTATCGGCTGGCGGCTGTGCAGTGCCGTTGTTTTTCTTGAAATCATCGACTGCATCGACACACGGATTGCCTACATATCTTATGGAATAATTCCTTTTTGCGAACCATTCCTTCTCGAAAGGAAGAATGGAAAAGAGTTCGTCCACGTATTTGCGCATGGATTTGATTCTGTAACTTTTCCATGCCCAGATTTTGGGCGAGATGTAATAGTAGGTCGGTATTCCCAGCTTGGTCTTGACTTTTTTCGCAATTGACAGATTGAAACCGGGATAGTCAATCAGGATTACGCAGTCGGGCTTCCATGCGGCAATGTCGTCAAAACAGAATGACCTGCTTTTCAATATGGTGCCAAGGTGTGTGAGCACCGGCCACCAACCCATGTATGCAAGCTGGCGGTAGTGCCTGACAAGCGTTCCTCCGGCCTGTTGCATAAGGTCTCCTCCAAAGCAGCGGAAACTGGCTTCAGGGTCGTTGGCGGCTATGGACTTCATGAGATTTGAGCCGTGAAGATCCCCGGAGGCCTCGCCTGCAATCAGATAGTATTTCATAAATATTCCGAATTCTTACATGCAAAAGTAGCCATTTTTTTTGCTTGCATTATTTGGATTTCCGGAGTTTTTAATATTTCTTTGCATTAAACCTTCAATGCAGTAAGACTATGGCAACAGACAAACAAATCGGCTCCAAGGAGAAGGTTACTCTGGAGTATGAACTGAGTTCCCAGTCCATTCCCATGATCTGGGAAGCCATCGCTACAGCCGCCGGCCTGGCTTCGTGGTTTGCAGATGATGCCGTTTCTGACGGGAAACTTTTTACATTCACATGGGGAAAGAGTGAAACAAGACAGGCAGAAATGATTAACTGCCGCCAGCAGGCATATGTACGTTTCCATTGGCTGGACGAAGTGCCTGGCACGTATTTTGAAATCAGAATCACGAAGAATGAACTGACGCAGAAATGCGTACTGGTAATTACGGATTTCGCTGAAGCCGACTATCCTGCAGAAGCCAGAAGCCTTTGGGACAGCTCTATTGACATATTGCGCCGCTGCGGCCTGTAAGGCCAAAAGCCGGGTCTATTTTTTGCAAAAGTCTACGGATTGCAGTACCTTTGCAGTTTGGAAATGACTGCACCGTAAAGAATGAGACCCAAAAGGCTTGACATTTTCATAATAAGAAGTTTCCTGCTACTGTTCGTGGCGGCTTTCTGCATCTGCCTTTTCGTGCTCCTGATGAACATTCTCTGGAGATATGTTGAGGATCTTGTGGGAAAGGGCCTGACCTTTGGAATCATTGCACGTTTCTTCTTCCTTTTCGGTACACGTCTGGTTCCCGAGGCTCTGCCTCTGGCCGTTCTCATGGCGTCGCTCATCACTTTCGGCAATTTTGGCGAGCGTCTTGAACTTCTGGCCATGAAGACGGCAGGCATTCCGCTTCTCAGAATAATGAGGCCTCTGACAATATTCTGCGTGCTGCTGGTGGGCCTGTCCTTTTATTTCCAGAACGTCGTCGTGCCGAATAAGACGCAGAAACTGTTCTCGCTCATTGTCTCGATCAACCAGAAAAGTCCGGAACTTGAAATTCCGGAAGGTACGTTCTATGACCAGATAAGCGGTTACAATCTGTATGTCAACCACAAGGATTTAAAAAGCGGAATGCTGTACGATGTCATAATCTATGACCACAGTCAGGGTTATGAAAATCTGAGCGTCACATTGGCCGATTCAGCCTTTCTGGAAACGACAGCCGATGAAAAGCATATCATGCTGCACCTTTATGCCGGGGTACAGTTCCGTCAGGATCAGGACATGGAGATGGATTCCAACGGCGATCCGTACATAAGGGAGAACTTCCGTCAGCAGGATATCCTTCTTGACTTCGATTCCGGCTTTACGCAGACCGACGAAGGCTTGATGAGCACCCAGGCGGAAAGCAAGAACATGGCAGAGATACGTCATACCATCGACTCGTTGTCGGCACGTCAGGACAGCATAGGTCTGGGTAACCTGTCGGAGTACAGGTATGAAGTCAACCATACGGTCAGTCTGCAGAGGGCTGATTCTCTGAAACTGCTGGCATTGGCCGGCTCGGCAGTCAATGGCGACAGTCTGTTCAATGTGGCTTCAAGAGAGGGCCAGCTTGATATCAGGACCGCTATGAAGAAGGATATTTCATTCCAGGCAAATGACCTGACTGCCAAGAATATCAATATGGCGGGTCAGGACCGTTCGATACGCAAGCATTGGATTTCCTGGATGAGGAAAATCGTGAATTCCATTTCGATTCTCATATTCTTCTTTATAGGTGCGCCCCTCGGAGCCATCATAAGAAAAGGCGGTCTCGGGGTTCCCGTCATTGTGTCGGTCCTGACATACATTCTGTTCTATGTCACGTCGGCATCGGGCGAAAAGATGTTCAGGGAAGGAATGTGGAGCATTGTCGGCTGCTGGTTCAGCACAATTGTGCTCGCTCCTTTGAGCGTGTTCTTCACTGTCAAGGCCAACGGTGACTCTACCGTGTTCCAGCCGGAAGTCATATCGGAATTCCTCAGGCACTGGTTCGGTGGAAAGGTTTCCCGAAACATAACCCGGAAAGATGTCGTAATAGACGAGCCGGACCAGAAGCTCTGTCTGGAGCTGACCGGCGAAATCTGCAGCCTTTCAGATAAGGTCCTCGGTTCCGAAGTCCTTTCCGTCCGTCCGAAATATTCCGCACTTTTCTTCAGAGAAGAGAATACATTTGAAATTGACAATCTTTTTGCTGATTGCGAAAGCCTTGTCATGGAGCTTGGCAACAGCCGCGATAGAATTGAACTGGACAAGTTGAACTGTCTTCCAGTAATTCCGGTTTATGGCATCAAAAGTCCGTTCAAGGCCAAATGGGCCAATGTCGCTTGCGGCATTGTCGTGCCTTTGGGCGTGCTCATGTCATTGCGGGCATGGCTTTTCGGCATGAAAATAAGGAAACTGATAATACAGACACGTGAGGTCGCCGCTGACCTTGCGGATTACATGAATAAAACCAAATAATTCTATATAACAATGGGACAGATTTCAGATCGCGTAATGAGTCTTGCTGCATCGGCTACTTTCGCCATGAGCCAGAAGAGCAGCGAACTTTCGGCACAGGGTGTCGATGTTGTCAACATGAGTGTCGGTGAACCCGACTTCAACACTCCTGACTATGTCAAGGAGGCAGCGCATATGGCCATTGACCAGAACTACTCGAAGTATTCTCCGGTCGGCGGCTACATGTGGCTTAGGAAAGCATGCAGTGACAAGCTCAAGCGCGAAAACTCTCTTGACTACGAACCATCTCAGATTGTTGTCTCCACAGGCGCCAAGCAGGCACTGTGCAATGTCATCATGTCTGTTGTCAACCCCGGTGACGAAGTCCTTCTTCCGTCGCCATGCTGGGTGAGCTATCCTGAAATGGTGAAGCTCGCCGGTGGCATTCCCGTAGTGATCAAGGCCGGTATAGACCAGGATTTCAAAGTTACTGCCGCTCAGATTGAGGCGGCCATCACACCGAAGACCAGAGCCATGATGATATGCTCGCCTTCGAATCCTACCGGTTCCGTGTACAGTAAGGACGAACTGGCTTCGATTGCCAAGGTTCTGGCAAAGCATCCCGAAGTGTTCGTGGTATCCGATGAAATTTATGAGCATATCAATTTCATAGGCGGTCATCAGAGTCTTGCGCAGTTTACAGAACTTAAGGATCGTATTGCTGTAATCAACGGTGTGTCAAAGGCATATGCAATGACCGGCTGGCGCATTGGCTTTATGGCAGGACCGGAATGGCTGGCCAAGGCCTGCACCAAGCTGCAGGGCCAGTACACGAGCGGCACATGTTCCGTTGCACAGAAAGCTGCTCAGGTTGCCTTTGACGGTCCTCAGGATGACGTTGAAAAAATGCGCAAGGTGTTCCAGGGCCGCCGCGACCTTATCGTGTCTCTTGCCCGCGAAATTCCCGGATTTGAAGTCAACAATCCTCAGGGTGCATTCTATCTGTTCCCCAAGTGCGATTATTATTTCGGCAAGAAGTACGAAGGCAAAGTCATTTCAAGCGCAGAAGACCTGGCGATGTTCCTTCTCGAGGTCGCTCATGTTGCAACCGTAGGCGGTACGGCCTTCGGCGCGCCCGAATGCATACGTTTCAGCTATGCAACATCGGATGACAAAATCCGCGAAGCATTCAGACGCATTGCCGTCGCCTTGGCAAAGTTGTCCTGACGACGGCATGCCGGAAAAAATAAAGGCTCCGATTGGAGCCTTTATTTTTTTTGTTCATGAAAGAATTATTCTCCCGGGTGGATTGCTTCTGACGGGCAGACGCCTGCACATGTGCCGCAGTCTACGCAGAGATCCGGGTTGATTGAATACTTTTCTCCTTCTGAAATTGCCTCTGACGGGCATTCATCGATGCATGTGCCGCAAGCAATGCAGTCGTCGCCGATAACGTATGCCATATTATATTGATTTGGTTGATAATCTTTCTGCAAAGATACTTCAAAATAATTGAGATTTCCAGTTCGAACGGTCGAAAAAATGACACGTGTTAAAAAAAAAGCCTAAAAATGCGCGGTGGAACAAAATAGTTATATCTTTGTACTTTGATTTGTTGGGTAGGGTTTTTTGTGCCTTTTCCCAATGGTTGAAGAATATAAGAATAACCTATTTAATAAAAACAACATTCATGAAAAAATCAAGAATCCTAATGATTGCCGCAGTTTTGTGCGGAACAGCCGGCATTCTCTCGTCATGCTCCGATTACAATTCGGATTATGTAAGAGATCTGCAGAACCGGGCAGATTTCCTGACGGACAGCGTACGCGGTCTCGATCAGGCCATCAAGGTTCAGACTTTGGCCTTGGAGCAGGCGCTCAATCAGGCCAAGACCGAACTTCAGACCTCTGTGAATTCAAAGGCTGACACAACAAAGACCAACCAGCTTCAGTCTTTGATAGGTAAGATTGAAGACGTAATAGGCATTGACCTTGGAGACAGTGCTTCAGTAGCTCAGAAAACCACTCTCATGAACGAGCTGCAGTCATGCCTTGCATCGGTCCAGGCTTATGACACATACTTCTCCACAAGATTTGGCGGAGACTATTCCAATCTCATGCTCTGGAACGATTCTGTCACAACAGCCGTAACTACGGCAGATAAGGCACTTCTTCTTGCCGGTCAGGCAAATACATTGGCCGGCATTGCCAAAAGCCTTTCAGAGTCTGACAGCGTAAGGATTGACTCTCTCGCCCAGCAGCTCGGCGCAAGAGTGGATACACTGGCTCAGAACATCTACGCACGTGCCAATGCCGTTCTTGACAGCGCATGCAGCTATGCGGACAAGAATGCCGCTGAATTTGCAAGTCTTCTTGCAGGTAAGGCTGACACCGCTTCCTTGAACACTCTCAAGGCTCTCAGCGAGCAGGCAGACCAGAAACTGCAGGGAATCATCGATTCGATTGCCGGTGCAGGTGCCGAATTAAATACCAGCTTCGATTCGCTCAAGTCAAGAGTCGATTCAATGGAAATCAAGCTGAACCAGATTATCAGCGCTCTCGATTCCCTTTCAAATAGGGTTGATTCAATTCAGAACAGCCTGGCCAGCATGGTTACCGGCATTTCCGTCCAGACCGTCGAGAATGTTCTGTGGGGCTCGTTCTACACTCCGTTCGGCATTAAGGCCAATATCATCTATGGAAATTACGGCAGCATGGCTGGCTCATGTTCACTGAACTTCCCGACAAAGGGCACTCCTGCAGATTACGGTCACTTTGTCGGTGAAGAATCACAGTTCGTTGATTTCTCATCACTGAATCCGAATGGCGCAATCAAGCTGACCGGCGGCCAGGCTCTTGCAGGCCCTGCAGGCAAGGTCTATCTCACCGTCAATCCGATTGACGTTGATTTTGACGGCATGAAGGTTGTTATGGTCGATTCACGCGGAAACATTGCTCCGGGCTTCGATTCACTTACTCTCAAGAAGTCAAATGCCCTTCTGACATACGGCGTAGGCCCTGTTACCAGATCGGTATCCGAGAATTATCTCTATGAGGCTGAAGTGAAGATCAATCCTGCCAAGGCTTATTTGTCACAGCCTTCAATCAATACAACAGCTCTCAAGAATGCGGCCGTTGCTCTCAAGAACAACTGGAAGAGCGTAAAGAACATCGCCAATCTTGCAAAGACCATTGCTACAGAGATTAACGGCAGTGTCATTGCGTATGGCGTGAAGTGCTCCTACGTTGACGGATTCGACAAGACAAGAAGCCTGGTTTCTGACTATGACATGGCTGCAATCACATTCCAGCCCCTGTCATACAGTTTCGCCAAGGGCAAGGTGATTGAAATAGGCAAGCGTCTTCCTATGCTCCCCAACCTTGAGGAATGGATGGCATCAAAGGGTATGGCTCTTGATCATTTCACGTTTGATCCGATTACAGGCAGTCCGATGTCTTTTGAAATTGTAATTCCGGATGTCAATTCAATCGATGTGCAGATTACGGACAACGGTTCGACCGCCACCGGTTCCATTATTCCGGGTGAGGATAAAACAAAACTTGAAGATGCCACTTTGAGCATCAACGGTTTTGATTTGAGGGTCTCAGCAACCGTTACCTGTGAAAATGACACCATGCGTCTGGAGATTCCTGCAGACATGATGCAACCGATACTTGATCAGGTCAATACGAATGTCGGAGGCATGCTTGACAAGGTCAACAATATCATTGATCAGGTCAACGACGTCATTGGCATGTCACAGGAAAAACTCATTGACCGTATCAACTCATACATTGAGAGAATCAACAACAGAATTCCTGATGAGCTTGACATCAATATGTTCCTCCAGCCGACCATATTCTTCAGCAACGGCGCTGGTTCATTGTCAGAACTCAACAGCGTCAAGGGCTTCGGTTCGACTATGTCGCAGGGCGCTACAGCTACACTTATCCTGTCGTCCTACACTGCCGAACTGCTCGCACCCGCTTACAAGAAGTATGTTGCAGTGACAGAAGCTCCGAGTGCTTCAGCCAAGTCCGCTGCAAATGCCAGCGGTAACTTCAATACCGTTCTTGACGGCAACACCCTTACAGTACATTTCACTCCTTCCGAGAAGGGCGAATATGAGATTGCCTATGCGGCAGTTGACTATTCCGGTAAGGTAGCTATCAGAAAGTTCTATATTGAAGTCAAGTAACAGTTGAATGATATTATCCTTTTGGTATCGCCGGTGCATAAGTGCCCGGCGTACCTTCAGGGATAACAGCATATTGTTTTAATAAGAAGGTGTCTTTTTGGATAGAATGAAGAAGGTTTCCATATTCCTTGCCGTATGTGCTTTTTGCGTTTCGCTTCATGCTGAACAGTTTGTAGCGGACGGATATTACCGCATGCAGAATGTTTATACGGAACGTTACATCAAGATTGTCGATGACAAGGCTGAAACTCTTGATATGCATACTACCGACCCGGATCTTGAAGCGCTTATGACTGAAAGATTCTCCGAGACCAGCATCAGCGATCCGTCAATGCTGATGTACATCAAGTATATGTTCTCAAATCCCGATCCCGATTTTGACGACCAGACATTCAACATTTACGCACAGGGAACAGATATAGAAACTTTATTGAAGAGTTTCGGCTCTCTGACTCAGGATCTGAATGGAATCAGGGTAAAGAAGGTCAAGGGCAATTTCAGGGCTTTTCAGGATATCAAGGGAAAAATGTTCCTTTATGATCAAAGCCTCAAAAGCTTCTCTTCCGGTCTGATCAAGGCAGGTGCGTTGCAGTCCAGCCAGTCTGACTTTTCAAGAATTGACTGGAAGATAATAGCTGTCAATCCCGGTGACGATTCCAACTATTTCGGCATTACACCCAGTGTCACAGTCAGTGACAATTCCAAAAACAGACATTTCTACCCGTTATATTTCGCTTTCCCGTTCTCCTTCTATTCAAATGGTATGAAGGCATATGTGGTAAAGCAGATAGATGCCGATAACGGAATATGTGTCATAGAGGAACTTTCCGGTGTCATTCCCGGAAAAACGCCGGTAATTATTGAGTGCTCAAGTACCAGTGCCAATGGAAACAGACTTCAACTTGAGCCGATCGACGTCAAGTGCACTCCGGTAACTGCCAACAAATTGGATGGGGTCATGTTCAATACTCCCGAGGTTTTGGGCATTGAACCAGGCGCTTACCATTACCGCAAGGTGGAATACAATCCGAATACCATGAGGGTGCTTGGTGTTACATCTGAGGGGAAACTTGGGTTCGTTACCGCTCCAGCAGGATTAGAATCAATTCCTGCGAACACTTCATATCTGCGTGGTGAATCGCTGCCTGCGCAGCTCACTCTTATGACCAGCGGGGAATATGAAATGTTTCTTGGCGTGGATCCATCAAAGGCTAATGCAAAGAAGGTGGCATGGACTTTAGGTGGAACTTCAATTGAAGTCAATTCACTTGATGAACTTCCGCGTGGCCTGTACATAGTTGACGGCCACAAGTACATTGTCCAGTAATCAGGGTTGTTCTGTTCAGAACAACCTTCTTGAAATTCCTATTTTGATTACGGGATAGACAGTAAGCTTGTTGCTTATGTCTATGTATTCCTGAATCTGTCCGTTCAGATTCCTGAGGTCGTGGGCAATGTCCACGCCTTCGTGCGTTATCACCTTTGGCGAGCCGCCCCAGAACAGGGCACCGAGGTCGAATATGAACTGGTATCGGTCATTGTCACGGGCTATGGGGCCTTCGTATCCGATTCCGAAATACGGTTTGATCTTGTTGGTGGTCATTTTTGCGCTTACCGTGCAGTTTTCGTCGGGAACCATCATATAGGAACCGCCGCCGGCGGTATATTCTCCAATGTACATTCCCATTGTTCCCCAGCTTTTGAATTCCTTATAGATTTTGTCGGGTACGGCAATGTCGAGCTCGGGCAACCATTCGCCGTCCGTTTCATGTGATTCCATTGCCTTGTCATACAGGGTGTTGTATATGTTTGCGGAGACTAGCGCCGAGGCGTCGTATTCTGCGTTGACGGCAGTTCCTATGGTTTTTGAGAAACTCCAGTAAACGCCGGCGCTTATTTTCCAGTTTCTGTGTTCGGCAAGAGGATGAAAATCGATTATGATGTCGAAATTGTGGAACGAAGGCTCTGCCTTCATGTCGACTTCGCGGTCAATTGATATACCTGTAATGCCTGCAAGTTTTTCCGTCATTTTGTTGAACTTCTCTTCCTGTGCCTGGGGGTCGCTGAAATCATTCCCGGTCGTCATTGAGAATGAAAGTGCTTTTGAAAAATGCGGCATGAAGTCAAATCCTCCACGTACTCCCAGCCAGTCATTCACTTTGGTCTCAACTCCGACGCCTATGCCAGTACTTCCGGCCGATATGGTACCGTAAAGGTTCGTGTCAAGTGCCTGAGACTGTATACAGAGCAATGATGACATTGCAATGAGAAGGATATTTCTTTGAATGGATTTCATTTTTGGATATTTCTTGATTGTCAGTTGCAAAGATATGTCTTTGCCCGGTATTATGCAATATAGCGCATAGTTTTGCGTTATTACTGTGTCATGACAAACAAACCAGTTTTAAAGTGCGTATTCCTGCTCCTGGCTGGATTGGGACTCTTTTGTCCGGCGCTGTCACAGGAGCGTAAAATCCAGAATCGTCCGTTTCTGGATGACAGGATATGGCATTACGGCTTTGTGCTTGGCGTTAATTGCCAGGATCTCATTCTGGAAAACAGCGGACTGCCGTTTATCAATGAGCATGGCGGAGCGGAATACTGGTATTCGACGGCCCCGCAGTATATCCCCGGTTTCAGTGTCGGCGTTCTCGGCGAATACAAACTGTCTGACTATGTGTCTTTCAGGGTGATTCCTACCATGCATTTCGGTGACCGGAAACTGGTGTTCAGGGAACAGACTTCGGGCTTGTCCGAAGAACAGTATCTGAAATCGACGCTTCTGTCGGTTCCTTTTGACTTGAAGATTTCGCCAATCCGTTTCAACAATTACCGCCCTTATGTAGTGGCCGGGCTGGCTCCTACATTCGATCTGACACGTTCAAAGGGCGAAGCTTTCCTGTTGGAGAACAGGGACTGCATGTTCGAAATAGGTATGGGCTGCGACTTCTATTATCAGTTCTTCAAGCTGATTCCCGAAATCAAATTCTGTTTCGGTATGAATGACATTCATGAAAGGTCACGCAGCGATCTGAAGGACCTGTCCCTTCTCAAATACTCGAATTCAGTCAATAAGGCTTTGAGCAGAATGATAGTTCTGGCCCTGTATTTTGAGTGAAATTGTTTGCCGGACAGAATTAAATGGTTATCTTTGCGCCGCTTTACAGCGATCGCTGCCAAGGAAGAGTAACTTGGTATGTCGCGTAGACGTGACAAACTATTACATTTTTGCAAAAATGGATTTAATCAAGATTGCCGAACAGGCATTTGCCACAGGCAATGAAGGAAAGTTCCCTGAATTCAAGTCAGGTGACACTGTAACTGTAGCTTATCGTATTGTTGAAGGTAACAAGGAGCGTGTACAGCTGTACCGCGGTATCGTTATCAAGATTTGCGGACATGGTGACAACCGTCGTTTCACCGTGCGCAAGATGTCAGGCACTATCGGCGTGGAGCGTATCTTCCCGATCAGCTCACCGGCCATTGACAGCATCGAAGTCAACAAGGTAGGTAAGGTACGCCGCGCAAAGCTTTACTATCTGCGTGCTCTTACTGGCAAGAAGGCCCGTATCCGCGAAAAGAGGGCAAACGGCTGATAATCGGAAATCCAATGAAAATGAAAGCGGCAGACCCGGGGGTGTGCCGCTTTTGTTTTCTTTTTGACGTTTCCCGGTCAGCCTGATATGTGACCGTCAAGAATATGTATGCGCCTGTCTGCAAGGTTGGCCAGGTTTTCGTCATGTGTCACAATGACGAATGTCTGGCCGAATTCATTTCTGAAATCAAGAAACAGCTTGTGAAGTTCATCGCGGTTGCGGCTGTCAAGGCTGCCCGACGGCTCATCGGCCAGAATGACATCGGGCTCATTCATGAGCGCACGCGCTACTGCTATTCTCTGTTTTTCTCCTCCTGACAGTTCTGCGGGCTTATGGTCCTTGCGGTCGGAAAGTCCAAGTTTCCCAAGCAGCATTTCGGCTCTGTCCTGTACTTTCTGCATCCCGGTTCCGCGTATCAGCCCCGGAATCATTATGTTTTCCAATGCTGTGAATTCGGGCAGAAGCTGGTGAAACTGGAATACAAAGCCAATATGACTGCAACGGAAGGCGGCAAGGCGCCTGGCGTCCATAAGAGTGGTGTCGGTACCGTCGAACAGAACGTGTCCGCTTGTCGGGCTGTCAAGTGTACCCATGATTTGAAGCAGGGTGGTCTTGCCTGCTCCGCTGGGACCGGTAATGCTTACAATCTCTCCTTTTTCAATGCTCAGGCTTATGCCTTTGAGCACTTCAAGCCCGGAAAAGCTTCTTCTTATGTCTGTAAGTTCAATCATTTTTCTGTCAGTTTCAGTACTATGTGCCTGGCCATGTGGCAGCCGAATGCGGCGGGAATCCAGCTTACCGTTCCGACTGTTGTCTTCCTGAGACCTTCGGCCGATTCCATGACGCCGGCCGGGTCCGGTTCCTCGCTGCTGAACACCACGTCAAGACTGTTGGAAATTTTCGTATTCCCGATGCGCTTTCTTACGGCTTTGGCAAGGCCGTCATGGTGAGTTCTGGCCAGCTTGTCAATGTGTATTTTGGAAATGTCAGTTCTTGCTCCGGCCCCCATGCTGCTTACAATCGGAATCCCCAATTTGAAAGCCGTGTCTATAAGTTTGCATTTGGTTCCCACACTGTCAATGGCATCGGCAATGAAATCGAATCTGGCCGATGTCAGCAGAGCATCGATGTCCGTGTCCAACAGGAACTTGTCAATTGCAGTTACTTCCATATCGGGATTCGCTGAAAGAAGCCGGTCCTTCATGGCCTCGACTTTGGCTACCCCGACCGTTGAGGCTGTCGCCACTATCTGACGGTTCATGTTGCTTTCGTCAATTCTGTCGCCGTCAACTATGGTCATGTGGCCGATTCCTGCGCGCGCCATCATTTCGGCGGCATGGCCTCCAACGCCTCCGACACCTACGCACAGGACGTGCGCGGCTGCGAGTTTTGCGACCGCGTCCTTTCCTAGCAGCAGCTCGGTTCTGGAATTGTAATTGGCCATTTTAGGGTGATATTTGCAAAAATATGCCTTAAGGCATTAATTCAATGCAAAGTAAACACTACTTTTGCATTCCAAAAAGCAAAAATACACAAACTTAATTATGCGAGTAGCTATTGTAGGCGCAAGCGGAGCCGTAGGACAGGAGTTTCTGCGCGTTCTGGAACAGAGGAAATTTCCTCTTGACGAGTTGGTTCTTTTCGGGTCATCCCGCAGTGCAGGTTCATATTACACATACGCGGGCAAACAGCTGCAGGTCAAGCTGCTCCAGCACAATGACGATTTCAAGGGAATTGATATAGCTTTCGTTTCAGCCGGCGGAAGCACCTCTGAAGAGTATGCGGAAACAATCACAAAGCACGGCTGCATCATGATTGACAACTCAAGCGCTTTCAGAATGGATCCTCAGGTTCCTCTGGTAGTGCCCGAAGTCAATCCCGAAGACGCTCTTGTCCGTCCAAAGGGAATTATAGCCAATCCGAATTGCTCTACCATAATGATGATTGTCGCTCTGAAGGCTTTGAACGACATATCACCTGTAAAGAAAGTTCAGGTTGCCACATATCAGGCTGCCAGCGGTGCCGGTGCCGCAGCTATGGCTGAACTGTACGAACAGTACCGTCAGGTCCTGGCCGGCGATCCTGTCAAGGTGGAAAAGTTTGCCTATCAGCTGGCATTCAATCTGATTCCGCATATTGACGTATTCAAGGAAAGCGGCTATACCAAGGAAGAGGAAAAGATGTTCTATGAGACCCGCAAGATGTTCCACAATGACATAGAGTGCAGCGCCACATGTGTGCGCGTTCCTGCGCTGCGTTGTCATAGCGAAGCTATCTGGGCAGAAACTGAAAAACCTGTTTCTGTTGAAGAATTTCGCAATGCCGTCCAGGGCGGTGACGGTCTTGTCCTGATGGATGATCCAAGCAAGAAGGAATACCCGATGCCGCTTTTCCTGTCAGGCACGGACCCTGTATATGTGGGACGCATCCGCAAGGATATTGCCAATCCTAATGTGATGTGTTTCTGGGTTGTGGGTGATCAGATACGCAAGGGAGCTGCTTTGAATGCTGTCCAGATTGCAGAATATCTGATCCGCGAGAAGGTTGTCAAGTAACTCCGGATGTATGGAACCGAATGGTAACCAGCAGAAGCAGCTGCAGATTGAGCTGAAGGAGGAAGTGGCTCGCGGAGTTTATGCGAACCTTGCCATGATTACACATTCCTCATCGGAATTTGTAATGGATTTTATTAGCATTCTGCCAGGAATGGCGAAGGCTCAGGTGGCATCGAGAGTCATCATGTCCCCCGAGCATGCCAAGCGTCTGATGCTTGCCCTGCAGGACAATATCGCCAAATACGAGAACTCGTTCGGCCTGATCCAGGCAGGAGGCCAGAAGGGTACTTTTGTTCCTCCACTTTCGGATTTTCAGGGCGAAGCCTGATTTTTAAGATAATTTAACTGCGCGATGGAGCTTGCTCAAGCATGCTCTGTCGCGCGTTTTTTTTGCGTTTCTAGGCGAAATAATAAAAAACGGCGTGTTTACGCTTGTCATTTCGGAGAATAGCAGTATCTTTGCACGCCAAAAAATCGAGAATTAACTATTATAATATAATAATTTAAAAACAAACAACATGCCAACAATTCAGCAGTTAGTACGCAAAGGACGTCAGGTTCTGGATGACAAGAGCAAGTCACCGGCCCTTGATTCCTGCCCTCAGAGAAGAGGCGTTTGCGTGAGAGTTTACACAACAACACCCAAGAAGCCTAACTCAGCCATGAGAAAGGTTGCCCGTGTCCGTCTGACCAACCAGAAGGAAGTCAACTCATACATTCCGGGTGAGGGTCACAACCTGCAGGAGCACTCAATCGTACTGGTTCGTGGCGGTCGTGTGAAGGACCTTCCTGGTGTTCGTTACCACATCGTTCGCGGTACACTTGATACCGCTGGCGTAAATGGCCGTCTGCAGCGTCGTTCAAAGTACGGTGCAAAGCGTCCTAAAGCAGCAAAGAAGTAATCAACAATAAAGTTTTGGCAAGTAGATGAAGGTTGAGTAAACATCCTGACGTGGAAGTTGAAGAATCAGAAACGACAGCCTAAGCGAAAACAAAAAACTTAAAAAATGAGAAAAGCAAAACCAAAGAAACGCATCATCCTTCCGGATCCCGTATTCGGTGATGTTGCCGTTACAAAGTTCGTGAACCATCTTATGTACGATGGTAAGAAGAACACATCATTCGAGATTTTCTATGAGAGCCTTGACAAGGTTAAGGCCAAGATGCCTAACGAGGAGATGTCAGCCCTCGAAATCTGGAAGAAGGCTCTTGACAACATCACTCCTCAGGTCGAGGTAAAGTCACGCCGTATAGGTGGTGCCACTTTCCAGGTTCCTACCGAAATCCGTGCTGACCGTAAGGAGTCAATCTCGATGAAGAACCTTATTTCTTTCGCACGCAAGCGCGGAGGAAAGTCAATGTCAGACAAACTGTCTGCCGAAATCATCGATGCGTTCAATAATGCAGGTGGTGCATTCAAACGTAAGGAGGATATGCACCGTATGGCTGAAGCCAACAGAGCCTTTGCACATTTCAGATTCTAATTGCACTACATGTCTGAT
>JAKSIR010000032.1 GCA_024398695.1 Bacteroidaceae bacterium | reverse complement strand
GTGCCCGGGGCGACAACGAGCACCACAAGATAGAAAGCATTTTCAAGTGCCTGGCGCGCGCCCTCAAGGCTGCCGTCAGACGTGATGTCTGGCACTACGAACTGCCTTCCTCCAAAGGTCTTCTGTAGCGCACACGGTTTTGGGGTATAACACTCCAGAACCGTAGCCGCCCGTGGCTCCGTGAACGGGAGGGGCCCGCTGCCGAAGGCAGTGGGAGGGATAGCGCCGAAGGCGCGTAGTTCTGGAGTGGTATACTCCAAAACCGTTTCCCGTAACACAAAAAAAAGGATGACCATAGCAGTCATCCTTTTTCTCATTATGTTGATTCAATCAGTTACTTGAAGTAGTCTTCGAGAGCTGCGTCAAGCTCCTCGCCGCGAAGGTTGCGGCCTATGATGGTGCCGTCGGCATCGATCAGGAAAGTTGAAGGAATTGCTCTGACAGCATACATGGCAGCCGGAGAGTTTTCAATATCCTCGCCATTCCACATCTGAGGCCAGGTCATGCCCTGTTCCTTGACGGTACCCTTCCACTCGTTGATGTCTTCATCGACCGATACGCTTACAATCTGGAAACCCTTTGAGGCAAACTTTTCGTATGCGGCCTTCATGTATGGGAGTTCGTTCATGCATGGGGTGCACCATGTTGCCCAGAAGTCAAGCAGGGTAAGCTTGTTGGCTGATACGAAACTTGACAGGGCAGCCTTCGAGTCGGTGTCCTGAGTCGTCTGATTGAGCATTTCGCATTCGAAATCAAGATACGGAGCGCCGGTGGCAGTGAGCAGTTCCATTGAAACCATCTGTGAAAGCTCCATGAGTTCAGCCTTGAAGCCGAAAGTCGGAGTCAGGGCTTCAATGAATTCTGCCAGCTCTTCGGGTTCGAACATGTCATAGCTCTGGAAAAGCTGCTCGTATCCGAATTCAAGAGTCGGGTTCTCCATGATGCTGTTCGCAACAAGTGCGCGATACTCATCCTGAAGTGAATTCAGTTCGTCGACAATATCATGACCGTCGCCATCGGCTGCTGCGGTAATTCTGAGCTTGTCCTCAAGTTCCATTGCCTTTTCGTTCAGAATGCCGGTTTCAATGTAGAACTTCTGGAAAGCGTCATTGTTGGGAGTACCCTTGGTGCTCTGTTCGCCGGAAAGAGCATTGTACGTGACGGTTATCTTTCCCCCTTCAAGGAAGAACTGGCAGGCGCCCTGGTCTTCGGCAGTTTCATAAGCGGCCCAAGCAAGCCTGCATGTATCGGCATTTCCCTTGAAACTGAACTTCCCATTGTACACCACTGCAGAATCAATTGTTGAAATGGCATCAGCCTCAACTACATTAAGAGTGACCACGGTGCTGTCAGGAACACCTTCAAAAGTACCCTTGACAGTGTATGATCCGTTTCCACATGCAACCAGTGTCGTTGCAACAAAAAGTGCGGCAAGCGTCTTTTTCATAAAGTGCTGTATTATTTGATTACGTATTGTGAACTTATCGATTCATTGCTTGTCACGCGGCGGATGGTTTCAGCAAACATCTGCGCGATTGAAATCTGCTTGAGTTTCTTGCAGGGAACGGCATTGCGGTAAGGAATGCTGTTGGTGAACACGATTTCCTCAAGAGCGGAATTGTCAACCCTGACAGGAGCATCGCCGGACATGACGCAGTGCGATGCAAGTGCACGGACTGACTTGGCGCCGGCTTCAATCATTGCATCGGCAGCCTTGCATATGGTACCCGCAGTATCGACTATGTCGTCAACAATGACCACGTTCTTGCCCTTCACGTCACCGATAATGGTGATGCTGTCAACCACGTTGGCACGGCTGCGGGTCTTCTGGCAGAGCACCAGCGGACAGCCAAGGTACTTGGCGTATGCACTGGCACGCTTGCTGCCGCCCACATCGGGTGCAGCCATTATGAGTTCGTCAAGCTTCAGGCTCTGGATATAGGGAACGAACACCATCGATGCATACAGATGGTCAACAGGAACATCGAAGAAACCCTGAATCTGGTCTGCATGAAGGTCCATTGTGATAAGACGGTCGATGCCTGCCACTGAAAGCATGTCGGCAACCAGCTTTGCGCCGATGGAAACACGCGGCTTGTCCTTACGGTCCTGTCTTGCCCAACCGAAATAAGGTACGACCGCGTTGACTGACTTGGCCGATGCCCTCTTGGCCGCATCGACCATGAGCAGCAGTTCCATCAGATTGTCTGAATTCGGGAAAGTGGACTGGACCACAAAAACATCGGCTCCACGAATCGACTCCTCATACGACACTGCAAATTCGCCGTCGGCAAAATGGGAAACAATCATGTTACCCAGCGGGCAGTTCAGATAGTCGCAGATTTCCTTGGCCAGGTACATTGTGTTTGTACCGCAGAACACCAGAAAAGGATTTTTGGAATCCATGTTGAAATGACTTGAATAGTTTAGGTTTGTTATTTGGGTCTGCAAAGTTACAAATAAAATACGAGGGGCAACCTTCTTTTACACTTTTATTGGCTGATTTGCCAAAGACCAGACATACCCTTCACAAATGCAGGTTTTCACCTGCTCCGGCCCTGACAGCACATCCTGCAGTTCATCGGTAATTCCGGTGCCACGCAGCTTGAGCACCGCCTCCTTTCTTGTCCATAGACAGGTGAATTGCAGAACCGGGTTGTCGCTCGCTGAAATGGCAGTCTGCTCGGCGGCATTCATAGTCCTGTGCAGAAGCGCGACGTCAGCCCTTCGCAGGCTTTCCACATCAATTCCCACAGGCTTATCGGCAACTGCGACAGCTATGGCCTTACGGCAATGGCTAATACTGAAATGAATATCGGGATGGGACGCCAGGAACGGTTTGCCGTGATTTCCGAACGAGAATGTCATATCATTCATGCCTGTCAGTTCGGCAAGCATCAAATAAGATTTCAGGCACGCATAACGGCCGAAAGTGAAACGGTACCGCCGTGCCTGCTCCGCCCTCTGCTGCGGCACAAGCGGCATGAGCCTCTGCACTTCGGCTTCGGTGCATTCCTCCATACGGTCAAATATCAGGGTCCTTGTCATAAGTATGTCTGCAGGTTCAAAGATAAGCAGAAATTCGATACACCGGCACAAAGAACAGGAGGGCCGCAGAAACCGCAGCCCTCCTGTTCTGTAAACCGTACGTTTCAGTCGTTCGGGACCAGTTTGTAGTCAAATGTGAACAGTCCGGATGCCCCGTCGGCTGCCGTACACTTGAAAACTCCCCATGCCTTCCTCCTGTATCCTACAAAAATGCAGTCGCCAGGCTTGATTTCAGTCACCTTGCTCAAGCGCTCGTGATTGTTGTAGTTGTCGTTCACCGACCTTGACGTCGCGTTGGAGAAATCAAAGGAATTGTCCCGCAGGAAATCAACGTCAGCAGCATTTGTCAGCATGCTGACTTCACCGGTTTCACCCGTCGAGTTCTTCAGATAGACATCCAGTGAATCCTGTTCGTCGGAATTGTACAGACGATTCAGATCGGAAAGGCAGAAACCATTGGCCGATGTTCCGTCGTATGCGTGTAGCTGGTACGTGGAATGGTTTTCAAGTTTATGATAAACCGTATAGACCATTATCTTCCTGGACACCTGAAACTTTCTGTCGTTCTGGTCATAGGACATGAACTGGACGTCAACCAGAACCGAATCGGCAGTATATTCCTTGGGAACATACTCCACTGAATATCTCACCTTATGCTGTGCTGGAGCATAATCCGCGTAAAGGGTGTCATATCCATATTCGGGATCATAGCTTCTGACAAGAATCCTGCTTATTGAATTGTCGCCCGACGTGAAGGTATAGACATCGAACGGTATCCTTTCGCCGCTCCTTGCGGTTGTGGCAAGTTCGTTCTCAAACAATATCACGACAGGAGTCAGACCTTCATCATCCCGGTTACAGGAAAACAATGTACCTGCAAGCAGGGGCAGAATTAGCAGGGTGAGTTTTTTCATTACTTGAAACGGTGTTTACAAAACAAAGAACAGCTGCCGGAAATGTGCAGCTGTTCCCTGTTCAAATTATTATCAGTACTTCAGACGGTATGCCTTGACAACGCCCTTATAGGTAACGTGCTTTGACAAGAACATAGGATTCTTTTCTGATGTCCTGCTTACAACTCTATAGAAATCAGCATCCGGGTAAGCTTCAAGAACCTTACCGGTAGCCTTTCTGAGGTTGATGTCCTTAAGACCGTTCAGAGAAGCAGTAGTTGACTTCCAGCTGTCGAAGCTTTCGCCGTTGACCTTGACAGTCTGACGGATGAAGCCAAGATATACATACTGCTCGACTGATATTTCTGTTTCTCCAAGATACTCCATGTCATCAACTCCGACATTAATCTGAAGTGTCGGGTCGAATGGAGGGAACTGCTGGGTAGTCTTTGTTGTGACACATGATGCCATGAACAAAGAGGCTACTATAGCAAATGAATACTTGATAATCTTCTTCATACCTGAAATACTTTATTTGAAGTAGTAAGAAAGTGAGAAGCTGATTTTGTTGTAGATGCCGCTATTTTTATATTTAGCTGACTCATATGAGTTACCATACAACACTTCATAAGTCTGGTCACCGTCTGTAACCTTGCCTACTCCCGGGTTTTTATAGATGGCGCCGCTGATACCGTATTCGCATCCTACTGCAACAGGCAGATTGCCGATGAAGGCCTGCAGACCTATGAAAGCGCCGAGACCAATTGTAAATTCGTTTTCAACATACTTGTATTCGGTGTCGGTGTCGTCAAAATCAACGTAACGTGCAAAGCCGAAAGGCAGTTCAGCACCGGCATATACATCAAGAACGTTCTTGTTTGACCAGTGGTAAGCTGCGCCCGGACGCAAGTACATGCAGGAGTATACATCCCTGTAAGCGTATTCATTACCGCCGTCATCCTCAAGTTCCTTATATGAGCTGGTCTCCTTCTCCTTGCAGATTTCAATGCCGAGACGGGTTTCAATCTGGTCGTCAAGCATGTACTTCACGTTAACCAGAGGAGTCAACTGGAACGAAGACTTGTAATCACCAATGCCGTCCAAGTTCCTGCCGCTTATTGAACCGAAATTGCCAGCTACGCCAAAGAAGACGCCCCATGTGCCTGCTTCAAGACGGTTACCGGTAAGGATGTTGTCAGTTCTGGGAGTGCCAGTTGTGATCTGAGCTGATGCAGGCATTACCAATGCAAGCACCATTGCAAAAGAAAGAAGTTTCTTCATACAATTAAAATGGTCCCTGATTTTTTAAATTCGGGCTGATGCAAACCGGGACTATTATGTCTGCACTCGCCACTGTTATTAATGAATTGAACTATCCGTTAAACAATTTTTCAGCAACGTTTGCTGCCGCAAAAATACTCAAAAAAAACAATACGCAACAAATACAGTATCCTTTTTTGACTTTTCACCCTGCAATATTGCGACATTTCCCAATAACAAGCAAGAATAATTAAAGTTAATTCTTTAAAACAAGTGAAAAGTTTTCAACCGTTACAATGCCACAAATAAAAAATGGCCGCAATTGCGACCATTCCTGTGGAGCATACGAGACTCGAACTCGTCACCTCTTGACTGCCAGTCAAACGCTCTAGCCAGATGAGCTAATGCCCCATAACCGCCCTTCCGGGCTGATTTCCGCGGCAAAGGTAGTAAAAGGTTTGAATATTGCTTATCTTAGCGACGTATTTTTGGAATATGGGCATAAAAAAACCTGCAGAACGGATAATACTTGGAATAGACCCCGGCACGAACATAATGGGCTACGGAGTCATCAAGGTAACCGGTAACAAGGCCGTTATCGTCGCCATGGGGGTCATTGACCTTCACCGTGAAAAGGACATGTACCTGAAACTGGGGCACATATTCCAGCGCGTAGGCGGCATAATAGAGGAATATCTGCCCGACGAAATGGCCATCGAAGCCCCGTTCTTCGGCAAGAACGTGCAGTCCATGCTCAAGCTGGGCAGGGCGCAGGGAGTTGCCATTGCGGCAGCCATCAACCACGATGTTCCGATACACGAATATGCACCGCTTAAAATCAAGATGGCCATAACCGGCAACGGCAGTGCCAGCAAGGAGCAGGTGGCAGCCATGCTGCAGCGCATGCTCGGAATCAGTCAGGATGAAATGCCAAAGTACCTTGACGCGACCGACGCCCTCGGAGCCGCATACTGTCATTTCCTGCAATCGGGTCGTCCCGACACCGGAGTCAAAGGTCCGAAAAGCTGGAAGGAGTTCATTGCAGGCAATGCAGACCGTGTATCACGCGGCCGCAGCGCAAAAAAAGAACCGCCGGCCATCTGATCTGTGACCGGCGGCTGATTGCACATATATATAAGGTTACCTTCTTACAGGTCTGCGTATTTCATCAAGGACTCTGCGCCGGTCACTGTCATACCTGAGCAGTCTGACAGCCAGGTCATAATCCCTTGGCGTGACACAGTACGGATATGCCTTGCACAGGAAATCGACCTTGTCGTTCTCAAAGGTGAGCGCATCGGCCAGTTGCGCAATCTGACGGGCATCAAGCTGACCGCCGATGGCCATGAACAGTGCCATCTTCTTTTTTTCCGATGAGAACGGCACGTCCTTTATTTTCTTGACCATTGCGTTGACATCGGCTTTGTCCGGGATATAGATTATGTCAAGGTCATCGCTGTACAGACGCGCATCGGTTATCAGATTGTCCATGATTCTGTTGCGGTCTGACGAGAATGTCAAAGTGCCGAGCGGAATGTAAAAATTGCATTTGTCAACTGTTGATTCATACACCAGTTCAAGGAATTTAGCCTTGTCGGAACTGAAAGTGAAAGACTTGGCTATGGCAAGGACCTGATCGGAATAGAATACGCCGTCATCAAGTATCAGGCTCCGCACAAGATCAAGACGGTCAGAATCGAACCTGATTCCGGTTATTGCCTTTATGGCATAGTCACTTACCGGCCAGAGTTCCCGACGCGACCTCTCCATGACAATGATACGCTTCTCGTTGTACATGCGTATGTCATTCCTCTTGGACACTCTGGAGGCATCTCCTCTGACGGTCACGACCGGTTTCGCAGGCTGTCTGCGGTCACTTACCACACGGCTTGGTTCCGATGCCCGGCTACGGACGTCTCTGTCGGGTCCGGCAGACCTTGACGACACCGCCGTCACACCGGTCGGGCGATTATCTACAACATTGCGGGACTGTGCCTGGACAGTGCCGCCGGCGAGCAGCAATACTGCAGCAGCCGTCAAAAAAACATTGGTCTTCATAATTCTCAGGTCTTTATGTCTCTCTTACCTATAAGACTTGATTTTTTTCCGATTGTTAAATCACTTCTCCAGAATAACGCCTCCGTTTGGCGCTATTTCCATGAGATAACCCTTCTTTGCCTTCAGTTTCACTGTGC
This sequence comes from Bacteroidaceae bacterium, assembly GCA_024398695.1. Taxonomy (GTDB): domain Bacteria; phylum Bacteroidota; class Bacteroidia; order Bacteroidales; family Bacteroidaceae; genus Colenecus. The sequence continues at coordinate 9,905 of JAKSIR010000032.1, read as the reverse complement.
TGAGCGATGGATTCTCGAACGAGGCATCGTCACTGTAGAGAACAGCCTCGCCGTCGCCCATGAATGAAAGGTCTATCTTGGCCTTGATGACTTCGTTTGTGGCATTCATGCCGGCAACGTGCCACTTGCCGCCAATGTCCTTGCGTGCTATTATGACGCACTTGCCCGGATAGCCGCCGACATACTTCGTGTCTTCCCACTGCGTAGGTGAAGTCTTGAGCCAGTCCATGCAGATTTTCGGAGCATCCTCAAGATTGTTCGGGCAGATGGCAATGTTCTGTATGGGGTTCTGATATACTATCTGGGTCGCAATCTGGAAAATGGGACCGGTCTTGAGCTTTGAGCCGCGTCCTGCATTCTGCTTGTTGAGTATGCGGTTCATGAAGCAGCCGCCGTACTCCATGCATCCCATGGTGTTGCGGATGAACGGATGCAGAGTGGCCTTGAAAGCCTCCTCGTCGCAGGCACCCTGGCCGAAATACATGTTCTCGCTGGCAAGTACAGCCTCCGAGCCTACATAGTTCGGATACATGCGCTCCCATCCGCGAGGCATGGTGCAGCCGTGGAATATGCACATAAGACCGTGGTCATCGGCATCGCTCAGGACCTCTTCATACATCTGCATGGTTTCCTGTTTGTCACCGCCCCAGAAATCGACTTTTATGCCCTTGCAGTTAACCTTCTCAAGCCATGCCATTTCCTTTTTGCGTACAACGGAATTGTCCATCCTGTTGATGGGGCTCTGTGTAATGTCATTCCAGTTGCCGCTTGACGAATACCACAGGAACACGTCAACATTCTTCGAGTTGGCGTACTTTATCAGTTCCTCCATACGGTCATAGCCTATATTCTGGTCCCAGCCGGCATCAATAAGAATGTATTCGAAATCCATGGCGCTTGCCAGGTCAATGAACTTGATCTGGTCGTCCCAGTTGCACGATGCATCCTGCCATACAATCCAGCTCCATGTACCGCGTCCGTACTTGTATTCATGTGCGGTTTCAAATACAGGCTCCACATAGTCCCACATAACAGTGGTTTCGACAATTGGTGCAAGCGTCAAGCCAACGGTAATGGTACGCCACGGCGTTGAACCCGGCAGACGCACGGCAGGACAGGTGGTACCTATGCCGTTGTTCTCTTCGGGCATGGGAAACTCTATCCTGTAGGTGTTGTCCACGCAGTCGCTCAGGCGGCATCCGCAGTAGCGGCTGCTTACACCGGTCTCACACAGCAGCACCCATCCGTTGTCTCCCACATGGAACAGTCCCGGGAACGTGTAGCCGTGTCCGTAACCGGACTTCTTGTCCATAGGCCCGTCATTGGTATAGCCTTCTTCGTAGCTTGGCTTTGTACGCTGCCAGCCAATCATGGCATCGCTCTGGTCTGTCAGGAAAGTGGTGGTTCCGTCAGGGAAAGTGAAGCCTGTGTTCTCGAACAGCACGCGGGTACTGTTGCGCTGCTGGCCCGGGCGCAGGTTATAACGTATGGCAATGTCGTTGTCGCTTACACGGAATTCGAACTCGATTTTCTGCCTTGAAGCGTTCTGCAGTTCTATTATGCGCTGAACATATTCGTGGCTTACGTGAGCTTTTTTGATGCGGTCAAGTGAATAATCCACAGTTGCCGCATTATCGGTAACACTTACAAGCGTCAGTCCTTTGGTAAAGTCGCCGGTTCCCGCATCGCGTCCCTGCGGAAGGCCCTGGAGAGTAGGTTTTGCACCCATATCCAGCATTATGCCTATCGGGGAATCCATAAGCATATCCTTGCCTTCATATTTGACTGAATAGGTAGGATTGTCTGTGTCGGTCAGTTTGAAAGACACCACAAGTTTACCGTCGGGGCTGGCCAGATCCTGAATCTGGGCCGATGCCAGCTGGCAGGCAGCCAGCAGGACAAGTGTCGAAGAAAGAAGTTTTCTCATTTTTGATTATTGATTGGTTATTATTCAATGGAATTGCGCTCTGGAATACCGGCAAGAACAGCAGCCAGATGGTCAAGCACCATCGGCACGGTTGCCAGTTCAAGACGTTCCGACGGCGAGTGTACTCCGCGCAGCGTCGGACCTATGGAAATCATGTCCAGTTCGGGATACGAATCAAGGAAAAGCCCGCATTCAAGACCGGCGTGGATTGCCCTTACCTGAGGTTCACGGCCATAAAGTGAAGAATATGCCGACACTGCAATGGCAAGCAGCCGGGAATCGGTATTGGGAGTCCAGCCGGGATAGCCGTCGCTGCTTTCGACCTTGGCTCCAGCCATTTCAAAGCACGATGCAACAGCCTGACGCACGGCCAGCTTTGCACTTTCAACGGAGCTGCGCTGACTGGTGACGACCCTGACCTGTCCGTTTTCCGTGCGTATGCTGGCAAGGTTCGACGATGTCTCGACCAGACCTTTCACATCCATGCTCATGGCATACACTCCATTGTGGACAGCAGCCAACGCCCTGATGATATTGCGTGCAACTGAATTCTCAATGCTTTCTACAGGCTGAACCGACTCCATTCTGAAAACCATGCCGTGTTCCGTAGCATGGAATTCGTTTTCAATCTGACTGGCAAAAATATTGAAATCGACCCTTATGCTCTCCTTCATGGCCGACGGTATGGCAATGACAGCACGCGCGTCACGCGGTATGGCGTTCGACAGGTTGCCGCCCGATATGCTGCAGAGGCGCAGGTCATACTTTTCCATTGACTGGCACAGGAAGCGTGCAAGAAGCTTGTTGGCATTGGCGTAACCCTTGTCGATGTCGTCGCCCGAATGTCCTCCGTGCAGTCCGTCTATGTCAATCTGAAGGAAGAAATAGCCCGCTGGGGCCTGTTCCGGCCTGCAATCGAATGTAATGCCGGTATTCATTCCGCCTGCGCAGCCAATGAAAATCTGTCCTTCGTCCTCGGAATCGAGATTTATGAGCATGCGTCCTTTCAGAACTCCGGGTTCCAGATTCATTGCGCCTGTAAGTCCCGTTTCCTCCGATACGGTGAAAAGGCATTCAAGCGGGCCGTGCGCAATGTCATCGGCCTCAAGTATGGCAAGCGCCATGGCTATGCCCATGCCGTCATCGGCACCCAGTGTCGTGCCTCTGGCCTTGAGCCATCCGTCTTCCACGTACGTTTCAATGGGCTGGGTCATGAAATCGTGGCTGAGCGACGCCTCCTTTTCGCATACCATGTCCTGATGTGCCTGAAGTATCACGGTTTCACATTTTTCCATGCCGGCTGTCGCAGCCTTGCGTATAATGACATTGCCGGTTCTGTCCATTTCAGATTCCAGCCCGTGAACGTCGGCAAAGTCCATAAGGAAACGGCCTATATGTTCTTCATGTCCCGACGGACGCGGAATGCTGCATATACGGGCAAAGATTTCCATTACTCTGTCCGACAGTTTGATGTTACAGTCCATTGTGTTAATTTTTACCCCAAATATACGGCAATAAGCGCAGAAATAACTATCTTCGCACGCTTATGTTTTCAACATTTCTGATAGCTGCCGTTTTCCTGCTTGCCGGAGTAGCACTTCTGTCAGTAGGCATATGGATAAGGAAGAACGGGCACTTTCCCAACATTCACGTTGGAAAGAACCCCGCAATGAGGAAGCGCGGCATCGGATGCGTCGAGACACAGGATGCACAGGCGCGGAGGGATAACCCGAGGGCCGTAAAGGAAAGAAGTGAAACCAAATAAACCTGTATAATGAAATTCAAATCCATCGCTGCGGCTTTGGCCGTATTGTTTTTCTGCCAGTGCAACCAGCCGGCAACCAGCCCGGCAGATCCTGCTGACAGCCCCGTATCGGCCCCGACGACAGGTCTCAAAATCGCCGTCATCAACGTTGATTCACTGCTGTCAAACTACAATTTCTGCCTTGACCTGAACGAAGGTCTGATGCGCAAGGAGGAAAACTACCGTCTTGTACTGGCCGAAGAAGCCAGCAAGCTGGACAAGGAATACAGCGATTTCCGCAGAAAGATCCAGAACAACGTCTACTCCAGCGAAGAGCGCGCAGCCTCCGAGCAGAACCGTCTTGACAAGAAGGCACAGGCTCTTCAGGACAAGCAGGCAAAATACAGCAGGGAGTTGGAAATCGAAAACGCCAACAATGCCCAGAAGATCAGCGAGGCCATTGACACATTCCTCAAGGAATACAACAAGGACAACGGCTACAACCTGATCATTTCCAAGGCCGCGCTCCTGTACTCCGACAATTACATGGACATAACCGGCGAAGTCATCAAAGGTCTGAATGCCGGATACAAAAGCGCCGAAGAGTAACGGTTGCATATAAAATGAAAGGGCCCGCCTCTGTCTGTGAGGCGGGCCCTTTCATTTTGCCGCAGGTTCCAATCAGTAGAACCACTTGACGTAGCAGAAGTCCTGACGGTGTGCCAGGTCCGCGTTCTTCGGATACATACGGTAGCAAATGCGGAATGAGCCTGAAAGGTCATTCTTTGTCTGACCGTGGAATGTGTACAGATTGCCGTCACGCTTTACAAGTTCAAGCGGAACCACATGGTCAAGCACTTCATGGCCGTCGGCATCGGTACGCATGACCACCATCTCCACGCCAATGGCATCGTCGAGCCCCTGCTCGTCTATCACATATTCCATTGAATACGGCTTGCCGCTCTCAAACTGGTTCTGAAGCACATTGTCGCTCTTGGTCGAACTGACAACCTGAATCGAATCCCAGCGCTCGGCAACGACTTCCTTCCATGCAGCCAGCTCGCGGGCCTTCTGGTAATTGTTCTCCATAAGCGCATGCGAACGCTCGGCCAGCTTGCAGTAGAACTTGCTGTAATAGTCATCGAGCTGGCGCTTCATCGTATAGTGCGGAGCTATCTGGGCAATTGAGTTCTTCATTGTCTTGACCCAGCCCTTTGACATGCCGTTCTTGTCCTGGTCATAATACAGCGGCAGTATCTCGTTCTCGAGCAGAGAATAGATAGTGGCGGCATCAAGCTGGTCCTGATATGCCTGGTTCTGATAAGTACGCTTGTCGGTAAGAGCCCAGCCGGCACCCTTGCGGTATCCTTCATACCACCATCCGTCAAGTACGGACAGGTTGACTACACCGTTCATCAATGCCTTCTCGCCGCTTGTGCCCGATGCCTCAAGAGGACGTGTCGGAGTGTTCAGCCAGATATCGACGCCCGATACAAGACGGCGGGCCACATGCATGTCGTAGTTCTCAAGGAAGATAATCTTGCCAAGGAACTCGGGACGGCGGCTTATGTCGATAATCTGCTTGATAAGGCCCTGGCCGGCACCGTCGTGCGGATGTGCCTTGCCGGTAAACAGGAACTGTACCGGATACTTGGGGTTATTGACAATCCTGGCCAGGCGGTCAAGATCGGTGAACAGCAGATGGGCGCGCTTGTACGTTGCAAAACGGCGGCCGAAACCGATGGTAAGAGCCTTCGGATTGATTTTCTCCAGAATGGATACGATGCGTGACGGGTCGCCCTGGTTCTTGAGCCAGCTTTCACGGAAACTCTGACGGATGAATTCGACAAGCTGGTTCTTCAAGTTGAGGTGCTGGTTCCAGATCACTTCGTCGGGGACATCGTAAATGGCTTCCCAAAGTCCTGCATTTGACTGGTCTTTGATAAAGCCTTCCTTGAAGTGTTTCCTGTACAGTTCCATCCATTCATTCGAAGCCCACGTAGGCATGTGTACGCCGTTGGTCACATAACCCACATGACTCTCTTCGGGGAAATAGCCCTTCCATATTCCGTTGAACATTTTCTTTGAAACCTCTCCGTGCAGCCAGCTTACGCCGTTGACCTCCTGGCAGGTGTTGCACGCAAATGTCGACATGCAGAAACGTTCGCCGTGGTCTTCGGGATTGGTGCGTCCCATACCCATGAGTTCGTCCCATGAAATGCCAAGCTGCTGGGCATATCCGCCCATATACTTGCCGAACAGTCCCTCGTCAAAATAGTCATGGCCTGCCGGTACGGGAGTATGCACGGTATAGAGGGCCGATGCCCTTACGACCTCCATTGCCTGGTTGAATGTAAGACCCTGCTTCACATACTGTGTCAGACGGTACAGGTTGCAAAGTGCGGCATGTCCTTCGTTGCAGTGATATATGTCCTTCTTTATTCCAAGAGCTTCAAGTGTAAGCATACCGCCAATACCGAGCAGGATTTCCTGCTTCAGGCGGTTCTCCCAGTCTCCTCCGTAGAGCTGCGATGTGATCGGGCGGTCATATTCGCTGTTCAGTTCGTTGTCGGTATCCATAAGATACAGCGTCACACGGCCTACATTGACTTTCCAGATTGATGCGTAGACTGTATAGTTTATGTATGGAACGGCTACGGTCAGAGGTTCGCCATCGGCCTTGAACACGCGTTCAATGGGCAGAGTGGAGAAATCCTGCGGCTCATAGTTGGCAATCTGCTGGCCGTCCATTGACAGAGTCTGGGTAAAATAACCGTGACGGTACAGGAAGCCCACGCCGACCATATCGACATTGCTGTCGCTGGCTTCCTTCAGATAGTCGCCGGCCAGCACGCCAAGACCGCCCGAATAGATTTTGAGTACATGGGTAAGACCGTATTCCATGCAGAAATAGGCAACCGAAGGACGTGTCCTGTCAGGTTCCTGATCCATGTAGTCGCGAAAATCCTTATAGACTGCGTTCATGCTGTCAATGAACGACTTCATCTTTGACAGTTCCTCAAGTTTTTCATACCCCAACGATGCCAGCATCTGAACCGGATTGTGATGTATCCTGGTCCACAGGGCCGGATCCATATTCTTGAACAGGTCCTTTGCTTCCTGATTCCACACCCACCAGATGTTATGGGCCATTTCGTCAAGTTTCTCCAGTGCTTCGGGGACCCTTGACTTGACGTTGATTTCATGCCACAGAGGCTGATTTGAATTACTTGTCCTGATTTTCATCTTATATCGTAAAATACATTTTCAATTACTGTAACATTTTTGCCGATGCGGTCTTCAATGCCATATCGTACGCCTCAAGATAGCTCTTTATGAAATGTTTCCAAAGTGCCTTTGAAGCCAGGCCGGCTGCGGCGTCGCGCACTTTGTCACGACTGGTCTCATCCATGGAAAGCCACCCGGCCATGATGTCCCTGATACGGTCAGATGCCTCGTTCCAGTTGCAGTCATCGCGGTGGACTACCGCCACGCCGTCAGACAGTTCGCCGCAGTGTCCCATTTCCGAATTCACCCAGAGGCCGAATCCCGCAAGGTCCGATGTGACAGTCGGGACATGGAACGCCGCACTCTCAAGCGGAGTGTAGCCCCACGGCTCGTAATACGATGGATAGACGGCCAGGTCCTGGCCTATGAGCAAATCGTAATATGTCTTGTTGAAGATACCGTCCTTGCTGTCAAGATAGCATGGAACGAACATGACCTTGACATCGTCAGACGGGGTGTTGCCCCAGCCATTGCAGATCAGCGTCGAGACAATGCTGTCTTCAGTCATATTGTGCAGCCAGTGAGTGATGAACGGAGAATTCAGAGGCTTTCCGCAACTGCCGGTCTTAAGCGCTTCCAGCAAGTCCTTCCTGGGCTCCCTCACCCATGCCGGAACATTGACAAGCGCCAGCACGTGATGTCCGTCGGCCATGCCGCTGTCCCTCAGGTTGCGCAGCGAATCAAGAAACAGGTCAATGCCCTTGTTATGGAATTCGCAGCGTCCGCCTATTCCTATTATCTGTGTCTCATCGCCCCATGTGGTACCGAACAGCGTGTTCGCCACTTCCAGTATTGTCCTGCGCGCATCGGCACGCCTGGCTGCGAAATCTCTCTTTGACGGAACGAATCCGTTTTCAAATCCGTTCTTGGTTATTACGTGGGGAGTGATTTCAAGCAGTTGCGTACATTCCCTTGCCGTAATGTCGCTCACCGTCGTGAAGCAGTCAACGTTATGGGCAGTCTGCTTCTCGATGGAATGCTTCGACTCCATGTTCAGTTCCTGCGCCATCTGGTCACCGTGATAGCCTTCGAAATACCTGTACAGCTGCTTGCCGTTTCCGCATATGGAACGGCCTATAGAAGTTGCATGGGTAGTGAACACCGTGGCAATCTGCGGAATGAAATGCTTTATCATCAGAGCGCCGAGACCTGTCATCCATTCATGGGCATGATAGACCACCTTGAAATCCGGTCCGATGGCATAGTTGTAGAAGCTGCGCACCGCCAGAGCTGCTGCGAACGAGAACATGGAAGCCTCGTCGTAGTCACCGTAGGCATGAAGCGAATCGACCTTGAACAGGTCCCACGCACGGGTATATATCCAGTCCCTGTTCTCATGGCAGTATGAGAAGTCGACCAGCATGACCATGGGCTTGCCGGGTATGTTCCACCGTCCCATGCGGACGGCGATATGGTCAGTTTCCCCCAATGAACGCACCCAATCCTGATACAGGGTGGCGTCTTCGATGAACAGCGGGTTTTCACTGTCTTTCCAGAGGTCCGGACCTACATATACGAGTGTGGCTCCGCCCGACTCCATCAGGGTCTTTGCCTGCGTTGAAAGCACCGTATATATGCCTCCTACCTTGTTGCAGACTTCCCAACTGACTGAAAATATGTAATCCGGTCTGATCATTCCGGCTGCAAAGTTACTCATAATATGCGCGTACGGGGAAATAATTTAACAGAGTTTATAAAAAGAAGCGGCCTCTGTCCGGACGATGCCATCAGACAGAAGCCGCCGTTATTTTGCCCTTGAATCAGAGCGCAGAGCCCATCAGGAATACGCCGGCCAGAGCCACAATGGCGTACAATTCGGGGAATACCGCAAGGATAAGAGTCTTGGAGAAGACATCGTGTCCCTGTGCAATGCCTGCAATGCCGTTTGCGCAGACCTGACCCTGACGGATGGCCGAGAACAAGCCTACAAGACCCAAAGCCAGACCGCCGCCGAACACCGACGCAGCCTGTATGGGAGTGATGTCGGGAGTGAGGACTCCGAACATGTTCGCAAAGATGAAGTAACCTGCAAAACCGTACAGACCCTGTGTACCGGGAAGTGCGGTCAGCACAATGAAGTTACCGAACTTGTCAACCTTCTTGAGAGCACCTACCGCAGCATTGCCGGTAATGGTAACACCGAAAGCACTGCCAATGCCTGAAAGGCCGATCATAAGGGCCACGCCCACATAAGCTAATACCAAACTTGACATAATCTTTTGATTTTTATTTGTTTATATTTTCATTTTCAACTTTGAACGGCCGGTATTCCACACCGCCGCCCGTATATCCCGCATTCTTGAAGAATTCCACGAAAGTAAGACGCATGGGGTGTACTATCGCACCCAGAATGTTCATGAATATGTTCAGGGCATGGCCGATGACGAATATCAGTACCATGACTATGAAACCGGCCACAGGATTGTCGGGCCTCATTCCTACCGCCATGCTGTTGAACACGTTCGCCAGAATGCCTCCTGAAAGGCCCAATGCGAACAGGCGCACATATGAAAGGACGTCTCCCAGCAGACCCGTGGCCATGTTGTATGTATCCCAAAGGCCCACGCCTATGTTCAGCAGAGGATTCTGGCCGGGAGTGTTCAGCAGGAATATGCCCACTCCGGCAACACCCATCAGAGCAAGTACTGCCGGACTGTTGAAGCCGATGCCTGTCAGAGCGCAGACGCCGGTTGTAACGAGAAGTACAATCCAGCCTACGGTACCGACAGCAGCCTTGAATCCGCACTGTATGGAAAGGTTCACCGCCTTCAGTATCATGCCGAACAGAATCTGTACAACCCCTATGCACAACGACACGGTGAACATGGTCGAATTGTCCGTATACAGCAGTTTCTTCATTGACTGTATGAACGGTATGTCCAGATCATATATGTTGAACCCGAAAAATGTACCCGACAGCGTGCCGCACAGTATGGTGCTGGCTCC
>JAKSIR010000031.1 GCA_024398695.1 Bacteroidaceae bacterium | reverse complement strand
GTGCGGTAGCGCAGCATGGGCATGCCCCATTTGTCAAGTGTAGTGAATACCAGCTCGCCTTTCTGGCCGGGTTCAACAGGCTTGAGGGTTACAGGGTCTATGATTTCAGGGTAGAACAGGTCTTCCCAGATATGTGTGCCGTTCTGGCATTCGCATTCTCCACCTACACCGGGACCGCTTATTTCGGTAAGTCCGTATATGTCATAGGCTTTGACTCCCAGTTTTCTCTGGAGTTCCTGCCGCATGGCTTCTGTCCACGGTTCGGCTCCGAAAATGCCAACACGCAACTTCAGACGGTCAAGCGTAATTCCGGCCTTGGCAAGTTCGTCGCTCATGTACATTGCGTACGATGGGGTGCAGGCCAGTGCGGTCGTGCCGAAATCCTGCATGAGCTGCATCTGCTTCTGCGTGTTGCCGCTGCTGGTGGGAATGACGGTAGCTCCAATCTTCTGGACACCTGCATGGGCGCCCAGACCTCCTGTGAACAGTCCGTATCCGTATGATATCTGCACAAGGTCGTTCTTGCCCAATCCGAAAGCGGTAAGGCATCGGGCTACGGCTTCTGACCAGTTTTCAAGGTCTTTGTCCGTATAACCTACAACGATTGGCTTTCCTGTCGTGCCTGATGAAGCATGCAGTCTTATGATATCGCTCATGGGCACAGCCATAAGTCCGAAAGGATAGTTGTCCCTGAGGTCCTGCTTGACTGTAAAAGGCAGTTTGACTATGTCATCAATGGTTTTGATGTCACTTGGGTGCACGCCGTGCCCGTCCAGCCTTTTCTTATAGAAAGGTGAGTTGGCGTATGCGTGTGCTACAATCTTCCTGAGCTTCTCTCCCTGCACTTCCCGCATCTGCTCGCGGGACATGCATTCCATTTCACTGTTCCAAATCATCCCTTGGAGTGTTCTTTCAATAATAATGTGCAAAGTTAGATGAAAATTGTGGTAACTTTGCGGTGCAAACAGGAAAAAAGGAAAATGGATCAGGATGTTTATGTTCTCGGAATAGAATCATCGTGTGACGATACGTCGGCCGCCGTGATGAAGAACGGCGAACTGCTGTCAAACGTGGTTGCCAGTCAGAAGGTGCATGAGGAGTATGGCGGAGTGGTGCCCGAACTGGCATCAAGGGCTCATCAGCAGAATATTGTACCTACGGTCGATACGGCTCTGAAACGTGCCGGAATCGATGCGTCGCAGCTCAACGCCGTGGCATTTACACGCGGCCCCGGACTTATGGGCTCGTTGCTGGTGGGAGTGTCGTTCGCCAAAGGTTTCGCACGCAGTCTGGGTATTCCCATGATCGAGTGTAACCATCTCCAGGGACATATTCTGGCACATTTCATAAAGACTCCCGGCGAACAGCTTGAAACACCGGAGTTTCCGTTCCTGTGTCTGCTGGTATCGGGCGGAAACTCCCAGATTGTGCGTGTCGACTCCTACAATAAAATGGAGATTCTGGGCCAGACCATTGATGATGCAGCCGGTGAGGCCATGGACAAATGTTCGAAGGTCATGGGATTCGGTTATCCGGGCGGCCCGATCATTGACAGGTATGCGCGTCAGGGCAATCCCGATGCCTATAAGTTCAGCAAACCCAACATTCCTGGATACAACTACAGTTTCAGCGGTCTGAAGACATCGTTCCTGTACAATCTTCGGGACTGGGTAAAGGATGATCCAGATTTCGTTGAACATCACAAGGAAGACCTGTGCGCATCGCTTGAAAAGACCATTGTTGACATTCTCATGAAGAAACTGCGTCAGGCGGTCAAGGATACGGGCATCAGCCAGGTGGCAGTGGCAGGCGGCGTTTCGGCCAACACCGGACTCCGCGAGGCGTTTCAGGACCATGCCCGCCGTTACCGCTGGAAGGTGTTCATTCCACGTTTCTCATATACTACGGACAATGCGGCCATGATAGCCTGCACGGGCTATTTCAAGTATCTTGACAAGGATTTCTGCAGCATTGACGTGCCGATATATTCCAATACCAGGCTGTGATGCGCCGCGCGGGTTTCATAATAATCCATAAAAGGGACTTTAATTCAAAAAAATGTTCCGGGATGTTTGGCAAAATGAAATAAAAGTCGTTATTTTGCACCCTGTTTTGAGAACATAGCATAAAAACAAATAAAAATCAAATAGATATGTCAAGAATTTGTCAGATCACCGGAAAGAAGGCAATGGTTGGCAACAATGTCTCTCACTCAAAGCGCAGAACCAAGAGGACATTCGATGTCAATCTGTTCACCAAGAAGTTCTTCTATGTTGAAGAGAACTGCTGGATCAGCCTCAAACTCAGTGCTGCCGGCCTGAGAATCATTAACAAGAAGGGTCTTGATGCCGCATTGAAGGAAGCTGTAGCTGCCGGTTACTGCGACTGGAAGGATATCAAAATCATTGCGTAATAATCTTTAGGAGTACATATTATGGGAAAGAAAGTAAAAGGCAACAGAGTACAGGTTATTCTGGAATGCACTGAGCACAAGGACAGCGGTATGCCGGGTACTTCCCGCTATATCACTACCAAGAACAGGAAGAATACTCCTGAAAGACTGGAACTCAAGAAGTACAACCCGATTCTCAAGAGGATGACAATCCATCGCGAAATCAAGTAATACAGCAATAAGCCATGGCAAAGAAAGTAGTTGCTACCTTGCGTACCGGTAAGGTCTCAATGAGCAAGGTCATCAAGATGGTGAAGTCACCTAAGACAGGTGCTTACATGTTCACCGAACAGATTGTTACTGAAGATCAGCTCAAGGAAGCTATCAAGTAATATCTCACTGACAGGAATATTTGAAGGACAACCGCAAGGCTGTCCTTCTTTTTTGTGTCCGTTCTGGTATTGTTTGACGTATTTTACTAACTTTGCGCTTTAGGCATCGGCAGCAGGCGGTGCCTTACTGAACGCATTATGGGATTGTTTTCAATATTCTCCAAGGAAAGGAAGGAAGTTCTGGACAAAGGTCTGGAAAAGACCAAGACAAGTGTCTTTGCCAAGATTGCACGTGCTGTGGCTGGCAAGACCCAGGTCGATGCCGATGTGCTTGACAGTCTTGAAGAGGTTCTCATAACATCGGACGTAGGTGTCGAGACCACTCTGAAGATTATTTCTCGCATTGAAGAGCGTGTCGCGCGTGACAAGTACATGAGCACTGATGAACTGAACTCCATTCTCCGCGAAGAGATATCGTCGCTTCTGGTGGAGGGAAGGAGTCAGGACGCGCAGGCTCCGTTCCAGGTGCCTTCCGGACGCAAGCCATACGTTGTTCTGGTCGTAGGCGTGAACGGAGTAGGTAAGACAACTACTATAGGGAAACTGGCATATCAGTTTAAGAAACAAGGACTTAAAGTTGTTCTTGGTGCTGCTGACACGTTCCGTGCCGCCGCCATTGAACAGCTTCAGGAATGGGGGCGCAGGGTTGACGTTCCTGTCATTCATCAGAATATGGGTTCCGATCCGGCATCGGTCGCATTTGACACTTTGAGTTCGGCTGTAGCCAGCGGGGCCGATGTGGTTCTGATTGATACGGCCGGCCGTCTGCACAACAAGGTGGGCCTCATGAACGAACTTACCAAGATACGCACTGTCATGGACAAGGTTGTCAAGGGTGCGCCGGACGATGTTCTGCTGGTGCTTGACGGTTCTACAGGACAGAATGCCTTTGAGCAGGCCAGGCAGTTCACTCTGGCCACGAAGGTCACGGAGTTGGCAATCACCAAACTGGACGGGACTGCAAAGGGAGGTGTGGTAATAGGCATTTCAGACCAGTTCCAGGTTCCGGTCCGGTATGTGGGGCTTGGCGAAGGCATTGACAGTCTGCAGGAGTTCTCGAAGACGGAATTTGTTGATTCATTATTTGGAGAAACGGTCAGGTGAGAAAGGATACGGTTGACATAATCACTTTGGGTTGTTCCAAGAATCTGGTTGATTCAGAGAAACTTATGGCTCAGTTCAGGGCGAACGGACTGACGGTCAGGCATGACCCCGAAAAGCCGTCGGCCCAGACTGTCGTAATCAATACCTGCGGTTTCATTGGAGATGCACAGGAGGAATCAATACAGATGATTCTGGAATGCGGCAGGCTCAAGGAACAGGGCAAAATAGGTCGGCTGTTCGTAATGGGCTGTCTGTCACAGAAATACAAGGCTGAACTTGAAGCTGAGATTCCGGAGGTTGACGGCTGGTTCGGCAAGTTTGACTGGGACCGCATTGTCAGTCTGACCGGAAACGGCTGGCATTCTGAATTGGAGAATGACCGTTTTCTGACTACGCCGTCGCACTACGCCTATCTCAAGATTGCCGAAGGGTGCAACCGCGGATGTGCATACTGTGCCATACCTCTCATGACCGGAAAGTACCGTTCCCGCAGTCAGGAGGATATTCTGGCCGAGGCTGAGCTTCTGGCATCCCGTGGAGTCAAGGAGATTCAGCTCATTGCGCAGGATCTGACGTATTACGGCACGGAAGTGGCTCACAGACCTATGATTGCAGACCTTGTGAGGCGTCTGTCCGACATACCCGGGATTGAATGGATAAGGCTGCATTACGGCTATCCGAATGATTTTCCGCTCGATCTGCTGGATGTCATGCGTGAAAGGGATAACGTATGCAGATATATGGACCTGGCGCTGCAGCATATCAGCGATCCGGTTCTCAAGCGCATGCACCGCAACATTACCGGTGCACAGACCGAAGAACTGCTGGCCGAGATACGCGAAAGGGTGCCGGGCATTCATTTGAGAACCACGCTGATGGTCGGTTTTCCGGGTGAGACGCAGGATGATTACGACCGCTTGCTTGAATTCGTGAAGCGGCAGCGCTTTGAACGTATGGGCGCATTTGCGTATTGCGAAGTGGACGGTACATATTCAGCCCTGCACTATAAGGACGATATTGACGAAGAGACCAAGCAGTCGCGTCTTTCGCGTCTGATGCGTGTCCAGCAGGACATATCCTGCGAACTGAACCTGCAGAAGGTCGGCAAGACGTTCCGAACGGTAATAGACAGAATTGAAGGAGACTGGTATGTGGGACGCACCGAGTTCGATTCGCCTGATGTCGATCCGGAGATTCTCATTCCCGCATCGGGGCCAGGTCTTGAAATCGGCCATTTCTACAATGCAAGAATTACATCTGCGCAGGAATTTGACCTTTACGCTGAAATTTCATGAACCACAACTTAGCACAATAGGACAGACATGAACAACAGACAGTTTTTGACCCAATTGTCGGGTAAGTGCTCAATTGATGAGAAACAGGCGTCTGAGCACGTTCAGACCCTGGTTGAAGTTCTCCAGCAGGTATGGCATGAAGGCGATGCCGTCAGCCTGTCCGGATTCGGAGTGTTTGAAGTGAAGAAGAAGAATGAAAGGATTTCGGTCAATCCGACAACCGGCGTGCGTATGCTGGTTCCGCCGAAACTTGCACTTTCCTTCAAACCGAGTTCTGTTCTCAAGGAAAAACTGAGATAACATCGGACTATGGACAATAAGATTAATTTCCAGCAGCTTGTCGAGAAGTTCGTTCAGGCCAGCGGCATGTCAAGAAACTGGTCCGAGCAGTTCGTCAGGAGCTTCTTTGACATCATTTCGGAAAAAGTCATCGAAGAGGGACTGGTCAAGGTCAAGGGCCTGGGCACGTTCAAGCTTGTAGAGACCGAAAACCGCGAAAGCGTCAATGTCAATACGGGTGAACGCATTGTCATTGAAGGGCATCAGAAAATCAATTTCATTCCGGAAGCCGAGCTCAAGGATTTCATCAATCAGCCTTTTGCTTCATTTGACACTATTAATCTGACAGACAATCAGTTGGATGAACTTGCAAAGATTGAGAAAGAGGAACAGCAGAATAAGTCCCAGTCCAGCAGACCGCAGGAAGCTGTTCCTGCCGATGTTCCGAAACAGACAGAGTCCGCCGATTCTGAAATAGCCAGGAAGGTGGCCGCAGTCAAGGCTATGGGTAAGGAAGCTATGGCCAAGGAAGCTATGGCAAGGGAGGATATGGAGAAACAGTTGCAGGAAACTTCGGAAGCCTCTGAAGAATCTGTGCCGTCCGTTTCAACTAAGCCTCTGCCGCAAAAGAGTCCCGATGGCGTTGTGATAGGACCGATATTGCCTGCAGGAGGGACGCATGACCGTGAAGTGCGCCATCTGCCGCCTGTCCTTGCTGCCGGATTGAAGATCCTGGCGTGGGTTCTCTCAGTCATCGTGGCATTGTGGGTGATAGTGTATGCCGTATGGCCGGCAGTGGCAGTGGCCATTTTCAGCGATATGGAGACGGAAAGGAAGTACTCGCAGGCATCGGCTATCCGCCAGAAAATGGAATATGAGCAGCTCATGTCACTGTATGAGGATTCTGTTCAGGCCGATGCCGATACCGTTACGGCCAATTCTGCGGCTGTCGGTGGGCATCAGCCTGATACCGTAGCAGAGCCGGTTCCTGAACCTGAACCGGTAGTGAAACCTGCCTCAAAACAGGTCCAGCCCGCAAGCACGGTTCCATCCGGCAAGCTTGTACTGCTTGAAGCTGATGAAAAGCGCGACCTTTCGGAGTTCTCGGCATCGGATACGGTCAACTACCGTATTGCCGGTTTGCTTGCGGAGCATGTCGTAGCGTCCGGCGAGACACTTTCAAGGCTGTCACTCAAGTATTACGGCACCAAGAAACTGTGGCCGTATATAGCCTGCTTCAACGGTGGCAGCACCAACATGATCGATGTCGGTGACGTGATAAGGATTCCTGTCATTGTCAACCGCTGACGGGCATTTAACAAAGAAAGCAGTTGTTAAGACTATTTATATGGCAACCGCTTTACGTATGCGCTATTTTTGGAAGAGTATTGAATGACTAATATCTATTGAAATGAGTGAAACTATTGACATCAGGGAACTGAACGAACGCATTGAAAAGGAAAGTTCCTTCGTTACCAATCTCATGGCCGGAATGGATCAGGTGATTGTAGGACAGAAGCATCTTGTCGAATCGCTTCTCATAGGTCTTCTTTCGAATGGACATATTCTGCTGGAGGGTGTCCCCGGACTTGCCAAGACACTTGCCATCAAAACTTTGGCCCAGCTTATTGACGGAGAATTCAACAGAATCCAGTTTACTCCCGACCTGCTGCCTGCCGACGTTGTGGGTACGATGATATACAGCCAGAAGGACAACACGTTCGTTGCCAAGAAGGGACCGGTATTTGCGAATTTCATTCTTGCCGATGAAATAAACCGTGCTCCGGCCAAGGTTCAGAGTGCTCTGCTTGAAGCTATGCAGGAACGTCAGGTGACTCTTGGAGGTGAAACATTCCAGCTTCCCAAGCCGTTTCTGGTTCTTGCTACCCAGAACCCCATTGAACAGGAGGGTACATACCCGCTGCCCGAAGCCCAGGTGGACCGTTTCATGCTGAAGGCCGTTGTCGGCTATCCGAAGATTGAAGAGGAGAAGAAGATCATACATCAGCAGATTCACCATGAGACCGGAAGTGTCAGACCGGTTATGGGAACCGATGAGATTGTACAGGCCCGCAAGGTCGTCGAAATGGTATACCTTGATGAAAAGATAGAGCAGTACATTGCTGACATCGTGTTTGCCACACGATATCCCGAGAATTACGGACTTAAGGACATCAAGGAACTCATTTCGTTCGGCGGATCTCCACGTGCTTCCATAAACCTGGCGCTTGCATCACGTTCATACGCATTCATCAAGCGCCGCGGGTATGTCGTGCCTGAAGATGTACGTGCAATCGCACATGACGTACTGCGTCACCGTATCGGTCTGTCGTACGAGGCCGAAGCGACTAACGTGACGTCAGACGAACTTGTAAGCCGCATTTTGAACAAGGTTGAAGTGCCTTGATCATGGAAACCGGTGAACTTATTGCCAAGGTCCGCAAGATTGAAATCAAGACCAGGGGTCTGTCGAACAATATCTTTGCCGGACAGTACCATACCGCATTCAAGGGACGCGGTATGGCATTCAGTGAGGTGCGCGAGTACCAGTACGGTGACGATGCGCGCGACATTGAGTGGAATGTTACGGCACGCATGAACAAGCCGTACAGCAAGGTGTTCGAGGAGGAGCGTGAACTTACGGTCATGCTTCTGGTGGATGTTTCGAACAGCCTCAATTTCGGTACGGGAACATGCTTCAAGCGCGAATTGCTTACTGAGATAGCTGCGACACTGGCATTCGCAGCAATCGGCAACAATGACAAGGTCGGTCTGATGTTCTTCAGCGACAGGATGGAGAAGTTCATTCCGCCTCAGAAGGGCCGCAGGCATATATTGTATCTCATTCGTGAACTGCTTGATTTCCAGCCTCAAAGCAACGGAACTGACATATCGGTGCCGTTGGAATTCCTGACAGGAGCCGTCAAGAAAAGATGTACGGCTTTCCTGCTGAGCGATTTCATGGATTCTCATGACTATTCAAACGCTCTTACCATTGCCAACCGCAAACACGATGTGGTCGCCCTGCGCGTCTATGACAGGCGAATGGAGGAACTGCCCGATGTGGGTCTGGTCAGAATGAAGGACTTGGAATCCGGCCAGGACATATATGTCGATACATCTTCAAAGGCGGTCCGCAAGGCTCATGGACAGTGGTACGCCGATATGATGCAGAGGCTTTCCGACAACCTGACACGCAGCCGCGTTGACAGCGTTTCCGTGCGTACTGACCAGGATTATGTAAAGGCGCTGATGTGCCTGTTTGCAAAACGGAATTGAAATATGAGATTATTCAGAACAATAATATCGGCCGTCCTGTTTTCACTGGCAGCATATCCGGCTGCGGCTCAAAGCAGTGTCAGTGTTGATGCCAGGGTCGATTCTGTCGCGCTCTGGGTAGGCGAACAGACAGGCTTTCATCTGGAGGTCAGCTGTGACAGGGACAGCAAGGTCGAATTCCCGTCGTTTACCGACACCATTGTCGGCGGACTGGAAATACTTCCTCCTGTCCTGACCGATACGCAGTATCTTGACAAGGGCAACCGTATGGTCATTTCCAGAAACTATACCGTTACCTGTTTTGATTCCGCACTGGTATATATTCCCCCTGTTGCAGTTTCTGTTGACGGTCAGGAGTATCTGTCAAATTCCCAGGCCGTGTCGTTTCTTGTCTATGACATTCCAGAAGGCCAGGAAAAGGAGATTTTTCCGCCCAAGCAAAACATGAAAATGCCGTTGGCTTTCAATGAGCTGGCATGGCCGCTGCTGTATTTGGCAGTATTGGCCGGCACAATTTTCGTGGCTGTATTCTCGCTTCGCAGATACAATGACAACATGCCTATTATCAAGAAGATAAGGCGCGAGCCTAAAGTGCCGGCACATATACGTGCACTTGAGGCTATAGAGAGTCTGCGCAAGTCAGGAAGTGCTCATGATCAGGATGCGAAACAGTATTATACCATCCTGACCGATATTGTGCGTACCTATATCAATGAACGTTTCGGCTTCAGCGCCACCGAGATGACATCGGCCGAAATTCTTGAAAATCTGCGCAATAGCGGTGACAAGTCTTCCATCGGGGAATTGTCGGAACTGCTTTCAACCGCCGATATGGTCAAATTTGCAAAGGCTCAGCCGCTTTTGGGAGAGAATGACCGTAATCTGCTTGGAGCGATGGAATTTGTAAAGACAACAATGGTTCAGGAATCTGAAAGCCCGGAGCCTGTGGTTCTTGAAGATACGGTCATTGTCGAGAAACGCAGCAAAGAAGCCAGAATTGCTCTGCTTGTCGCTTTCATCCTTTCCGTAGCCGCTTCGTTGGGGGCCGCTGCCTGTCTTGTTGTCAAACTGTATTATCTGTTCTTTTAAAAAACGCTGCCCATGATATTTGCCAACAGTGCATGTCTGTTACTGATTCTGCTTGTCATTCCTCTGACTGTGTGGTATGTCCTGAGGGGCCGCAGACGCAAGGCCAGTCTGGCCGTGCCTTCGACAGCCGCCTTCATGAACATGCCGGGAAGCTGGAAGGCGTATCTGGTGCACGTTCCGTTCATTCTTGAAATGCTTGCCATAGTGCTTCTTTCAATAATTCTGGCCCGTCCGCAGACCACGGACCGGTGGCAGGATACTGAAATTGAAGGCATTGACATAATGATGTGTATGGACGTGTCGACCAGCATGATGGCCCAGGACCTCAAGCCTGACCGCATTGAAGCCGCCAAGAGCGTTGCTGCCGAGTTCATAAACGGCCGTCCGAATGACAATATAGGATTGTCCATCTTTGCAGGGGAGGCCTTTACGCAATGTCCGATGACAATTGACCACACGGTGCTGCTGAATATGTTCCAAGGAGTCAGCAGCGACATTGCCGCCAGGGGAATCATTGATGACGGTACCGCAATAGGAATGGGTCTGGCCAATGCCATAAGCCGTCTGAAAGACAGCCAGGCCAAGTCAAAGGTCATAATACTGCTGACCGACGGTTCCAATAACCGCGGCGAGATATCGCCTCTGACTGCCGCCGAAATGGCAAAGAGCTTTGGCATAAGAGTCTATACCATTGGAGTGGGAACCAACGGAACGGCTCCATATCCGGTACAGACAAATTTCGGCATCCAGTATATGAATATGGCTGTTGAAATCGATGAGGACATGCTTCGTCAGATTGCCGGGATTGCCGATGGCCAGTATTACCGTGCCACAAGCAACAGCAAATTGAAGGAAGTGTATGAACAGATTGACAAGCTGGAACGTACCAAACTGCAGGTCAAGGAGTTCAGCA
Organism: Bacteroidaceae bacterium; assembly: GCA_024398695.1. Classification (GTDB taxonomy): domain Bacteria; phylum Bacteroidota; class Bacteroidia; order Bacteroidales; family Bacteroidaceae; genus Colenecus. Next base: position 7,037 of record JAKSIR010000031.1, on the reverse strand, counting down.
GTAATGAGGAAGAATACCAGCTGTATGCACTGATTCTTCTGTTTGTGCTTATGGCTGCGATTGTCCTGAAACAGACAATACTCAGAACAATACCTTAAAGCATTTAGTTATGTTCAAGTTTGCAAATCCCGAATATCTGTACCTGTTGGTGCTTCTTGCAGTTCTGGTGGGACTGCACATATACTCAAACATCAGTCACAGGAGGAAATTGGCCCGGTACGGCGAGCCGGAACTGTTGGCCAGGCTCATGCCTGACGCTTCGGAAGGACGCGCCAGTCTGAAATTCTGGCTGCTGGCAGCAGCATTCGGCCTGTGTTGTCTGATGCTGGCAAGGCCTCAGTTCGGCTCGCATCAGGAAACGGTTACACGTCAGGGCATAGAAACCGTCATTGCTCTGGACATTTCCAATTCAATGTTGGCGGACGATGTCAGTCCGAACCGTCTTGAAAAGTCAAAGCGCATCGTATCCAATCTGGTTGACCGTCTCGAGAACGACAAGATTGGCATGATAGTGTTTGCCGGTGACGCATTCGTGCAGTTGCCCATTACAAGCGATTTCGTATCGGCCAAAGTTTTTCTGAATACAATCAGCCCCAGTCTGATAGCACGTCAGGGTACAGACATCAGGGCTGCCATCGAACTTGCCGTGCGCAGTTTTACTCCGAACGAGGGAGTGGGGAAGGCCATTATACTGATTACCGATGGCGAAAACCATGAAGGCGGTGCGGTTGAAGCGGCTCAGGCTGCCGCGGAACAAGGCTACATTGTGAATGTCCTTGGCGTTGGCCTGCCGTCGGGCACTCCGGTTCCTGTGGGTGACGGAAGCGGCAATTTCCGCAAGGACAAGGACGGCAATCCGGTCGTGTCCAAACTGAACGAGTCCATGTGCCGTGACATTGCAGCTGCCGGCAAAGGCTCGTATTTCTATGTGGACAATTCCAATTCGGCCGAGAAGGCACTTCTGAATGAACTTGACAAACTGGCAAAGGCCGATGTCGAGACAACCGTATTTACCGAGTTTGACGAGCAGTTCCGCGGGCTGGCATGGATTATGCTGATACTGGTACTGTTCGGGGCGCTGATATGCGAAAGCTCGAATCTTAAGCTCAAGAAGTTCAATCTGCTTAAACGTTCTGAAGACAAATGACCATGAACAGAATAATTACGCTCTCTGCCCTGATGCTTGTTCCGGCATTGTGTGTGGCCCAGCGTTCGGACCGTTCATACTTGAGGGTGGGAAACAGACAGTTTGAAGACAGTCTGTTTGTCAAGGCTGAAGAGAATTATCTAAAGGCGATAGACGCCAATCCTGAGTTGTACCAGGCATTGTATAACCTGGGCAATTCGTATACCGCACAGCAAAAGCCGAATGAGGCCATTGAACAGTACAGAAAGGCTGCCAATGTGCTTGAGGCTGAAAAGAAGACTCTTATGGACGGTGTACAGTCGAGGTCACAGCAGAAACGTCTGGAGAAGTGCAAAAGGGAACTTGCGGAGAACTATCACAATGAAGGTGTGGTTTATCATATGTCAGAACAGTATGATAAGGCTGTCGAATCATACAAACAGGCACTCAGAAACAATCCTGACGACAATGAGACCCGCTATAATATGATTCTGGCTCAGAAAATGCTGAAAGAGCAGCAACAGCAACAGCAGCAGAACCAGCAACAGCAGCAGAACCAGCAACAGCAGCAACAGGACCAGAAGGACCAGCAGGACCAGCAGCAGGATCAGCAACAGCAACAGGATCAGCAGCAACAGCAGCAACAGCAGGAGCAGCAGAATATGTCCAAGGAAAATGCCCAGCAACTGCTTGACGCGGCAATGCAGGATGAAAAGGATGTTCAGGAACGCGTACAGAAGCGCCTGAACGTCAGCCCGAAACAACAACTTGAAAAGGATTGGTAATCATGAAAATATTCCAAAACGCAACGAAGCTGTCAGTGATTACGGCGCTTCTGCTCCTGCTCGGAGCGGGAAATGCCCAGGCTGACGAGCTGTCTTTTACCGCTCAGGCGCCAAAGACGGTGGTCCAGGGTGAAAGGTTCAGAATCTCATATACCGTCAATACACGCAAAGTAGACGATTTCCGTGCACCTGCAATGACAGGGCTGTCAGTCCTGTCGGGACCCAACACGTCGACTTCTACCAGTTTTTCCAGCATAAACGGAAAATCGACCCAGAGCACGACCATTACATATTCGTATACGGTGATGGCCAATTCTGAAGGCGAAATCACAATAGGCCCGGCTACCATTACAGCCGAAAAGCAGCCTATGCAGTCCAATTCCCTCACTGTCAAAGTGCTTCCTCCAGACCGGCAGAGCCAGCAGCAGAGTGCCGGACGTACGTCGTCAGGCAGTTCGTCAGGCAGTTCGTCGGGCAGTGTTTCAGGCGATGACATTTTCATGCTGGCGACCGTTGACCGCAAAACCGTATATGAGCAGGAAGCGGTTCTTCTTACATACAAGCTGTATGTGTCGCCTTCCGTGTCTTTGGAGGATGTACGCGGCAAGATGCCCGACTTGAAGAACTGTCATGTGCAGGAAGTTGACCTGCCACAGCGCAAGGAATTCCAGCTGGAGCATTATAACGGAAAGAATTACCGTACACTGGACTATTGCCAGTACGTGCTGTTTCCCCAGCAGTCCGGCACACTTGAGATACCGGCTGTCGATTTTGAGGGAATCATCGAGATTCCCGTCGCATCGGATGACATGCTGGATTTCTTCTTCAATACACGGTATCAGCAGGTTAGAAAGACTCTTGTAGCAAGAAAGATTGAAATCGATGTCAAACCGTTGCCGTCAGGCAAGACCGATGCGTTCTACGGCGGTGTGGGGGATTTCAGCATCAGCTCTTCGCTGAATCCTGCCGAAGTCACGGCTAACGATGCCGTTACACTGAGAGTGGTGCTTTCAGGAACAGGCAACCTCAAGCTTGTCAAGACTCCGCAAGTCAGGTTCCCGCAGGACTTTGACGTCTATGATCCGAAGGTTGAGAACAAGTACAGTCTGAAGAACGGCCGCCAGACAGGGAACAAGGTGTTCGAATATCTGGTCATTCCACGCCATGCCGGACAGTATACCATTCCTTCCGTAGAATTCCAGTTCTTTGACACCAAGAGCGGTGAATACCGTCTGATCAAGACCGACGAATATACGCTGGATGTGGCAAAAGGGCAGGGGGGCGAGCAGTCCCAGCCGGTATCGGCATATGTCAGCAAGGAGGAACTCAAGTATGTGGGACAGGATGTGCGCTTCCATTCTACATCGGACAACCTGCGCTTTGACAGGCATCTTCTGTTCGGCACGCCATTGTTCTACGCGGGGCTGGCATTGCCCGTCATTGTTCTTCTTCTGGTAGCCATGACACAGCGCAAGCGTGTCCGTGACAGCGCCAGCCAGACTGGCGTCAGGGTGAAGAAAGCCGGCTCGGTTGCATCAAAGCGTTTGAAGAAGGCTGCCAGACTCATGAAGGCCGGTCAGAAGGATCAGTTCTACGATGAAATGATGCGCGCCATTTCCGGATATCTGGGTGACCGTCTTGCAATTCCTGTAGCGGAACTGTCCAAGGACAATATACGCGAAGCCTTGGAGAAGCGTGGAACACAGACGGAACTGGTTCAGACCATTATTCATCTTCTGGACGACTGCGAGTTCGTAAGGTTCGCTCCAGGTGATGATACCGGAAGGATGGACCGTCTGTATGAAGAAGCTTCAGATACAATAGGAAAGATTGAAAACTCCATCAGGTAACATAAGGGTATAGATGACAATGAAAAGGATAATGGCATTTGCGGTGATGAGTCTGTGTCTGACATTCCAGACTCATGCCCGGGAGAACAGTGACAGCATTGCCGCTGCTGCCGACAGTGCATATATTCATGGCGATTTCATGACTGCCGCATCGCTGTATGAGGACATCATTGAAAACTTTGGCGTGAATGCCACGGTGTATATGAATCTTGGCAACTGCTGGTACAAGCAGGATGAGATTGCAAGGGCTGTATTATGCTATGAACGCGCCTATTTGCTTGATCCTTCCGATGACGATATCAGGTTCAATCTTGAACTGGCCCGCACAAAGACGGTCGATAAGGTCAACCCGAAGAACAGGTTTTTGCCGGCCGTCTGGTTCGCATCGGTCAGGTCCAGTCTTGATGTCAGACAGTGGTCGGTATCGGTTATTGTACTGTTTGCCCTGACAGTCCTGTGCGTAGGCCTGCTGATGTTTTCGAAGAAATATTCAGTCAGAAAAATTTCGCTTGGATTTGCTTCGATTTTCTTTGTTTTTTCCATTTTATCATTTATCTTCGCTTTTACACAGATGGGAAACATCAGCGAACGTAATGCTGCAATCATCATGGTTCCAAGTGTTACAGTCAAGAGTACTCCCATTGAAAGCGGTACCGATCTGTTTACCATCCACGAAGGCAGAAAAGTTGAAATTCTGGATTCAGGAATGAAAGAGTGGGTGGAAATAAGGCTGGAAGACGGCAATACGGGCTGGTTACCGCTCAGTGCAATAGAAATTATTTAGTAATGACAGCAAATGATTGATATACAGAGTCTTATTGACATCGACAAGATGGCGACACTGGCGTTGAACGGCAGTGATTCGCTTTATCTTGACAGTGTGTCAAATCTGTATACCACAATATGGGTCTGGATACCATTGGCATTGGCGGCAGTTTATCTGATAATCCGTAATGTCGAGAGCAGGTACCTTATTCCCATACTAATTCTCATTGTACTGACGGTTGTCATCTGCGATCAGGTGTCTTCACATTTCGCAAAGCCGTTTTTTGCCCGGTTCCGTCCATCCAGAGACTTGTCGATGCTGCATCAGATTGATACTGTCGGTGGATATCACGGACTCCTGTATGGCTTCTTTTCAGGACATGCCGCCAATTCCTTTGGCATAGCGGTTCTTCTCATGTGGATTGTACGTGATTGGTGGTTCGGCCTGTCAGTCGGCATCTGGGCTACAGTCAATTCTCTGATAAGAGTGTATTTAGGCGTGCATTTTGTGGGAGATATTCTGGTAGGTGCAGCTTTCGGCACTTTGACCGGCACACTTCTTTACTGGCTGTTCAGGCTGTATTCAAAAGGAAAACTGCTCAGTCCGGTATGCGTTGACCGCTACAGCAATATATTTACCAGTTCCGGATTCAAAAGAGAAGACATATTCCTTTTCCTTTCGTTTTTATTCGGAACGGGAATCTTCATATTGATTTTTGCATGTCTCAGACAGTTATTATAAACCTTATATTATTTTACTAATCAATAAAACCAATTGATATGCCGAAACTTATTTCATTCAATGAACTGCGCCAGATTAAGGCGCAATTGCCCGAAGGCAGTATTCACAGGATTGCCGATGAACTGGGTATTGATGTTGAGACTGTACGTAATTTCTTTGGCGGCAACGACTACAAGCAAGGTTCATCGGTAGGATTCCACATTGAACCGGGTCCAAATGGCGGCAGTGTTCTCCTTGATGACACGACTGTTCTTGACAGAGCTCTTGACATAATTGCCGAAAGCAAGAAATGATGCTTGCATTTTAGAAATGGCACTTTTGTAACATAATCACTATTATGTTAAATAGGCTGCTCCGAATACAGGAAGCAGCCTATTATCTTTCCTATCTTCTCCCTCAGCAGGAATACAAAAAAAGAGGCTCCGAAATTGGAGCCTCTTTCTCTTTGTGCTTGGCAATACCGGTGATTACATCAGACCGTTATCCTGAAGGAGCTTTTCAATTTCATTGAATTCCTTGGTCATTCTGAGTCTGTAGTATACGCCATAAAGACCGTTGCCCCATTTTGCAACTTCGTCCGGCTTGACTGTGCGCCACTTCTCGTAATACGGGATTGTCTGTTTTACCATATCGTCAACCTGAGCCTGCAGTTTCTTGCCGGCGGCAGAACGTGGATCCACTTTTGTGTTTGCATTTTCAAGATCGGCAGCCTTCATCATATAGCACAGGCAGATGTTGTCATATGCCATTGTGAATGTTTCGTCCTTTTCAAGTGCAATGTTGTACTGCTCGATGGCTTTGTCATAATCTTTGCCCTGCTGTGCAAGGAAGCCCAGAATGTAGTAGTTTGTTGCCTTGTCGGGGTTGCTTGCAATCATTTCCGTGGCAAATGATTCAAGAGCGGTGTTGTCGTTCTTTCCTGAATAGTAACCAAGAAGCTGGTCATAGAATGATGTGTTGGTGGGGAATTTGACAATTCCGTCCTTGAGTGACTCAATCCATTTTACAGTATCGCCGATACCTGCATAGCTTGTGCAAATGAACAGCATGGCGGTTTCTTCGTTCTTTTCATCATCAACCATCTGCGCATATTTCAGGCAGTTGTTCCAGTCGTCATTGCTGTATGCCGAATATGCGGTGTAGAATGCGTTTCTGCTATGATTCTCAGTGAAATTAGCCTCTTGAGCCATGGCGTCTTTGAAGATTTCCTGGTTCTCAAGTGACATGTACTTGTCAAACAGTTTGAATGCATTCTTAAAGTCGTTGTTCTGCAGATATGTGACACCGCCAATAAAGAGGTTGTCGGAATATGTCACGATACCCTGAACGAAATTCTTGCGGACATCGCTCTTTGTCTTTCCCTTTGCATCGGGAATCTGCTGGAGTGAGTCTGCTACAATTGAAAAGTCAATCCATTTGCAGAGATTGGTATACATGCCCAGTGTGTCGAACCTCTGTCCAAGCATCACGGACTTGTTGTATTCGGTCTTGAAAATGGATGAATATATTTCGGCTGCAGTCATCCATGTCTGATCCCAATCCTTGAGAAGGTCATTCTGCATGGCTCCGTCAATGAGCTTCTTTGCCTGGAATGCATTGCCGGTCTCGCTTTCAATGTTCTTTTTAGCCTCCTTTACAATCTTCCTGGCCTCGGTGACGGCTTTTTTCATTTCCTTGTCGCTCATCTGGGCATACGATGTCAATGAGACACCCATAGCGGCAATCATAACAAAAATCAGTTTTTTCATTTCGGTAATTTCTTATTGGTT